>DGUQ01000122.1:6858-10478 GCA_002394725.1 Ruminococcaceae bacterium UBA4306
TCGATGCTCTGCTCGTCGCCGATATCCACCAACACACGGCGGAATACCGACAGGCGCGAGTTGTCCGACGCAGGTACCATCATGCCGCACATCGCCATCAGCGTGAGCAGTCCGAGCGTTTTCAGACAGACGGTCTTACCGCCTGTGTTGGGGCCGGTGATGACCAATGTGTCGAAGTCCTCACCCAAGCGGATATCCGTTGGAACGACCTTGTCCTTGGGGATCAGCGGATGACGAGCCGCTTTCAGCTCGATCACACCGCTGTCGTTCATCACGGGACGCACCGCCTTCATTTTATATGCCAAATGCGCTTTGGCGAAAATCAGGTTCAGCTGAACCAGTGTTTTGTAGCTTTCGATAATATCGGTCGCACAGCCGGCGCACAATCCGCTGAGCTCAAAGAGGATGCGCTCGATCTCCTTCTCCTCCTCGCCCTTTAAGACGCGGATATCGTTATTCGCGTTGACAACGCCCATCGGCTCGATAAAGACCGTCGAGCCCGACGACGAGGTGTCATGCACCAGACCGGCGACCTGAGAGCGAAATTCCTGCTTGACGGGGACGACATATCTGCCGTCACGCTGGGTGATGATCGCCTCCTGCAAATATTTTTGATAGGTGGAGGAATGGATGATCTTGTCCAGCACCTCACGCGCCTTCGAGGCGGCGATCCGCATTTTGCGGCGGATGTCGGCGAGCTCTCTGGACGCGCCGTCCGAGATCTCGTCCGCGCCGATGATACAGGCGGTGATCCGGTCGCTGAGGTTGGGATTGGTGTACAGCGCGCGGAAATAGCTGTCCAGCGAGGTGCTCACGCCGGCACAGTGCGCGTGCCAGTCGCGTACGCCCTTGATGACGCGCAGTGCGCGCGCGATCGAGAGCAGCTCCGAGGTGTTCAGACAGCCGCCTGCCTCGGCACGGCGCAGGGCGTTGGTCACATTGCTGATCCCACCGAAGGACGGTGCGCCGAATCGCCCGATCAGGATGTGAGCATCCTCGGTCTGCGTCAACAAACGCTCGACCTTATCAAGGTCATACTGCGGCTCAACACAGAGCGCCAGCTCCCCTGCCTCGTTGATGGAGGTCTCCTCCGCCAGCATATGTAAGATTTTATCCAATTCCAGTGTTTTAAAATGTCTGTTCATCTTTCAGCATTCCTTATGGTGATATAAAGCCTTCATCTATTTCAATCCCTTATAAGGGAGCCTATAACATCGCTTTATAGAATTGCAGGGTCGGATAATCCTTTTGCGTCATGTAGGCGACATAGCGCTCCGACGCGAGGGACAAGGGCGCCAACAGCTCCTCTTTGAGTTCAAAGGAAAAGAGCCTGTCAAAATCGGCATACACGGTATGCCTGAGCGCCGTGATCGACGCGATCGGCAGGCGCGCGCCTTGGATGCCGTGCCTGTCCGCACAGGAGGCGCAGTAGAGCTTGCCCGTATGGGGGACAAAGATCATCTCGGGCGCTTCGTAGGTGCCGCAGATATCGCACATCACGAGGTCGGGCATATAGCCGCACAGGGTGATCAGCCGCATTTCAAAGCAGATCTTGATCTGCAAGGGGGGACGTTTTTTGTTCGCCAAAAGATAGATCGCATTCAGCGCCAGTCGCAGCTGTTCCTTTGCTTCCTGTCCCGTCGGACAGAGGTTCAGACACAGCTCGCAAAAGTACTGCGCGAGCGACATATTCTCGATATCGGAGCGCAGACCGATGAACTGTTCGAGCGCTTCCGCCTCGTCGATGCTGTAGCTGTCGCGCCCCTCAAAGATCGTCAGTGCCGCATATGATAAAAGCCCCGTGCCGGCGCACTTAGGGCTTTTGATATTCTTGGCGCCGCGCGCAAAGGCACGCAGGATGCCGTGGCTCTCTGTCAAAACCCATACCAGCCTGTCACGTTCACCGATATTCTGCTGTTTGATGATCAGACCCTTGGTTTTGAACTTCATCCTTGCCCTCTTGCTGTTCACCGTCGTGCCGGTGTTGGATCTCTTTATAGGCAAGATAATCCATGACACTGCCGCTCTCGGTAAACGATCTCCACGCGTCTTTTTCGTCTTTCACACGATCATTCCCTTTACTATGGTATAGGGTTATTATACCGAGATGGGTGGGCATTATCGCGTGAAATATGTAGATGGAAAATATTCGTAATCGGTCGCTGATTTCATCAGAAACCACACCATATTGATTTTATCATAAAAGAAAGAGCATATCAAGAGGAATCTCGACCGAAATCGGGAACAAAAAACTCCCTCTCTTGAGGGAGTCGGAATTTGAAAAGCATCAATCAAAGCTCTTTTTATCGTAGCCGAAGTTCGTCAGCAGCGCGCGGCGGTTGCGCCAGTCCTCCTTGACCTTGACCCATGTTTGCAGGTTCACCTTACAGCCGAAGAAGCGCTCGATATCCTGCCTTGCATAGGTCGATATCTTCTTGAGCATGGCACCCTTCTTGCCGATGATGATGCCCTTGTGGGAGTCGCGCTCGCAGTAGATGGTCGCCTCGATATCCATGAGTTCACCGTTTTCACGTTCCTTGAGGCTCTCGATCACCACCGCGGTGCCGTGGGGGATCTCCTTGTCGCACAGCCGCAGGATCTTCTCACGGATGATCTCGGAGACGATCACCTTCTCGGGCTGATCGGTCAGGGCGTCATCGTCAAAGAAATGACCGCCCTCGACGCAATGCTTTTTCAACTCGTCCGTCAGCGCGGAGAAGCCCTCGCCTGTCTGCGCGGAGATGGGCACGACCGCGTCAAAGTTATACAGCTCGCTGTAAGCGAGGATCGCCTCCATCAGCTCTTCCTTTTTATTCTTAAGCATATCGATCTTGTTGATCGCGAGGATCGCAGGCATATTTGACTTTTTGAGCTTTTCGATCAGGCTCAGCTCGCCCTTGCGCACGCCGCCCGTGGCTTCCACCACCAGCACGGCAACGTCGCCGCCCTGCACGCTCTCGTTGATCGCCTTGACCATATATTCGCCCAGCTCGTTGCGCGGCTTGAGCAGACCGGGGGTGTCGATGAATACCAGCTGATCGTCGCCGTCAGTGAGGATGCCCGTGATCCGGGTACGGGTCGTCTGGGGCTTGGAGCTGACGATCGCGATCTTGTGCCCCAAGATACGGTTCAAGATGGAGCTTTTGCCGACATTCGGGACGCCGACGATGGTGACGAATACGGATCTTTGTTGATTGTTCATAGTCGTTTTCCTTTATCTTTTATCAACCAATGTTATACCGAAAAATCGCGAGATTGTCAATAGCTTTGCTGTCATAATGTAAGGCGCACGCGAAAAGCGTGCGCCTCATGCTTACACTGATTTCACATCATTGGCACTAGATTCTTTCCAGTCCGATGCGCGCCATGACGGTTTCTTCCTTCATGCGCATCTCTGCCTTTTCCTGCGGCTCCATGTGGTCGTAGCCGAGCAGATGGAGCATGCTGTGTACCGTGAGGTAACACACCTCGCGCTCAAAGCTGTGGCCGTATTCCATCGCCTGCTTCTGCGCGCGCTCCATCGAGATGACGACGTCGCCGAGCAGCTTTGCCCCGGTATCGGGGTTGACGTCATACACGCCGTTCTCGCCCAAGGGGAACGAGAGCACGTCGGTGGCGGA
>DGUQ01000186.1 GCA_002394725.1 Ruminococcaceae bacterium UBA4306
ACATTACTTGATTATGCCAGCGTTGCGGCGATGACCGCTTTGATGGTGTGCATGCGGTTCTCCGCCTCGTCAAAGACGATGGACTGCTCGCTCTCGAACACCTCGTCGGTGACCTCCATGCAGTCGATACCGAACTTGTCGTGGATCTGTTTACCGATGGTGGTGTTCAGATCATGGAACGCGGGCAGACAGTGCATAAAGCGGCACCCTTCCCCTGCGTTATCCATCAGCGCTTTGTTCACCTGATAGGGGCTGAGATCACGGATGCGCTCCTCCCAGACCTCGTCGGGCTCGCCCATCGATACCCATACGTCGGTGTAGATCACGTCGGCGTTCTTGGTCGCGGTCATCGGATCCTCGATGAATTCGAGGATAGCGCCGGTATCCTGAGCGATCGCCTGACATTCTTTGACCAACTCGGCGTTCGGAAAATACTTCTTCGGGGCGCAGGCGACAAAGTGCATGCCCATCTTCGCGCAGCCGACCATCAGGGAATTGCCCATGTTATAGCGCGCGTCGCCCATATAGACGAGCTTCTTGCCCTTGAGAGAACCAAAATGCTCGCGGATGGTGAGGAAGTCGGCGAGGATCTGGGTCGGATGGAACTCGTTGGTCAGTCCGTTATAGACGGGAACACCGGCGTATTTCGCGAGCTCCTCGACGATCGACTGACCGTAGCCGCGGTACTCGATCGCGTCATACATTCTGCCCAGCACACGGGCGGTGTCGGCGATGCTCTCCTTCTTGCCGATCTGCGAACCGGAGGGGTCGAGATAGGTCGGGTGCATACCGAGATCAGCCGCCGCGACCTCAAACGCGCAGCGTGTACGGGTCGAGGTTTTTTCAAAGATCAGCGCGATGCTTTTACCCTCGCACAGACGATGGGGAGTGCCTGCCTTTTTCTTCGCCTTCAGCTCGGCGGCAAGGTCGAGCAGACCGCCGATCTGATCGGGAGTCAGGTCTAATAATTTCAGGAAATGTTGATTTTGTAAATTCATATTGCACCTCGAAAACACGTGTAGGGGAGGGGCTTGCTCCTCCCGATCATTTCCGTATAATCAAGTCAAGGCGCAAAGCAGATAAGGCTTTTACTTCTTGACCTAAGTATCGTTTGATTTTTGACTGCTGCCACGGGAGGAGCAAGCCCCTCCCCTACTCTTATTCACTCAGCGATTCAATCACGACATCCACCGCTTTGGTGAGCTGTTCCGGCGGAATATTCAGCGGCGGTAATAATCTCAGTTTTTCTTTGGCGGACAGGCACAGAACGCCTTTCTCCATGCACGCGGCGATCACCTCGGACACAGGCTTCTTTGTTTCGATACCGATCATCAAGCCCAAGCCGCTGACGGAAAAGCCTGCCGCTTCGACACGCTCCTTGACATACTGTCCCTTTGCGGCGACCTCTGAGAGGAACGCCTCGTTCAAGCGGTTCATCACTGAGATCGCGGCGGCGGCACAGACAGGGTTGCCGCCGAAGGTGGAGCCGTGGTCACCGTAACCGAACACCTCGCCCACCTTCGCGCTCATCAACGTCGCGCCCATCGGCAGACCTGCCGCGAGCCCCTTGGCGGTCGAAACCACGTCGGGCTGAACGCCGAAGTGCATATACGAATAGAGCTTGCCGGTTCTGCCGTTGCCGGTCTGTACCTCGTCGACCATAAAGACGATATCGTTCTCCTTACAAATACGCTCGACCGCTTTGACAAAATCGGCGTCGAGGGCATTCACGCCGCCCTCACCCTGTACGGTCTCGATCAGAATGCCGGCGACCTTGTTCTCCTTGACGAGCTGCCAAAGCCCCTCGGTATCATTCGGTTGAGCGTAGAGGAAGCCCTCTGTCAGCGGCAAAAAATCATGGTGGAAGTTGTCCTGACCCGTCGCCGCGAGGGTCGTCAGCGTTCTGCCGTGAAAGCTCTTGTTCAAGGTGATGATATTGTAATAGTCATCGCCCTTGTGCTCGGCGGCATATTTACGCGCGACCTTGATCGCGCACTCGTTCGCCTCAGCGCCGGAGTTACTGAAAAACACCTTGCTCATACCGGTACGGGTGCAGAGGATCTCCGCCAACTCCGCGCAGGGGGCGGTATAGTACAGGTTGGAGGTGTGCTGTAAGAGCCTTGCCTGATTCGCGACAGCGTCCGCCCACACGGGGTCGGAGTAGCCGAAGGCATTGACGCCGATACCCGACGTCATGTCGATATACTCCTTGCCGTTGTCGTCATAGCAAAGGCAGCCCTTGCCCTTGACGATCGCAAGGTCAAAGCGTTTATAGGTATGCGCGATATAGCGCTCATCGGTTTGTTTGATACTCATAAATTCTCCTATCATGCCGTGACACGCGTGTCCGGCAAATCATGCACGAAGTGCAATTCATTTTATGAATTGATTTCATCGTGATTTGAATCGCGTAGCGATTCATTATTACTTATCGTCCCCGAGAACCATCGTACCGGCGCCCTCGTCGGTCATCAGCTCCATCAAAATGGAGTGCGGCACTCTGCCGTCCATGATGATGACCTTCTGCACGCCCTTGTAGATCGCCTCGATACAGCAGCCGACCTTGGGAATCATGCCGCCCGAGATCACGCCGTCGCGATATAGGGTCTGCGCCTCACTGACCGTGATCTGAGG
The DNA here is from genome assembly GCA_002394725.1 of Ruminococcaceae bacterium UBA4306. Taxonomy (GTDB): domain Bacteria; phylum Bacillota; class Clostridia; order Oscillospirales; family Acutalibacteraceae; genus Ruminococcoides. The sequence continues at coordinate 2,635 of DGUQ01000186.1, forward strand.
GATCAGGCTCGAGGGGTCGTCCTTATCCTTGAGGATGCCTGCGATATCGGTCATCATGATCAAGCGTTCCGCCTCGATCGCGCCGGCGATATACGCCGCCGCGGTATCGCCGTTGATGTTATAGGCGTTGCCGTCCTTGTCACATCCGATGGTGGATACAACGGGGATATAGCCCTTTTCGAGCAGATCCATGATCGGCTCGGGACGGATATTGGTAACGTTGCCGACAAAGCCGAGTCGGGGATCCTTCTGCTCCGCTTCAATCAGTCTGCCGTCCATGCCGGAGATGCCCATCGCCTTGCCGCCCTTAGACTCGATCAGGTTGACGAGCGTCTTGTTGACCTTGCCCGACAGCACCATCTGCACGATGTCGATGGTCTCCTGATCGGTCACACGCAAGCCGTCGACGAACTCGGGCTTCTTGCCGACGCGCTCCATCACCTCATTGATCGCGGGACCGCCGCCGTGCACCAGCACGACCTTGACGCCGATCAGCCATAAGAGGACGATATCCTGCATGACCTGCTGCTTTAATTCCTCATTGACCATCGCGTTGCCGCCGTATTTGACGACGACGATCTTTCCGTTATATTTTTTGATGTACGGCAGCGCGGCGGTCAGTACCTCCGCCCTATCCGCGTTCGAAATCTCGTTGTTCATGGTTACCTCAATAACAATTTATATGTGAGCTGTAGGGTACGGCGCTTGAGGAGTTGTCCAAATCTTTGATTTGGCTAACAACTCCCATGCAACAGCGTTCCAAGAGCGGAGCGATTGGCATAACGCCACTGCTTGTCGACGTACCGTTGAAGCCGCTATCAATCCTATCTCACGCTTCTACTGTTAATAAAGCCCGTCATTCTACGGTACGTCATAAATGCCGTACCCTACAATAAGCGTTTGTGCCAAGCCTTTTATGTCCGATAATCTCCGTTGATCTTGACATAGTCATAGGTCAGGTCACAGCCCCACGCGGTGGAGCTGTACTCACCGTCGTTCAGGGCGACGAGGATCTCGATCTCCTTTTCGAGCAGGATCTCCTTCGCCTTTTCCTCGCTGAACGCGATCCCTGCGCCGTTTTTGCAAACATCGACGGTGCCCTTAGCGCTTTTGAAGCTGACGTCGATCTTATTCACATCCACATCCGCGCCGGAGTAGCCGATCGCGCACAGCACACGACCCCAGTTCGCGTCCGCGCCGAACATCGCCGCCTTGAGTAAGCTCGAACAAATGACGGATTTGGCAACCGTCTTGGCGGTATCGAGAGATTTTGCACCGCTGACCTGACATTCGAGCAGCTTGGTCGCGCCCTCGCCGTCACCGGCGATCATGCGGCACAGTCCCACCGTGACCGTGTTGAGCGCCTGCATCAAGGCAGAAAAGTCCTCGCCCTCGGCGGTAATCTCATCATTACCTGCCAGACCGTTCGCCAGCACCACGACCATGTCGTTAGTAGAGGTGTCGCCGTCGATAGAGATCATGTTGAAGGTATTTTGAATGTCGCCCGACAGCGCCTTCTGGAGCAATTCGGGCGCGATCGCGCAGTCGGTGGTGATGAACACCAGCATGGTCGCCATGTTCGGATGGATCATGCCGCTGCCCTTGGCGATGCCGCCGATACGGCAGGTCTTGCCGCCGCAGGTGAACTCGACCGCGACCTCCTTGGGAACGGTGTCGGTGGTCATGATACCCAGCGCCGCGTCATTGCTGCCGTTTTCGGACAGCTTTTCGACCAGCTCGTCCATCCCGTTTTGAATGGGTTCAAGGCTCAGCGGCTGCCCGATGACGCCTGTGGAAGCTACCACAACATCGGTTGCCGCGATCCCTGTTTTCTCCGCGACGAGCGCAGCCATGCCCTCGGCGATCTCGATCCCGTCGGCGTTGCAGGTATTGGCGTTGCCGGAGTTACAGATGATTGCCTGCGCCTTGCCGTCGGCGATATGCGCTTTGGTGACCGTCAGGGGAGCGCCTTTGACGAGGTTGGTCGTATAGACCGCCGCCGCCGAGGCAGGGGTACTGCTGACGATCAGCGACAGATCATTCTTCGATGTATTTCTGCGGATGCCGCAGTGGATGCCCGAGGCGGAAAAGCCCTGAGCCGCGGTCACACCGCCTTCAATCTGTTTCATCATATTGTTCCTTCCTTCGGAGTGCATTAGCCTCCCTTTGGTAAAGGGAGGTGGGTTCGCGTTAAGCGAACTCGGAGGGATTGCCTAATTGATTGAGTGGAACGAGCAACTAATAATTTATTTGGTTGGTCGCTACGCTCCTTTTGTACAATCCCTCACCCGCTCCCGCGGGAGCTCCCTTTACCAAAGGGAGCCTATATAACCAGTCCCTCTGCTTCATCCAGACCCAGACGGATGTTCATGTTCTGGATCGCGGCGCCGGAAGCGCCCTTACCGAGATTGTCAAATCGGGCGATCAGGGTAATACGGTCATCGTTACCGTATGCCGCGACGACCATGTCGTCTCGCCCACTGAACGCCGAGGCGCTGATCAAGCCGCCCTCGGTGCTGTCATCATAGCGGATCAGTCCGCTCTTGTAATAATCTTTATATGCTGTCTTGATGTCATCAAGGGTAAAAGCCTTACATAAGTGATCACGCGTGAGGGTCACGCTAACCTCCATGCCGCTGTAATAATCCGCGACGATGGGGCTGAATACCGGCTCCTTGTCAAGACCGCAAAGCTGCTTCATCTCAGGCAGATGCTTATGCGCCTGACCGAGAGCATAGATACGCGGCGCGTCAAACAGCGGATCACGATCCTCCGCCTCATACTCCGCGATCATCTTCTTGCCGCCGCCGGAATACCCCGTCAGCGAAAAACACGACAGCGCGCTGTCTTTTCTAATGATGCCCGACTCAACGAGGGGGCGGATCAGGGCAATAAAGCCGCTCGCGTGACAGCCGGGGTTGGCAATACGGGTCGCGGTTTTCAACTGTTCACGCAGACCCGTCAGCTCTGGCATACCGTATGTCCAGCCCTCCGCGGTACGGTGAGCAGTAGAGGTGTCGATCACGACCGTGTCGGGGTTATCGATCAGCGACACCGCTTCTATCGCCGCCTGATCGGGCAGGCAAAGAAAGCTGATATCACTTTTGTTGAGCATTTCACGGCGCGCGGCGGTATCCTTGCGGAGCTCGTCGGGCAGGATCATCAGTTCAAGATCCTTACGCTGTGACAAGCGTTCACGGATGCGAAGCCCCGTGGTACCGGAGCTGCCGTCGATGAATATTTTGTGCATATTTTTAAACCTTCCAATGCATATTTCAAAGAGTTGTAGGGTACGGCGCTTGAGGAGTTGTCCAAATCTATGATTTGGTTTACAACTCCCATGCAACAGTGCTCCAAGAACAGGCAGAGCCTGTGATTGGCTAAGCGCCACTGTGCCCCTCCCGAAACCTTTCCGAGATATTACATAATAACGCGAAGCAACTGCAA
>DGUQ01000139.1 GCA_002394725.1 Ruminococcaceae bacterium UBA4306
GGTCTCTTCCTCCGACAAAGCATGGACATGATCCGTCACAACGCTGATCGGCAGGGTGATCCCCAAGGGCGCCGGAGCTTCTGTATCCGTATTTGACACCGCATGCGGAGAATCGACCGAGCCGACACGATACGGCAGCCGCAATCCGAGGAAATCGAGCATACGGCGCTCTGTCCTTTCCCCGTTCGGCCGCAGCAGCTTCATCTGCTCCGACATGGAAAAGCTCGCCTGCCGCGTCGTACGTGCCATCACTCGCGCGTCGGCATGCACCAGTCGATGGGTTCCCTGTTCATCGGTTCTGACGCCGCTGACAAGGAGCTGCCCTTCGACCACTCCCGAGCCTTCCATCACCGCGGTCTCCCCCTCCGCCGCTTCGATCCGCACGATCACACCGTCCGATCTTGCCTTGACATTGCAGGGGGAATAGACGTCATCCACCTCGGGCGGTACGGCTTCTTCCTTGATCTCCACAGAAGCGAAGGAGCCTGTCATATTCACCGCCATCCAGCCGATCTCATGCCGTTCGATCATCACATCACGCGAGAGCCTTTGCACATCCAGCGACGGCTTGAACGCGCCGACATAGAGCCCGTGCTCACGCAGGACGTCATTCATCTGAGACCTGCTGAGAGTCTCCAAGCCGGTAATATCAATACTCCAGACAAACAGCGACATCACGAAGATCGACAGAACAAACGCGCATACTCCGATCAAAACGCCGACGCGATCCCGATAGCGGTAAAGCATCTTCGGCACACCGTTTTTGCCGATCACCTTCAGTCGAACGCCGGCGCCTCGCGCCAAGGGTCTGATTTTGCGGTAATCCGAACGGTACATACAGGCGGTAAAGCGCCCCTCCGATCGGTGAACGTTCCACAGACGCACCCTGTGCCGTGAGGTGATGTTGATAAAGCGTTCGGGGTATTTACCGCTGACGGAGAACTCGACCGAGCCGCGCACCATGCGCAATAGATCCAACAGCATAGGCTACACCGTAAAGCTCAGGCTTAAAATGAAGCCGTCGATGATCAGCGCGGAATCCGAGATACAGCGCAGGTTCAGCTCACGACCCGATATATTCACGAGCATACCGCCTGTATTGATCCGCACCGAGTCGGTAGAGTATTCCAGCACACCCTTGCTGCCCTCGATCAACAGCTCGCGATTGCCGCTGAGCTCAATGCAGGGCGCGTTCAGCGCGGACAAAAAGGGAGGTCGGCGTTTTGATTCTTTTTGCTTTTCTTTCATTATATCACCGATTCATTTTATGATGACGACCGCATATATATTATCGGTGAGCAAAATGAAGGTCAAAAAATTATTCTGTCTCAGAAAAATAATCATTATGATCCTGATCGCTTTCGGTTGTATGATCTGCCTGAGATATTCGCAGGAATGTGCCGACGGTATAAAAAAAGGAATCCTGTTCTGCGTTGAGGTCCTGGTGCCGTCGCTGTACGCGTTCATGACGTTATCGTCGGCAGTGATCCGCAGCGGCATTGCCGTATCGCTCACAAAGCCGTTGAGCAAAATTTCGCAAATTTTATTTCGACTGCCGCCGTCGGGGTTGGCGGTCATCCTGTTGAGTATCCTCGGCGGTTATCCGGTCGGCGCGCGATGTGCCGCGATGCTGTTTGAGCAAGGCGATATCAGCCGCTCAGACGCTCAAAAGGTCGCCAATATCGCCGTATGCGCCGGACCGGGATTTTTGATCAACTATGTCGGCAGCGCTTTATTAGGCAGCCGACAGATCGGGATCATCCTGCTGTGCGCCGAGATCACGGGCGTTATCCTCACGGGTGTGATCGTCGGGAGAACGATGAAATCGACTCCCCTGCCCCATCCTCATTCGTCGAGTGAGATTGCGTCTCGTAATTTGCTGATAGACGCTGTCGCCGACGCCTCACGCGCGACCTTCCACATGTGCGGCATGGTGGTGATCTGCACGGCGATGATCGCGGTGATCGGAGAAGGTTCTCCCGATAAAAGAATCACGGATATCGCGTCAGCCCTGATCGAGATCACTGAAGGATGTCACAGGATGTGCGGCAGTTATCCGATTTATCTGATCGCGTTCTTTATCGGCTTCGGCGGTATTTCGGTACATTTGCAGGCGTATGCCGGGATGGGAGAACTGCGTGTCAATCAAATGATATTTTTCATATTCAGGATATTACAGGGAATAATCACCGCTGCCGCGGCATATAGTTATCTTATGATTTTTCCGGTGGAACAGGGTGTGTTCAACTCGACCGACGCGCCGTTGACGATCGCCAAATCCGCTACGATGGCAGGCTCGGCGGCATTGGTGCTCAGCTCCCTGTTCTTCATCGGATCGGTACATCGGCGCAGGGGTACAGGATCAAACAGATACTTGTAACATCATAACAGCTACTGATATGATGCAACCCTCCGGCACTTCGTGCCACCTCCCTTAGGAAAGGGAGGCTTTTTAGTAGTTTTATTAATATTGTTTTGGAGGTAACATATGTGCGGAATCGCAGGCTGGCTGGATCAAACAGTCGATATCAGTGAAAAGAAGGATGAATGTTGGAGAATGTCGGAGAGTCTTGAACGACGAGGACCCGATGAACACGGCGAATACATCCGCCGTCACGCGGCGCTGCTGCATCGCAGGCTGAGCGTGATCGATCCCGAGAACGGTCAACAGCCCATGAGCACACTGTACGAGGGTGAAAAGTATACCATCGTCTACAACGGCGAGCTGTACAATACCGATGAGCTGAGGAACGAGCTAACGGTCGCAGGCTTTGGATTCGGTACCCACAGCGATACAGAGGTGCTGCTCAAGGCATACTGCTACTATAAAGAAGCGTGTGCCGAGAAGCTCAACGGGATATTTGCCTTTGCGGTATATGAGGAGAGCTCGGGCAGACTCTTTCTCTGTCGTGACAGGGTCGGGGTCAAGCCGTTATTCTATCACACCTACCGTGACGGGATCGTGTTCGGCTCAGAGATCAAGGCGATATTCCGCAGCGGCATGATCGCGCCGCGGGTGGATGAAGAAGGGCTGTATGAGCTGTTCTTCCTCGGTCCCGCAAGAACGCCGGGCAACGGCATTTTCAAGGGGATCGATGAACTTCTCCCCGGTGAATACGCGATATATGAAAACGGAGAGCTGCAAAAGCACCGCTACTATCGGCTCACGGCACATCCGCATGAGGAAAATGAGGCGCAGACGATCGAGAGAACGCGGTATCTGCTGACAAACGCGATCGAGCGCCAGCTGGTGTCCGACGTCCCCATGTGCTTCTTCCTCTCGGGTGGATTGGACTCGAGCATCATCTGTCAGACGGCATCAAATTTCCGTAAAAGAAATAACCAATCACCGATCGACACCTACTCTGTCGAATACGCGGACAATCGTAAGTATTTTACCAAGACGCTGTTCCAGCCGAACGCGGACTATGAATTTATCGATCTGATGGTACAGAGCACGGGATCAAATCATCACGAGATCATCCTTGATAACAAGGATGTTCTTGAAGCGCTATATCCTTCCGTCAAGGCGCGTGATCTGCCCGGGTATGTGGATATCGACTCTTCGCTTTTGCTCTTCTGCCGTGAGATCAAGAAGGATTTTACCGTCGCGTTATCGGGTGAATGTGCCGACGAGCTGTTCGGCGGCTATCCGTGGTATCACAATCACGACATCCTCTTTGAGGACTGCTTCCCGTGGTCGAGGGAGCAGGACATCCGCCGCGGCATCCTAAAGGACGGTATTTTGCCCCGTGGCGAAAGCTATGTGCGCGAGCGGTACCTCGATACGATCCATGCGGTAGACAGTCTGCCGCAGGACAGCAGGATCGACAGGCGTATGCGCGAGATGTTCGCCCTCAACTACTACTGGTTTATGCAATGTCTGTTAGAGCGCAAGGATCGGTGCTCCATGTACTCGGGGCTGGAGGTCAGGGTACCGTTCTGCGATTACCGCCTGATCGACTATGCCTACAACATGCCGTGGCAGCTCAAAGCCTACAAAGGCAGAGAGAAGGGTATCATCCGCAAGGCGTTTGAGGATATCCTGCCGTGGGAGATCGTCTATCGCAAAAAAAGCCCTTATCCAAAAACGCACAACCCGATCTATCAAAAGCTGTGCGCGGAGAAGGTGGAAAGGATCCTGAGCGATCCGACACGGCGCGTCAATGAGCTGATCGACGCCGAAAGTGTTCGCGCGATCATGGAGCATCCCGACAAGGTCACCTCGCCGTGGTACGGTCAGCTGATGAAGGCGCCGCAGATACTGGCGTACATCATCGAGATCGATTACTGGCTCGAGGAGTACCACGTCAACATCGAGTGCTGAACTTCATTTTTACCGCCGCAAAAATGACATTCGTGTTACACTTTCAGGATTTTTGAACATTTTTAAAGAAATAACATAGAATGTTAATAGATTAGTCATTTTTTGTTCTAAATAGCGACACAAACGGTTGTTATGATAGACTCAACACAAATGACGAAAGGAAGTGGCGGAATGAAAGGCGAAAGCTATAAGAATGTAAACGCGTATTTCTCACAGACAAAGACGCGCAGTACCACCATCAAGGCATTGCATGACGTTCTGCCGCTTGTGATGTATATCTTTTATCCGATCCAGCTGGTGACGCTGGCGGTCAACGAGGGACTCGGCAGTGAACTGTTCCTGAAATTCACGCTCATCCCCCTGTGTACGCTGATCCTGATCTCCGTATTACGGCTGATCATCAATGCAAAACGTCCGTATGAGGTGTATGATTACACCCCCACGGTCAACAAGAACACCACCGGAAAGAGCTTTCCCTCACGCCATACCGTGAGCGCGTTCATCATCGCGATGGCGTTCCTGTATATCAATACGACCCTCGGCGTCATCATGCTGTGTATGGCCGCCGCAATCGGTCTGACGCGTATCCTGTCGGGCGTTCACTTCATCCGCGACGTGATCGGCGGCGCCGCGATCGGCATCATCATCGGTATCCTCGGATTCTTTGTCTTTTGATTTCATCTGTTTTCTCTCCATATAACAAAGCGTGAGCAGTTTTTGCTCACGCTTTTTGTTATGGGTTACGATGTTGATTTCTTTGGCTCGATGAAGTGGACGATGATATGGTGCACCAACGTCACGATACCGGCAAAGATAAAGCTGATATAGAAGTTGATACCTCTGGTGATCATCATCGTGGAATTCAGCAGGACAACATTACTGATGACCATTTTGAACACGCTGTTGAAGATCGCTTCACTCGCGCCGACCGCGCCGGGCAGCGGAATACAGTAGGAGCCGAACCAGCAGAACGCCTCCAAGGCGTAAATGTCGATCACATTGATCTTTACATCGGCAAGCTCGGGGATGTTGTACAACGCGCCGTAAAATACCAGCACGCCGATAGAGATATAAATGATACGCTCGGCAAAATTGAGCAGGAATGAGCCGACCAAAGCCTTTTTATCATGATTGAGGAGCTTGATCGAATTCTTGAAGCGATTAACGGAAGCGTCGATTCTGCCGAGATACTCCTCCCTATCCTTGATGATACGGAAGAACGCGCCGATCTTGACGAGCCATGTGGCGAGCTTCATGACCGTTTTCTCCGACACCAGGATGATCACGTATACGGAGAGGAACAAAAGCTGCACCAGCAAGCCGACGATGATGCACACCTTGACGATCCATGAATGGATGTTGAAGAAAAGATTCGGTCTGACGATGAAGGTGACCAGAGCCAGCGCCATCAGCGAGGCGGTATACATCAAAAGATTGACGGATAAGATCGCCGTGGTATGTGAGATCGGGATCTCGTCCTTGACCATATAATACGCCGA
>DGUQ01000182.1 GCA_002394725.1 Ruminococcaceae bacterium UBA4306
TACGCGGAGAACAGCTGGTTCATGGTGTTGCTGTGATCGGAACGGGTCTTGCCCTCGCCGATACCCTTGTCCTTGAGTCGGGACAGTGAGGGCAGTACATCGATCGGAGGCGCGACATTCTTGCGGTACAGCTCACGGGACAGGATGATCTGACCCTCGGTGATATAGCCGGTCAAATCGGGGATCGGATGGGTCTTGTCGTCTTCGGGCATGGTCAGGATCGGGATCAGCGTGATAGAGCCCTTCTTCCCTTTCTGACGACCGGCTCTCTCATATAAGGTCGCAAGGTCGGTATACATATAGCCGGGGTAACCACGTCGGCCGGGTACCTCTTTACGCGCGGCGGATACCTCTCGCAGCGCGTCGGCGTAGTTGGTGATATCGGTCATGATGACCAGTACGTGCATATCCGCTTCAAATGCCAGATACTCCGCGGCGGTCAGCGCCATACGGGGCGTGGAGATTCGCTCGATCGCAGGGTCATTCGCCAGATTGACGAACATGACGGTACGGTCGATCGCGCCGGTCTCCTTGAAGCTCTCGATGAAGTAGTTGGCTTCCTCAAAGGTGATACCCATCGCGGCAAATACGACCGCGAACTGTTCATCGGTACCGCGTACCTTCGCCTGACGGGCGATCTGCGCCGCTAACTGCGCGTGCGGCAGACCGGACGCGGAGAAGATCGGCAGCTTCTGACCTCTGACCAGTGTGTTCAGACCGTCGATGGCGGAAATACCGGTCTGGATAAACTCCTGCGGATAGTTACGCGCATAGGGATTCATCGGCAGACCGTTGATATCCATGCGTTTCTCGGGCAGGATATCGGGGCCGCCGTCGATCGGCTTACCCATGCCGTCAAAAACACGGGACAGCATATCGGTGGAAACGCCCAGCTCCATCGATTTGCCTAAAAAACGCACCTTGGAATTGGAGAGATTGATGCCTGCCGCGGAATCAAACAGCTGTACCAGCGCGTCTTCGCCGTTGATTTCGAGCACCTTACAGCGTCTGACTTCACCGGACGCAAGCTCGATCTCGCCCAGATCATTGTAGTTGACGTCGCTGACGCCCTTGACGAGCATCAAAGGGCCTGCTACTTCCTGGATCGTCCTGTATTCCTTCGGCATGATCATTCATCTCCTTTCTTGATGATATTGTCGATGTCCACATCCAGATTATGGAGGATATCCTGATAATTCTGATCGATCTCATCCTCGTGGACATATTTGAAACGTCCGATACGCTCACGGATGGGCATGTTGATCAGCAGATTCAGCTGAGCGCCCTTATCCAGAGCGGCGACGCTTTTATCATAGAACGCCATGACAAGCTGCATCATAAGATACTGCTTGTTCAGGGTCGTATAGGTATCGATTTCATGGAACGCGTTCTGGTGGAGGAAGTCCTCACGAATGGAACGAGCCGCCTCGAGCTTGATACGGTCGATATCGGACAGCGCGTCCATACCGACGAGCTTGACAATCTCTTCGAGCTCGCTCTCCTCCTGTAACAGCGCCATCACTCTCGCGCGCAAGTCCATCCAATCGGGAGCGACATTCTCCTTGTACCAGTTCGCCATGGTATCGACGTACAGTGAATAGGAGGTCAGCCAGTTGACAGCCGGGAAGTGACGCTTATAGGCAAGCCCTGCGTCCAGACCCCAGAACACCTTGACGATACGCAAGGTAGCCTGCGATACCGGCTCGGAGATATCACCGCCGGGAGGCGATACGGCGCCGATGACGGAAAGGGAACCCTCCTGCTTTTCACTGCCGAGCGTGATAACACGACCGGCACGCTCATAGAACTGAGCAAGTCGGGAGCCGAGGTACGCAGGATAGCCCTCTTCACCGGGCATCTCTTCCAAACGACCGGACATCTCACGCAGCGCCTCTGCCCAACGGGAGGTGGAATCCGCCATCAAAGCGACGGAATAGCCCATATCACGGAAGTATTCGGCGATGGTGATACCGGTATAGATCGAGGCCTCACGCGCCGCAACAGGCATATCGGAGGTGTTGGCGATCAGAACGGTACGCTCCATCAGGCTGTGCCCCGTTTTCGGGTCGAGCAGCTCGGGGAACTCATTCAAAACGTCGGTCATCTCGTTGCCGCGCTCACCGCAGCCGATGTAGACGACGATATCAGCCTCTGCCCATTTCGCCAGCTGATGCTGTACAACGGTCTTACCGGAACCGAACGGACCGGGTACGGAAGCAACGCCGCCCTTCGCGATCGGGAACAGCGTATCGATCACGCGCTGACCGGTGATCAGCGGCATATCGGGAGAGAGCTTTTGCTTATAGGGTCTGCCGATACGGACAGGCCACTTCTGCATCAGGGACAGCTCATGCTTCTCCCCTTTGTCATCTTCTACTATCGCGACAGTATCGGTGACTTTATATTCACCGCTGTTGATCTCCTTGATCGTGCCGCTGACGCCTGCCGGCACCATGATCTTGTGCAGAACGATATCGGTCTCCTGTACGGTACCGATCACATCACCGCCGGTGACCTTATCGCCGACTTTGGCGGTTGCGCTGAACTGCCATACCCTGTCGCGTTTCAACGCAGGTACAGAGATGCCGCGGCTGAGATTGTTGCCGCTGACCTTCATGATGTCGTCCAGCGGTCTTTGGATACCGTCGTAGATACTCTCGATCAGTCCGGGACCGAGTTCGACGGAAAGCTGATTGCCGGTAGAAACAACAGGCTCGCCGGGACCGAGACCCGAGGTCTCCTCATAGACCTGGATAGACGCACGATCGCCGTGCATCTCGATGACCTCGCCGATCAGGTTCATGTTGGATACATGGACAACGTCGAACATATTGCAATCGCGCATACCCTCGGCGATAACCAGCGGACCGGCTACCTTCTTAATTACACCTGTACTCATAATGAATCAATCCTTTGTATCGTGGTTAGTGATTAGTGTTCAGTGGTCAGAAAAACCGGTGAAATCATTCAGCGGTAATTACTGCCATCCACTATTCACACTATCTCTTCATAAACGCTCCTGAGGAGCATGGACGAATTATCTCGTCACACCATTCTGATCACTGATCACCGACCACTGATCACTCGTTAAAAATATCGCTGCCGACGGCCTTTTCTACCGAGAGCTTCACTGCCGCCATGCCCTCGCCGGTATTACCGGTAACGCCCGGGATCAGGATGATCGCCGGAGAAGGCTCACTGCGATACTTTTCAATTTCTTTCTCTAAAAAGGAAGCGGCTGCCTCCGTGATATAAATAATGCTGTAGCTTTGACTTTGGCACAGTTTTCTGAACGCGGCTGTGTAATCTTGAGTAGGATCAAAAAAGTAGGTATCAAGACCGAGAGCGGCAAAGCCGTAGACGCTCTCTTTATCGCCGAAAACAGCTATTCTCTCAGACATACATATCCCTCAGTCTTTCTTTGATCGTATTCTCGGACAGATTATTGAGCTTGGCGGAGAGGATCATCCGCACCGCCTTGATCTCATTTTGTCGCGCGATGATATACGCCACAACGGGCCCGATGCCGAAGGGCTCCCGTTTTTGGGGTTTCATGGCGTCTGTCATATAATCGTCGCACCATTTCTCAAAGGCGGACATCGAGGTTTCGATCGCGTCAACAGCGGAACGATAGTCGGTCGTCAAAAGATAATTGATGACCTCTTCCCTGCTCTCAGAAGCCGCCCGTGCCAATCTTTCGGCATCCAGCGTGTCGCACACAGCTAACGCTCTGCGGATGAAATCGAGCTTTTTCTTCGTATTCGCGCATCGGATCGCGATCTTGATATCCGCCGCCGCGACAAACAACTCGCAGTACAGGCGGATCATATCGCTGTCGCTCTCCTTACCGAGCCGATAAACATGCTCCATGCACGCCTTATCCACGATGATATCGCAGAGCTGACCGTCGGAGGTCTGCAACAGCGTTGTCATCGCCTCCTGAGCGACGTCCTGCATATACTCGGGCAGATTGCCGTAATCACGCGTTTTGATCGCCTGATAGAGCGCCTGCGCGTCTTCTACGGAATCCTCGATCAATAAGCCGTCGGGCTCCATATCGCGCGTGATACACTTCAAGATGACTTTAAGATTATGATAATCATTCGGGATCAACAAAAAGTTGAGCACACTGATATCATCGATCGTCTCACGGATGAACTCCCAGAGCTTGTTTTCTTCGATAGAAAGCAGCTCCTCGGGTCGGCAATCGGAATTATCGCCCCAGCCTTTATCGCGCAGCAAACGCATAACTGCGTCCACGTCCGCAGACAGTAATAAAGCGTTGAGATCGGCGTCGGAAAGCAGTTTTGTCTCTTTGAATCTGATACGAGCCACAGCATATGTAAAATCCTGCTGCATCATAACCCTCCTTATCAGAACAACAGCCTGCCGGCCTTGTCGGAGAGCTCCTCCGCTTCACCGGCAAAGATCGCGTCAAAAGAACAATTCTGCTCAATGCCGCCGTATTGCAGGATAAAACCGGCGTCGATGGGAGCAGGCTGATCCGCCGGATCAATACTGCCCTTCGCCGCCTGATTCAACTCACCCGAAAAATCGGCAGGTAACCGTCGAATGTCGTTTTCGCCGAAAAAGATCACGCCGTCTTCTTCCATAGAATACTTGGAGACCATGCTTTTGATGAGCGTGAAGTACTCGTCATCGGGCAGATTCTTAGCCGCTGACAAGCCCTCGTTGAGCATGGTATTGATGATCTGCTGCTTGGTGTACAGCATGACGCGTTTTTCTTCAAGATCCGCGGCGGAATCACCGCGTTTTTTGATATCCGCGACATGAGCGGCAGTCCTGTCCTTACCGTCGGCAAGGATCTGATCCGCCTGTTTTTGCGCGTCGGAGATGATGGCATCCGCCTTTTGACGCGCCTGAGCGAGCACGGAATCGCAGTACTGAGCCGTGTCGTTTTCTATCTCTTGTATGATTTTATCAATACCGGACATAATTTTCTCCGATCACATACCGGCAATGCCGATAATAGCAAGCATAGAGATAAGCAGAGCAAGGATAGCGTAGGTCTCAACCATTGCGGGCATAAGGATAGCCTTACCGAACTGATCGGGCTTTTTGGCTACGGTACCGATACCTGCGACAGCGCACTTGCT
>DGUQ01000169.1 GCA_002394725.1 Ruminococcaceae bacterium UBA4306
TAAATAAGCAGGGGCTATCGCATTACAATTGCGATAGCCCCTCATTTCTTTTTATCAAGGATTAGTATTATTTCTCCGTGATCCGTTTCTTGACGTTCGCGTAGGTTTTGTCAAAGAATTGTTTCGCGTTGACGATGAAGCGTGTGTGCTTGCCCTTGCCGATCAGCTTCTCATTGTCATAGACCTCTACCTCGAACTCGAGCTTTCTGCCGTCAACGGCGGTCAGCGTGCTTCTGCACAGGATGGGAGCGCCGACGGGGGAGGAGGCGATGTGCTCGATCTCGACCTTGACGCCGACCGTGGTCATGTCCAGCTCCAGCGCGCTTTCCACCGATTGGGCGCAGCAGCCCTCGCACAGCGCGATCATCGCCGGTGTGGCGAATACACGCAGGGAGCCGCTTCCCATCATCAACGCGGTGTTTTCGTTGGTGACGGCGACGGATTTCTCGCCCTTCATGCCTACAGTTAATTTTGTCATTATGTTGCTCCTTTTGTATGTGCCGTTTCTCGCCTTTGATTTAGTGATCAGTGGTCAGTGATTAGTGGTTAGTGATTAGTGATTAGTGGTTAGTGATTAGTGGTTAGTGATTAGTGATTAGTGATTAGTGGTTAGTGATTAGTGGTTAGTGATTAGTGATCAGTGGTTAGTGATCAGTGATCAGTGGTCAGCTTTGGAGGATATCATACCCCAAAAAACAAAGTGAGGGTCAAGTGTTCGGCGGACATTTTAGTGCTTGCGCTGGGGAAGTTTATTGCAGTATGCCAAAGTATAATCCCTGCTTGACACGCCGTTGAAGACGTGTTAGTAAACCGACGGCTTTGTAAGAAGGCGGAACAATGGCACACGTGCCTTACTCATACTCGACGACGTTGACCCAGCGTTCGAGGAACTCCTGCTCCTCCTCCTTGCCCTTGACGCTCTGGGTGCAGGCGACGATGGGCATCCAGCGCTGTACATACTGCTTGGCGGTGTCGGTCTTTTCACAGAAGAGCTTGAGGTACTTCTCCGCGACCTCGTCCATCCCCTTGAGGCAGAACAGCATATAGGTGCGCGCGGCGTCAGCGGCGGCGTTGCCCTGGGTCACGTGCGACCAGTCCAAAATATAATAATGATTCTGATCTGTAGGGGAGGGGCTTGCTCCTCCCGCTTTTTCAAGATCACTCACGCCCTCGGGTGTAATGATGATATTGCTCGGGGTGAAATCGCCGTGGCAGATCTTCTTGTGATTTTTCATGCTGTCCAGACGGGTGTGCAGCTCATAGCGAGTGGTCGCGTCAAAGCGGCTCGCAGAGATCTTGCGGTTGAATTTATCCTTGATCTTGTTGAGCAGGGGCGCTTCCTTGCTGAAGATCTCCTTCTGGATGCTGACGAAGAGGTCAAGATATTCGTCGAGCTTGTCGGGATTCTCCTCCATCAGCTGTGCGAGCGTCTTGCCGGGGATATACTCGGTGCGGATCGCCCACTTGCCGTCGATCTTGCTGACCTCGAGGAGCTTGGGGACATTCAGCCCCGTCTCCTCGATACGCGCCTGATTCAGCGCTTCATTGAGGATATCCGCCTTGCTGTAATCGCTGTCGAATACCTTGAGGACGGTGTCGCCGTCTTTATAGATGACCTTTTTGGATCGTTGTGCTAAAATCTCATAATTCGTATTACTCATCATATACCTCCTTACACGTCTTTATGCTCGCCGTAATAGGCGTTGAGATACATCTGCTTGATCTCGC
Organism: Ruminococcaceae bacterium UBA4306; assembly: GCA_002394725.1. GTDB lineage: Bacteria > Bacillota > Clostridia > Oscillospirales > Acutalibacteraceae > Ruminococcoides. The sequence continues at coordinate 1,729 of DGUQ01000169.1, forward strand.
TGATCAGCGGATAACGCGGATTCGCGCCCGTGCACTGATCGTCGAACGCCTGCTCGCTCATCTCGTCGAGGGTGGCGAGGAAGGATTCTTCATCCGGCACGTAGTCACGGATGGTCGGCATGATGCCGATCTCGTTCTTGAGGGCGGTGATCTTGTCGAGCAGACCGTTGAGCTTCTCGTTATCGTCAGCGCCGTCAACGCCTAACGCCTCGGCGACCTCGGCATATCGGCGCAGGGTATGCGGATGGTCATACTGAGGGAAGGTGCCCATCTTGGTGGGGGCTTCCTTCGCGTTGAACAGCAGCACCTCGTTCATCATCAGGGCGTTCGCCACACCGTGGGGGATGTGATGGAAGGCGCCGAGCTTGTGCGCCATGGAGTGCATCACGCCGAGGAAGGCGTTGGCAAATGCCATACCTGCCATCGTAGCGGCGTTCGCCATCTTCTCACGCGCTTCCTTGTTCGGCACGCCGGTGACAGCGCTCTCATATGCCTTGGGCAGATACTCAAAGATGACCTTGAGCGCCTGCAGCGCCAGACCGTCGGTGTAATCGGTCGCCATGATCGAAGCGTACGCCTCGAGCGCGTGGGAGACCGCGTCGATACCGGAGGCGGAGGTCAGACCCTTGGGCGCGTCCATCATCATGTCCGCGTCAACGATCGCCATATCGGGCAACAGCTCATAGTCCGCGAGCGGATATTTGATGCCGCTGTTCTCATCGGTGATGACCGCGAAGGGCGTTACCTCACTGCCTGTACCGGCGGAAGTGGGAATGGCGATGAAATATGCCTTGTCGCCCATATGGGGGAAGGTGTACACGCGCTTGCGGATGTCCATGAAGCGCATTGCCATGTCCTCAAAATCGACCTCGGGATGCTCATACAGCACCCACATGATCTTTGCCGCGTCCATCGGAGAACCGCCGCCGACGGCGATGATGACGTCGGGCTTGAAGCTCTCCATCATCTTCGCGCCCATCTTGGCGCAGCCGAGGGTGGGATCGGGCGCTACCTCGCTGAAGGTGGTGTGTATAATGCCCATTTCGTCGAGCTTCTTCTCAACAGCCGCGGTGTAGCCGTTCGCATACAAAAAGCTGTCGGTGACGATGAACGCCTTCTTCTTGTTCATCACGCTGCCCAGCTCGTCGAGCGCGACGCTCAGACAGCCCTGTTTCATATAAACCTTTTCGGGTGCTCTGAACCAAAGCATGTTGTTCCTCCTCTTGGCTACGGTTTTGATGTTCAAAAGGTGTTTGACGCCGACGTTCTCGTAGATCGAGTTGCCGCCCCATGAGCCGCAGCCCAAGGTCAGCGAGGGCGTCAGGCGGAAGTTGTAGATATCACCGATACCGCCGTGGGAGGAGGGGGTGTTGACCACGATACGGCAGGTCTTCATGCGCTCCATGAACTCGTCGAGCACCTCCTTACGGGTCAACTCGTTGATAAAGATGGAGGAGGTGTGACCGTAGCCGCCGTCCGCGATTAGCTGTTCGGCATTGTCAAATGCCTCTTCGATGGTGTCGAATTTATACATCGCCAGTACGGGGGAGAGCTTTTCATGCGCGAATTCCTCGCTCAGATCCACGCTCTGCACCTCGCCGATGAGGACCTTGCTGTTCTCGGGGATGTCCACACCGCTGAGCTTGGCGATCTTGTAGGCGCTCTGTCCGACGATCTTCGCGTTCAGAGAGCCGTTGATGATGATGGTCTTGCGTACCTTGTCCAGCTCGTCGGGCTTGAGGAAATAGCAGCCGCGGTACAAAAACTCCTGTTTGACCTGATCGTAGATCGAGGACGGTACGTGTACGCTCTGCTCAGAGGCGCAGATCATACCGTTATCAAAGGTCTTAGAGTGGATGATGGAGTTGACCGCGAGGATGATATCCGCGCTCTCGTCGATGATGGCAGGGGTATTGCCGGCGCCGACGCCGAGGGCGGGCTTGCCGGAGGAATACGCCGCCTTGACCATGCCGGGACCGCCTGTCGCGAGGATGATGTCAGCCTCCTTCATCAGGGTGTTGGTCATATCCAGCGAGGGGATGTCGATCCACGCGATGATGTCCTCGGGAGCGCCTGCCTTGACAGCCGCTTCCAAAACGATCCTTGCCGCGTCGATGGTGCTTTTCTTCGCGCGCGGATGGGGGGAGATGATGATACCGTTGCGTGTTTTGAGCGAGATCAGGCACTTGAAGATCGCGGTCGAGGTCGGGTTGGTGGTCGGGATGACCGCCGCCACGACGCCGATGGGCTCCGCCACACGCACGATGCCTGCCGCCGCGTCCTCTTCGATCACGCCGCAGGTCACGGTGTCCTTGTAAGCGTTATAGATGTATTCCGAAGCGTAGTTGTTCTTGATGACCTTGTCCTCGACAACGCCCATGCCGGTCTCGGCGACCGCGTCCTTTGCCAGCGACAGACGCGCCTTGTTCGCCGCGATCGCCGCCGCCTTGAAGATCGCGTCAACCTGCTCCTGCGAGTAGGTGCTGAATTTCTCCTGCGCTTTCCTGACTTCGCCGATCTTCTTTTCCAGCGCCTCGACGCTGTCTACGAGATATTTTTCTTTATCCATTGTCATTCCTCCAATACAGGAAAATAGGTTTTTTGCACACTATTAAGTATAGCATATGCAAATGGGGGATTCAATTTACATTTGCACCAAAGAAAAAGCGGTATTTTTGATGTTTATAGACATATTGTTATTTTTTTAACAAAGTCAGCGATGACAACCGGCTCTGTTCAAGCAAAACGATACCCCCTCGAAAACCGAAGGGGGTATCAACAGGATTATGATGATCTGTTATCAGCCGCGGGCGTTGTAATCATCCGCGAGCATGTTCATGGAGGTCAGCAGCTTGTGCGTGTAGATGAAAGGACCGCAAATGATGAGCGAGCCTAAAATATTCCACAGCCAGAAAGTCTTTGCGCCGAAATCATAGGTGATGTTTCTGCGGTTGAGCTCGTCGCCGATACGGGCGCTGAGTCTGTGGAACCATACGAGCGGAACGATACCGCAGGTCAGCCATGAGAAGAGGAAGAATACAAGACAGTAGTGCATCGTCTTTTTGCCGTCATAACGGCCGGCGATGATGTTGATGTATACCGAGATCTTGCTCATGATGACAATGGGGTAGATGCCGAGGGTGATGATACCCAGAAAGATGAATTTCACTAAGGTGAAATTGGTTACGAGCGTTTCGCGCTGATTGTTGTTTTGTGCCATTTCCTTGTCCTTTCTGTGTTTTGATTGTACTGAACCGATTTTCCCGTCCAAAGATCCTTGATACTAAGTATAAAGCGAAAGGATGAGAAAGTCAATAACATATTACAGAATGAGGGAAGGGATCTCTCCCTTCCCTCAATAAGCATGCTGTTTTGTCCGCCGTTTCGCTCACATCGTTTTTGAACGTCTTATCTGAGAAAAACGACACATGTGTTTAGCCGAAGTATCTCTTCAAAAGACCCTTGAAGCCTGCGCCGTGGCGCGCCTCGTCCTTTGCCATCTCATGAACAGTGTCATGGATCGCGTCGAGATCGGCAGCCTTGGCACGCTTTGCGAGATCCAGCTTACCGGCACAAGCGCCTGTCTCAGCTTCTACACGCATCTCGAGGTTTTTCTTGGTGCTGTCGGTCAGCACTTCGCCCAAGAGCTCCGCGAATTTAGCGGCATGCTCAGCCTCTTCAAACGCGTACTTGGTGAAAGCGGCGGATACCTCGGGATAACCCTCTCTGTCGGCAACTCTTGCCATCGCCAGATACATACCGACCTCGCTGCATTCGCCCTCAAAGTTGGAGCGCAGATCTGCCTTGATATCCTCGGCGACATCCTTTGCGATACCGACTACATGCTCACAGGCAAAGCCTGCTTCATCATCGAGCTTGTTGAATTTCTCGCCGGGCACCTTACAGATCGGGCACTTCTCGGGGGGAGTGTCACCCTCGTGAATGTAGCCGCATACGGGACATACCCATTTTGTCATAATGTTTTCCTCCTTCAAATAAGAAATAGAATATTCGGTTAGGCAAATGATAGCACACAACCAATGAAATAAATTTCTTGTTTGGAATAATACGAGCTTTTCCTCCATATTATTTTTGTAGGCATGATACCACACGGAGCCCCCTCTTTCGGGGCGTCCGATCATATGAGGAGTTGATGCTATGCCATCCGTATTTTTGAGCCCGTCATTGCAGGAATGGAACCCGTATGTCAACGGCGGAAACGAGGAGTATTACATGAATCTGGTCGCCGACGCGATCGAGCCGTA
>DGUQ01000170.1 GCA_002394725.1 Ruminococcaceae bacterium UBA4306
AGTAGTAGCGCACCGCCGCCGTGATGGCGGAGCTGTCGCGCGTACCGGGCTGCGCGCATAAGCGCACCGCCGCTTCCTTTTGCACCATCACGGTGATGGTTTTGATCGGCAGCTTGTCCTCGAGCAGCTTCATGATCACGGGAGAGGTGATATAATACGGCAGGTTGGCGCATACGACCACCTCCATGCCGTCGAATTCTTCTTTGATCAAACGGTGCAAGTCCAGCTCCAGCACATCGGCGTTGACGACCTTGAGGTTGTCGAATTCACCGAGGGTCTCGTCCAATACGGGGAGCAGTCTTTTGTCGAGCTCGACCGCGACCGTCTTATCCGCTCGCTGTAACAGCTCACGGGTCAGCACGCCGATACCGGGACCGATCTCAAGCACACCGACGGGAGCATTCGACGTCACGCCTTCTGCCGCGGCGTCCGCCATGCGCGGACACACCGAGGGGTTGATCAGAAAATTCTGTCCCAACGCCTTGGAGAAGGTGAAGCCGTGGCGGCGGAGCAGCTCGCGGATCACGCTTATATCTGTAAGTCTTTCCATGCGAGTGTACGCAATCCTTTCGGATACTTATTCTTTAAATGACCGTTGACCGCCTTACCCAGTCCCAGCGTTACGCCGTTGACCGTCGCGACGCCCCAGCCGTTGATCCAGTTGTCGATCTCCAGCTCCTCACCGCTGATATAACGCGTGGCGGCAAGATCCTCACAGCTCATGATGAGCCTGCGCTTGAAGTCGTAGGGCGTCAGCGAGCTGGCGAGGTTGTGGTGCGGCTCGATGCGGTTCTTTTTGAAATCGCCCAGCTTGACCCCCGCGCGCAGGATGTTCATGCCCTCGAGATCGGGCAAAAGCTCCACGTCGGGCAGATTCAGGATACGCTCGTCGATCACATGATAATGCCGGAAAGAGGGATTGCGCAGGATATCGCAAATGAATCTTTCGATCTCGATTCGTTCCTCCTTTGGCGGCTCAAAGTAAGAGAACATCTTTCCTTTATAATCCCTGCCCTTGGTCTTGCGGAGCTTGGCGACAAAATGCCCCTCGCCGCCGTGGAACGGATAGACGCGGATCGCGTGCTCCAGCGTCGGCGTACCGAAGCGGCAGCCCGTGTCGATCAGCTCGAACTCGGGATGCTCCTTGAGAAAATGCTGTACCACGCCCTCATTTTCATCCGGTGAGAAGGTGCAGGTGGAATAGACCATCACACCCCCGGGCTTGACCGCGGCGGCGGCGGAATGGAGGATCGCCTTCTGGCGTTCGGCACAGGACAGGCTGTGCTCCACCGACCACTCATAAATCGCCTCTTTGTCCTTGCGGAACATGCCCTCGCCCGAGCAGGGGGCGTCGACCAATACCTTGTCGAAAAAGCCCTCCAGCCGATCGCACAGCACATCGGGCTTCATGTTGGACACGACGGCGTTCTTGACGCCCATGCGCTCGATATTCGACAAGAGGATATGCGCGCGCGGACGGACGATCTCATTCGCCCACAACAGTCCCGTACCGTTGAGGTCGGCGGCGATCTGAGTGCTCTTGCCGCCGGGCGCGGCGCACAGGTCGAGCACCTTGTCGCCCGGCTCCACATGCAGCGCCGTCACGGCGGACATCGCCGAAGGCTCCTGCACATAGAACGCGCCTGCGTGATGCAGAGGGTGCTTGCCGAGCTTTTCCGCGTCCACATAATACCCCGTGGAGGCAAAGGGCGTCTGTTCCCCGGCAAAGGGCAACAGCGGCAGCAGCTCCTCGGGCTGGATCTTCAGCGTATTGACGCGGATCGCCTTGAACGCAGGCTTGTCCACTGTCTCCAGAAAACGGTCGTAATCCTCGCCGAGGACGGTCTTCATCCGATCAAAATAATCATTCATTTTCATAATAGTTCGCCTCTTTTCGGGAATAATAAAGGGTGAATTGCCACACCCGTGACATCGCGTCAGGGTTCGCAATGAAACTCTTTAAGGAGGTGTCAACATGAGCAAGTCAAAGAAGAACGCGAAGAAAAGCTCTCAGAACAACACGCAGAACGCCACAAACAACATGAGCTACGCAACCGATAAAAAGACCACCAACGCCACCGACTGCAAAGAGAATCGTTCCGAGAACAAGAACGAGAGCAATTGTCAGTGAGTGAAGGCATGGGGATACTCCATGCCTTACATATATGGATAATATAGGGATCTGTAGGACAGGTAACGGTACATCATCAATACCGCACCTACAATAATCGTGGTTTTTTCCGCGTTATGTGGCATTGTGCTTATACGTTTCGGGAAGAGCAGATACGCGTATCACGCACTCCCCTACAAATAATCATCAGTATCCCAGTTCTTCACCGACGAGGATGACCTTGAGTCTGTCCTTATGGCGCTGACGGGCAGAGATCACATAGTTACAGCAGATGCGCTCGGGGCTCATACAGCCGTCGCACATATAGGTGGCGTCATTGCCCATCGCGAGGCACTCGCCCTCCTTGGCGCAGTAGGTCTTGCAATTCAGGCGCTTGGTGTTCTGCGGCGCGGCAACGCTCTTGAGGCGCATAACCGCCTCATCCAGATCCTTGACGAGCTTGTTACAACCGCAGATGAAGATGACCTGCTTGGGTCCGTAGAGGATCGCGGATACACGGTTGGAGTTGCCGTCAACATTGAACAGCAGACCGCCCTCGGTGACCGCGTTAGCGCTCGCGAGATAGGTATCGGCATAATACGCCTTGCGATAGATCTCCTCCACTTCCTCCGGCGTCTGCGCCTTGGAGCGGTCGAGATAGTGGTAGTCGCCGCTGTTGAGCAGGTCGAGCACGCCGCATTCGCCGAGCGTGACAGAGCCGCCGTGGGTGACGGTCTCACCCTCGTTCATCAGGGTTTTGAGGAGAGGGACGACCTCGTCCTTAGACTCTACATAATATGCCGCCATCTGATTGGCGCGCAGTCTTTCCATAGTTTTTTCGATTTTTTTCATCATTTTTTCTTCCATCATAATTCCTCCGTAACGACAAACAGCCGTGTGTTACCTTGTATTATAACACACGGCTGTTTTCACTGCAACAAAAAAATCATCCTATATGTCCACGAACGGCACGCCCAAGATCTGCGCGATACTCTGCGCCAGATTCCTGCCGATCGCGCCGATATTCTCCTGGATCCACTCCGCGTCGGCGAGGTTGTCGTGATAGGCGGTCTCGATCAATACGGCAGGCGCCTTGGTGCGCCTGAGCTCGGCGAGCGAGGCGGACGCCACCGTCTTGACCCGATCGGGCAGCGGATAGATATTGCGGTAGTTCTCGGCGATGATCTCGGCGGCGCGTTTGCCCTTGGCGCTTGTCGGATAATAATAGACGTCCGTTCCGCGCACCGTGCCGCTGTTCTGCGCGCCGGCGGCGTTAGAATGGATCGCCAAATGCAGATCGTAGTTTCCGGCGTTACTTTGCGCGATCGCCTGACTGAGCGTTTGGCTCGGCGAATTGCGCGCGTAAGAGATCCCCGACGCGCGCAGATACGGCTCGATCGCGTCGGCGACCA
>DGUQ01000024.1 GCA_002394725.1 Ruminococcaceae bacterium UBA4306
GTCAGCTTTGTCCAGCCGCGGCTGCCGTAGTAATACACGCGGTATTTTTCCGCTCCGGGGGAATGTCGCCACATGATCTTGATCCCGTCCTTGGTATAATCAGGCTCATACAGATGCGGCATATCGTTATACGGGCACGAAACGCCGCGGTGATTATAATCCGAGGTAAAGCTGCTGCCGCTCGCCGTAATACAGCGCACGGTGTAGCGGTAGGTGTAGCCCGACGCGACGTCGTCATCGATCACCGAGCTGCCTGTCGTTTCGGTCAGCTTTGTCCAACCGCCGCTGCCGTAGTAATACACGCGGTATTTAGCGGCGCCTGCGGAGGGCGTCCAGCTGATCTTGATGCTGTTGTGATAGCACTCGGCACTGAGATTCTTCGGCGCGGCGATATAGTGGAGCGACTTGCCCGTGCGGTCAAAGGTCGACTCAAACTGTGTGCCCGTGTCGTTGATACAGCGCACGGTATAGGTGTAGTTCCTGCCCGACTCGGCAGCGGTATGCACAAATGAATTCGTGACCGATTCACCCGCCTTGATCCAGTCGCTGCCGCTCTTGTAATAGACGCGGTATTTGGAAGCGCCGTAGGATTCGCTCCATTTGATCTCCACGCCGTCGGGACCGCCCTTGACACTCGTCAGACGCGGCATCTGGACATATTTGATGCTTCTGCCTGTATAAAAATCGGAGGTAAACTCGGTCGCCTCTTTGTTCAGACAGCGCACCGTGTAGGAGTAGGTATAGCCCGAGCTGATATCATCATCCTCAAAGGAGGTCGCTTTGGTATCGGTGAGCTTTGTCCAGCCGTTCGCGCCGCGATAATACACGCGGTACAATTCGGCGCCGTTCACCGCGTCCCAGCGGATGGTGATGCTCTTGTCATTGCGTACGAGCTTGAAGTCGGGAGCGGCGATAAAGGTTTTGGAAACGCCCGGTCTGGCCCAGCTCATAAACGCGTTGCCCTCGTTATTGACGCAGCGCACGGTGTAGGTGTAGGTCGTGCCAGAGGCTACGTCGGTATCGACGTAGGAGGTCTCGGCGGTGTCGATCATCCTCGTCCAGCCGTTTCTGCCCCGATAATACACGCGGTATTTCTGCGCGCCGCCGACGGCGTTCCAGCTGATCCGGACGCCATCCTCGGTGTTGGTCAGCAAGGTGATCAAAGGCGCTGTATAAAATCTGACGCTTTTGCCCGGGAGGTATTCGCTGGTGAATTCGGTACCTGCCGCGTTGATACAGCGCACGGTGTAGGTGTAGTTCTTGCCGGATTCGACGTCCGTATCCAGATAGGAGGTCTCGGCGGTATCCACCATCCTCGTCCAGCCGCGGCTGCCGTAATAATATACGCGGTATTTTTCCGCTCCGCTGACAGCCGGCCATGAGATCACAACGCCGTCCGTGCCGTTGCTGACAGAGAAATCGGGAGCGCTCATATAGGAGCCCGAAATACCCTCACCGTAATAGGAGCTGATATACTCGCCTGCCGCGTTCAAACAGCGCACGGTATAGAGGACGGATTCGCCCGAGCTGACCTTCTTATCCAGATAATAGGTGTCATAGGTGTCCGCCAGACGCGCCCATACGCCGTTCGTTTTCTTATAAAAAACACGGTATTTATCGGCGCCGGCAGACGCCTGCCACGTGACGCGGATGCCGTCAACATTACCGACGGCGGACACCAGTACAGGCGCCGCGATATATCTGACGCTCTTGCCCGTTGTGTCACAATAGCTCGTGTACCGCTCACCGTCCGCGGTGATACAGCGCACGGTATAGGTGTAGGAATTGCCGGAGCGCACATCGGTATCCAGCAGATAATTGTCCTTTGTCACCGCCATACGCTTCCACGTGCCGTTGCTGCGGTAAAAGACACGGTAGCCCTCCGCGCCCGGGATCGCGTTCCATCTCAGCATCACACCGCCTGCCGCGTTTTCCGCTTTCAGCGAAGGGGTTTTCAGATAGGCATGGGTAAGACCGGTCTGATCAAAAGAATCATACAGATACGCGCCGGAGGCGGTCATCTCTCTGACGGTGTAGCGGTACTTTTTGCCGTAGGATACATTCTTGTCCAGATAGGTGCTGTCGGAGGTGACGGCGACCTGCTTCCAGCTGTTGTTCTCCATACGCAGTACGGCGAACTTGCTCACGCCCGACTCCTTGTTCCAGTAAATGCGGATACCGTCGGACGTCGTCTGCGCGTCACTGACCACGGCAGGCGCATGGTGGGTCACCGATTTGGTGCAGGTGGTGGTCACGACATTGCCCCCCACGTTCACGCCGTACAGACGGTATTGATAGGTAACGCCCGACGTGACCGCGCTGTCGATACAATACAGATCGGACGTTTCCGTCAGCTTCTGCCAGCCGCGACCGTCGCTGTACCACCTGTCGACGCGGTAGCGGCTGACGCCGCTGATCGCTTTCCATTTTATGTGAATGCCTTCGCTCGATGATTGCAGCGAAGTGATCACGGGAACGCCGGCGCCGGTCTGTACTGCCGCCGCGTCACCGTTGTCATCCGTCAGCTCAACGGCAAAGACCGCTGAGCTCATCAAAGAGAACAGCAACAGCACCGCGAGCGTCATGGAAACGAATCTTTTCAATCTACTTCGCATATAATCACCTGCTTTCTTCCATCATTTATCACATGATACTAATATTCAATAAAAACTCGACATTCTTAACGGTCTGATTTCCGCAATACTTCGTTGAACTCCTTGCCATACGTCAGTATGCCTGCGTCGTTCGCCTCGTCTTGCGAAAATCATCCTCGTTAATAATTTGTCTACTTTTTATTGAAGATTAGTATGACGTAGATTTATCTACTATAATTATAATTCTAAAAAAGCAATATGTCAACAACAAGGAAATTACATATTTGCAATATTCTGCCAAATATGGTAGAATATCGGTAACATCCATTACAACAAGATCACGGGATCGATCCCACAGAGGGAGGTAAGGCGATGAGCACCATACTGATCTATAATCTTCCGCCCGAAAAAGACGCGAAAGTGAAAATGCTGTGCCGCAAATTCGGCTTTGATTCTCGCACTGTCGAGAAGTCCGAATACGGCTATACCCTCGGCTTCCTTCTCGGATCGTCGCAGGATAAAGCCGTCAGGGACAATGAGGATTTTGACGAGGAGATGCTTTATATCGCAGACCTTCGCGGCGGCATGCTCAACCTGTTTCTCGATCAGCTCCGCCGCAAAAAGCTGAGTGTTCCGCTCAAGGCGATCCAAACCGACATGAACGTCGGCTTCAGCTCAACCGAGCTGTATCACGAGCTTTGCGCCGAACGCAAGGCGATCGCAAGGGGAGCTACACAGCATCAAGGGTAAGAATCATACTAATTACTGATAAAACGCTTTAACAAGATATTAGCGGAAATATACGCAATAGATGGTAAAGGGTTTAATCAAAAATTAGTATTTTCCATGCGGAATACTTTACGGAGGTTCACATGAAACGCTTTATCCTATTGTTATTGGGCTGTTTGACAGCCTGTATCATCCTATCGGGCTGCCACGACAAGCTCAAGCTCGATCAAACGCGACTGGAGATGACCGTGGGCGACAGTGTGGAGCTGTCCGCCGGAAAAGCGACCAGAGTCAGCTGGGAAAGCAGTGATGACGCGGTCGCCACCGTGAGCGGCGGTACCGTCAACGCGAAGGCGGCAGGCACGGCTGTCATCACCGCGTCAATCGAAAACGGAGAGAGCGCCTCCTGCAACGTCACGGTATCCGACAAGCTGATCACCGAGATCACGCTGAGCGCGACCGGCGCCCGTATCGAGGTCGGCAAGACGATCCAGCTCGCGGCGACCTATCACCCTGCCGACGCGTCCCATGTGGCGCTGAGCTGGGAGAGCAGTGACAGTAATATCGCCTCTGTCAATGAAGAGGGCTATGTCACGGGCGTCTATGAGGGCGTCGCGACGATCACCTGCAAGAGCGATAACGGTATCACGGCTTCCTGCACCGTCAACGTCGGCAGTGCCGCACAGCCCACCGCCGCACCAACGCAGCCGTCCACCGCGCTCAAGCCGACAGAAGTCGTCAAGCCCTCCGCGCCGAATAGCACCGAGCCGTCCGCGGACAAACCTTCCTCCGGCGGCGAGCTGTTCCCCGATTCCTCCATCCGCTATCTGTCGAATGACGAGATCGCGGCAAAGGTATACGGCATGAGCGGCACGCCTCTGGCAGGCAGCTTCGGACAGGACGCCGTCAACGAGATCTACGCGCGGCACGGATATATTTTTCGCAGTCCGTCGATCCGCGCCTACTACGAGGCGCAGTCATGGTATCATCCGGATCCGAGCTATGACGGCTCCTTGAACGGAATCGAACAATACAACATCGGTTTGTTGAGCAAATACTGATACATAACGATACAAAGGCATGATCGTAAACCCGGTCATGCTTTTTATTGCTACTTAGTATAATGTATGTCCGTTTTCTATTTGTGAATCAGTATTTAATAAAATGTTAATACATTCATCTTGTAATTGGTTTTTCGATAGTATATAATATAAGTTAATATGACTCGGATAGGAGGAATTTGATGAAAAATAGAATCGTCAGTATCATTCTGGCGCTTGCTCTCATCCTGTCGGTCTGCTCACTGGGCTGTATCGGCGCGTCTGCCGCGGATGACGTTGCCACGATCACGGTCGGCGGCAAGACCATCACCGCCAGGGTGGGCGATTACATCGAATACAGCATCGCGCTGCGCTACACAGGCAGCAAACTGGAGACGGCGCAGATCGAGCTGCCCGTTGATTTCTCGATCATGAGCGGCTACACCACGAATGAGATCGCGACCCATCTCGATCGCATCGCGCCTACCACCAAGACCTCGTCGGTGGTCGATCGCTTTGACCGACCCAACACCTTCGGGATGACGGGCTATGTGATGAACTTCGCGAATGTGAAGGGCTTTTCCTTCAACTCCGAAAAGACTGTGATGAAGCTGATCTTCGGCGTGGAAAAAGCAGGCTCCTACAGCCTTGCCGCAAAGGTCAGATATGTGTACGATATCAACGACACCATCATCGTCGACAAAAACTATAATAATAGAGATAACCGATTCAGCTACACGGAATCGGTCGAGGAAGCTGTGCTGGAAACCCCTCAGCCGAAGGTCGCGACCTACGCGGGCGGCATGAGGATCTCGTGGGATCCCGTTCCGGGCGCCCATCTCTACCGCGTCTATGTCAAAACCGCGGACAAGGGCTGGGTCCGGATCGCGGAAACAGGCGACACCTCCTACATCGACCCAAAAGTTGTATCCGGCAAGAGCTATACCTACACGGTGCGGTGTGTCTCCTCCGACGGCTCGCATTTTATCAGCGACTATGACAGGAACGGCAAATCAGCAGTATATTACACTGCTCCCGTCCTGCGGCTGTCACACGCGGCGGACGCCGTCAAGATCGCGTGGGACGCCGTGGCAGGCGTGTCCAAATACCGCGTCTACTACAAAAGCGACAACGGCTGGACAAGGCTCACCGATACCTCGGGTACCTCAGCGACCGATGATAACGTTATCTCCGGCAAAAGCTACACCTATACCATCCGCACGATGGACGCAAACGGCAAACATCTGAGTTGGTATTATCCCGACGGCTTCTCCATTACCTATCTGTCCGCACCCACCTTCACCCTGTCCAACGCGGCAGACGGTGTAAATATCAGCTGGAACAAGGTCAACGGCGCCGTCAACTACCGCGTATACTACTACGGCAGCCGCGGCTGGACTAAGCTCACCGAAACCACCAACACCTCCTTCATCGATACCGACGTCAGCTCCAACCATACCTACACCTACACCGTGCGCTGCATCAACGCGGACGGCACCGCTTTCACCAGCTACCACCGTCCGGGCAAGAGCATCAAATATTATGCCGCGCCTAAGCTCACTCTCTCCAATGAAGAGGATGGCGTTCGGATCAAGTGGAACACGATCGCAGGCGCGTCCAAATACCGCGTCTATTACAAAGGAAGCAACGGATGGACAAGGCTCACCGACACCGCCGGCACCTCCGTGCTTGACGACCGTGTTGCCTCCGGCACTCCCTATACCTACACCATCCGCGCGATGGACAGCAACAACAATCACCTGAGCTGGTATTATGCCGACGGCTTCAGCATCCAGTTTATCCGCGCGCCTGAGTTCAGTGTATCGAACGAGGCTGACGGTGTGAAGATCAGCTGGAGCAAGGTCAACGGCGCGAAAAAATACCGCATCTTCTACTACGGCTCCAGGGGATGGACAAGGATGGTCGATACAGCGGACACCTCCTACATCGACAAGGACGTCCGTTCCAATCACAACTACACCTACACTGTTCGCTGTATCACGGAGGACGGCTCCGCGTATACCAGCGACTTCCGTTCCGGCAAGAGCGCCAAATATGTCGAAGCCCCCAAGCTGACGCTGACGAGCACCTCAAAAGGCGTGTCGATCAAATGGAATGCCGTCGCGGGCGCGTCCAAATACCGCGTCTACTACAAGGGCAGCAACGGCTGGACAAAGCTCACCGATTCCACCGGCACCTCTTATGTCGATACCGACGTCAGAGACGGAAAGCCCTACACCTACACCATCCGCGCGATGGACAGTAACAACAATCACCTGAGCTGGTATTATACCGAAGGCTTTACCATCACCTATCACAAATAAGCTATAGGAAAAAGCACTTCCGATCGATCTCGGAAGTGCTTCTTTTTTATATCGGTCAGGGTGACGGGAGTCATCAAGGAATCTCATCGAATCATCGATATCCCGCGCGTGCCATGATCAGATTACCGTTCTCCTTGAGCCAGCGATTCCAGCGGTCATACTCGGGGTACACGGCGTATACCTGCTCATAAAACCGCGCGCTGTGGTTCATCTCAAGCAGATGGCACAGCTCATGCACCACCACACTGTCCACCACCTCGGGCGGCGTGAGCATCAACAGGATGTTAAAGTTCAGATTCTTCTTTGCGGAACAGCTGCCCCAGCGTGTTTTTTGGCACCGCAGAGTGACTTTTCCATAGCGCACCCCCATGAGCCGCGCGTAGTGGGCGACGCGTTGGGGGATGACCGCCTTAGCCAGCGCGGCGAGCTTCCTGCGCTCCTGCTCGCTGAGTCGGGGCACGGAGTGTTCCATCGCTTTGCGCGCGGCGAGCTGACCGCGCTTTTTGAGGATCCACGCCTCATGCTTTTTGACGAATTCATCCGCCTCACGCTTTGTCGTTCGATTCGGGGCGCGAACGATCAATCCGTCCTCACGCACCTCGAGCGAGATCGTTTTTCGTTTTGATTTGATCAAGGTATAAGCATAATCCATTTTCTGTTATTCCGTCAAACAGGGCGCCTCAAATGAAGCGCCCTGCTATCATCAAATATTAAGCAGTCACTGATTCGTTCACAACTGTCGGCTGAGCACGCAACTCGAATTAATCATTGTCTGCTTAATCACAAATGCGTATCTCATCAATGGGATATTTGATATCCAAACGCGCCAGATATCGAAGAGCAAGCGTAGCGTCGGTGATACTAACCGTCCCGTTTCCGTCGATATCACAGCGTTTATCATACATTTCATCGATCGTATCCAGCTTTGCCAGAACACGCTGCATCTTAGTCACATCGGAAGAGTCGAATATGCCGTTCCCGTCGGCGTCACCGATCCGGTACTGATCCCTGACCTTGAAGCGGATGCTTCTGGTGTTGTTAAAGTAGTAGGCTTCCGTTGTACTGTGATCCATATTGAACGACGCGGTGATGACGTAATCACCGACAGGCAGATTGATACTTTCTTTATTGAACATAACGCCCTTTAAAGCGTTGACGGTGACGTCCTGATGATAGAGGAAATCCTTCTCATATACCACGTTGTCCTGCGGATCGGTCACCTTGACGCTCAGGGACAGCTTGCCGAAATAATCGGCGCCGCCCACGTTCATCATGTGCGGCTGATAATAAATATCCGTGTTCGGAAGGAATGTTGTGAGCGTCTTATCGTCCTTATCATTGTCCGACAGCACAAAGGGATCGAGCACGATATCGGGATATCGGGAAGGATCCATCGTGGCGTCGGAGGAGGTTTCATGAGGAACAGCATCGCTGAACGGCACCACCGTTTTCGCCTCTGAGAGCAGCGCGGTCTGTGATCGAGAGATGCTGAACCGGTAGGTGCTGATCTCATTCTGATGAAAAGCCTCCAGCGCAAACAGACTCATCACATCATCGGCGTCGCGACGGTCTTTGCCGTCACGCACCGCGTACTTGTCCGAATCGGAATCGGTGATCAATATATTCTTGTAAAACTCCTCGGACGTTTTCGGATACCGGGGATCGGTCACAAAGCCCCACAGCGTGATCGCGTGACCGCTCATATTACCTGAGATGTCAAAAATATTGACGCTCAGTGAAGCACCGTAGCCGCTGTGCAATCTGTCATACACAGTCTCCAGCTTTTCGGCACAATTGTTGTACAGATCAAACGCTTCGACCAGATCGGTATAGCTGTACTGCGGCAGATAGCCGCCCGTTCCCGGGATCTTATTCGCGCCTCCGGACGCGATCGAGCCGTTGAGGAACCATGAGGTCGCGTTCTCAATATTGCCTGCTTCATCGGCAAAGCCCTTGATCAACGCCTCAAACAGATCGTCGGTACTGCCAAAGCCTGCCTGAGCCGCCCAACCGGTGTAGGTCAACAGGTTAGCGGTCGACGCCGCCCAGCACATGTTTTCGTCGCCGTCATCCGCCCATGTCTTTTCCGCGTCGATAAAGCCGAGGTTTTTCAGATTAAAATCCTTGCCATTGGTATATTCTGCGATGATCGCCTGACGGATCTCATCAACGTTATTCTTCGTCAAGCCCGTCAGATACACCTGATAACCGTTGTCGGGCAGTACAAAATCGGCGGTATAGTATTCGCTCGCCGTTTCTTCCAACGCCGCCGTCACACCCAACTCTTTGACGCGCGTCACCTCGAGCAGGGGTTCGCCGTCATCCACGATGGTGTAGCTGTCAGCGTCAGGAACGGTATCAGCGTCAAGCGCACCGATATCGATGACCTGCTCTGTCTCAGTCGTTTCCTGCGCAAAGACAGCGGTCGATGTGAATACGCTCATGATCAGTAATACGCTCAGTAATGTCGCAATCGTTTTTTTCATATTTCTCATCCTCAGATAGCGTCAGCGGATCACTGAGACAGGTGTCCCACGCTTATATGATACTTATTTCGGTAATCAGACGATACGGATGTTCAGCGTATCGGTGCCGGAGGTCGGTACGGTCTTGTTGGAACTGATGATCACAACGGTATCGCCCTTCTCGACGATGCCGGTATGCAGCGCCTTTTCGACCGCCTGCAGGGTGATCTCGTCGGAGTTCTTCTTCTCCTCGCCCAGTACCGGCACAACGCCCCAGCTCATGCACAGCTTGCGGCATACCTGCTCGCCGGTGACGACCGCGATGATCGGGCAGCGCGGACGGCAGCGAGCCATCGCACGCGCCACGGCGCCGGTCTTGCTCTCAGCGATGATCGCCTTGGCGCCGATATTTTCGGCTACGGTCTTTGCCGCCTCACAGATGTTCTCACGGAACGCGGACATATCGGTATGCGTCGCGGATGCGCCGCGCAGCAGCATCAGCTCCTCGCTCTTTTCCGCCTCAGTGCAGATATCGTTGAGCGCCTCGACCGACTCGACGGGATACATACCTGCCGCGCTCTCGCCGGAGAGCATCACGGCGGAGGTACCGTCATACACCGCGTTGGCAACGTCGGAGATCTCGGCACGGGTGGGACGGATATTGTTTGTCATACTCTCAAGCATCTGGGTCGCGGTGATGACATATTTGCCTGCCAGCACACACTTGCGGATGATCATCTTCTGGATCTCGGGCAGCTTGATGAACGGGATCTCCACGCCCATATCGCCGCGCGCTACCATCACGCCGTTAGAAACGTCGATGATACGGTCGATGTCATCCACACCGCTCTGGTTCTCGATCTTACTGATGATCTCAACATCCTCATAGCCGAGGCTGTCGATATAGTCGCGCAACTTGATGACGTCGTCCGCGGAGCGAACGAAGGAGGCCGCGATCACGTTTACGCCCATCTTCAAGCCGAACTCGATATCGGCACGATCCTTTTGGCTGATATACGGCATATTGATCGAATAACCGGGGATATTGATGCTCTTGCGGTTCGACAATCTGCCGCCGGTGAGAATGCGCGTGACGATACAGTCCTCCTCGACCGCCTCAACACGGGCGGAGATCTTGCCGTCATCGAAGAGGATCACTCTGCCGATACTGGTATTGTCGCGGCGGAAGGTATCGATCAGCTTCGGGTACGAGAGGGAAACGCCCTCGCTGTCGCCGTGACCCTCGGTCGCGTACAGGCGGTATTCCTGCCCCTCTTCCAAGATCACGGCGCCGTTCTCAAAGGTACCGACGCGGATCTCGGGACCCTTGGTATCGAGCAGCAGCGCTACCGTCTTGCCGCTTTTCGCGATCGCCTTCTTCACGGTGTTGAAGCGCTTGGTCATCTCGTCATACTCGCCGTGAGACATATTGAAGCGCGCGACGTTCATGCCCGCGTCGATCATCTTCAACAATGTATCGACATTATCGCACGCCGGTCCGATCGTGCACACAATCTTGGTCATTCTCATGATAAAACCCCCTGTTATGTTGATTATTGTTATTAATAATTACTATAATACCAGTAAACTCGGGGGAAGTAAAGAGGTTTTATTGATTTTTTACGCGACTTTTGCCC
>DGUQ01000032.1 GCA_002394725.1 Ruminococcaceae bacterium UBA4306
TATTCCTATGTATCTCTGTTGATGATCAAACTCACCGCCCTCTACAAAAAGTATACCTCCGAGGGTGAGGAGTGGACCTATCAGCCGCGGGAGAAGAAGCGTCATCCCGTTGTGATCGCTTTGATCGCGCTGTTGCTTGTCTTTGCGTGTGGATTCTCTGTCTACGCGCTGAATAACTACGAGTATTTCTTCAAGACAAATGTCGAAGGTCATATTGTTGCTCATCGTGCCGGCGGCGTTGAAGCGCCCGAGAATACCGTTAAGGGTATCGAGACGGCTGTTGAGTACGGCGCTTTCGGCGCGGAGATCGATATCCAGCGCACCTCCGACGGCTATTATGTCGTCAACCATGACGCCGACTTTGAGCGTGTTGCCGGCGTAGCGAAGGCGCCCGAGGAGATGACCTTGGCAGAGGTCAAGGCTCTCAGAGTGGATGGCGAGCCTGTCCCGACGCTTGAGGAGATGCTCGACGCTTCCAGAGATAAGACGATCCTGTTTGTAGAGCTCAAGGGCGCTAGCGCCGATAACCAGATGGCGGATGACGCTGTCAGGATCATTAAGGAAAAGGGTATGCAGGATCAGGCGGTGCTGATCTCTCTCAAGATGGATATCCTTGAATACATTGAAGAAAAATATCCTGAGATGCAGACCGGCTATCTCGCGTTTGTATCTCTGGGTTCGATCGAAGATACCCCCTTCGATTATCTGGCGCTCGAGGAAGAGATCTCTACCGACGAGACCATTGAGGCTGTTCATGCCAAGGGAAAGAAGATCATGGTATGGACGGTCAACGACGAAGAGGATATCGAGCACTTTATGCTCAGTGACGCGGACGCGATCATCACCGACTCCGTCAAGCTGTCCGGCGAGGTCAGAGAGCGCCTGTCGAACCGCAGCCCGATCGAGATCATCATGCAGCAGGCGGCAAGAGTGCTGGTATAATCGATCTCTTCGGTTAATACGAAGATTTCTCAGCGGCGGCAACGATCCGCCGCTGAACATATCCACGCCGGTATCGGCTGCATAAGGAGAGTTTGTATGAAACTGAATCCCGATTATTTGACCCATACCATGGATGGAGCCGCGCTTGTCGTTCCGACGGCAGAGGCTTCGTTCCACGGTTTGGTGAAGGGCAACAAAACGTTAGGTGTGATTCTGGAGTGTCTGGAGCATGATACGACGGAGCAGGAGATCGTCGACCGCTTATGTGAACGCTTTGACGGAGACCGCGCGGAGATAGCGCAAGACGTTGCCGATGTGATCACAAAGCTCAGAGGGATCGGTGCGATCGATGACTGAGAAGCAGACCTTTGAGGGCGTTATCGCCCGACAGGGCAAGCTGGTGTATACCAATGTCGGCGACAGCATGTATCCGCTGATACAGCCCCGCGATCTGCTGGTGATCGAGGCGGTCAAAGCACCTGTGCGACAGTTCGACATTCCGCTGTATAAGCGCGACAACGGCCAGTATGTTCTGCACCGGATCATGCGGATCCAAAACGGCGAATACCTGATGTGCGGCGATAATCGTTGCTCCATGGAACACGGTATCACCGATCGCCATATCATCGGTGTTCTGACCGCGATTATCCGGGACGGCAGGACGATCCCTGTGGTACGGCCGAAGCCGACGCTTTGGTACCGCAGTATGTTGTTTCGCAGACTCGTTTTCAAGTTAAGAAAAAAGAGATAATGAAGCAGAAGAAAAGGAGAATGGATATGAAAACTCTTAAATCGGTTATCAGCGTATTATTGGCGATCGCCATTGTATTTGCGGCGGCAATGTCTGTCGGCGCGCTCACCGAATATGTTCGCGGTGACGCTGACGGCAACGGCGTTGTCACAGCGGTCGACGTGACTGTGATCCAAAGGCATATCGTGGGGATCGAAACAAAGTCCTTTGTAAAAATAGCCGCCGATGTAGACGGCAAGGGACTGAGCATCGTTGACGCGTCTGCGATCCAGCGTTATCTTGTTGGCCTCGGCAATCCGTATAACATCGGAGAGACCTTCACCTATGACGAGTATGAGTTGCCGGTCGTTTGATTTTATTCAGCAACAGTATTATACGCTATCATCAAAAAAAGCAGGGAATGATACCCTGCTTTTTTCTGTATATGTAATTCAAAACCCATTGAGTGCTACTTAGTATTAGTATTATACCCTGACGATCAGATTGTTCGCGCCGAAGGTCGCGGTGTAGTTGACGTCCTTCGCCATTTTGAAGATGATCGCCAGACCGATCTCTTCGTCCTCGATTTCGGGAGTCTCTACCAGCGCTTGGTAGTAATCCTTCAGATTCAGCGGCTTGCAGTCGTCCCTCATGCGGATGATCAGATCGTCATCCTTTGCGACCAATCTCGCGACGATATTATGCTCCTCTCCGTCCTTAAAACCAAACTCCGCCAAGAAGATCGCCAGCTCCTCGGTGATCAGTCCGTAGGTCATGGCGCGTTTTTTGTCCGCGCCGTGCTCCATGGCGAACGCGACCGCGATCTTGGATAACACCTTGATCTTCTTTGTTGAGGAGGTGATCATCGTGATCTCGTTCTCGGGCGTCGTGCCGAAGCCCTCGGGCATTAACAGCATTTTATCGCGGAACGTTTTGCCGCCTTTATGATTGAGTATATAGATAACGGCGAGCAGGGAGAGACCCACCATATTGACGATCTTGGAGATCCACGCGCCCTGGTAGCCTACGAAGCCGAGCATCAAAAGGGTGATCGGCACCAGGTTGCCGCATTCGATCAAAAAGCTGTAGATGTTAGCAAATCGCAGTCGCTTGATGCCCATCAGATAATTGTTGAAGTTGTATACGATCGTATGGAACGGCAAGGATAAACAAGAGATCTTGATGCATTGCGACGCGAGCTTCAACGCCTCTGGTTCATCGGTATTGAGGAACACCGACACGATAGGATCGCAGAAGAAGAACAGCAGCACCGTGATGGTAGTGGTCATGATCAGCGAATGGAGCAGAGCGATCCGCTGCGACAGCTTGATCGCGTCCTTATCCTCCTCGCCGACAAAAACGCCGGCAAACGCCATCAGCGTATCGGCAGGCGCGTACCACGCCGCTCTCAGGAACACCGTGATCTGTGAGAATACACCGTGTGCCGCCACCAGATACGGCATATGGAAGGAGGTCAGCATATTGTTGATGATGAGACCGGCGATCGAATTACTGCCCTTCGTAATTCCCATCGGCGCGCCCAGACGGAGGATCTCCGCACTCAGCGACAGGTTGAATTCCTTGAATTTCAGCTTGAAAACCGAAGGGGTCTTCTTGCCGAAATAATAGCTCGCTCCGATGAAGAACGGGAGGATATATCCGACCGAGGTTGCCAAGCCGATCTCAAACATACCGCCGCGTAAAACAAAGACGGCTACCGAGTCGCCTACGATATCGATAACGGTGGTCGATATGGATGTCGCGTTCACACGCTTGTATTGACCCTCGATCTGTAAAAACGGTGTGATGACTCTTGTGAGCGTATAGAACGGGAATCCGATCAGGTATCCCGTGATATACTGCCTTGTCATCTCCGCGACCCCGGGCTCTCTTGCGCCGAGGACAAAAACCAGTCCCGAGCTGAAGAGGAACGCCAACACAGCCAATATGACCGCCAAGCCGCCGCCCATCAGCAGTGAATTGGAGAACACGCGGTTCGCGTCTTTCAGATTACCGGATCCGATCATCGCGGAAACCTTATTACGCGCGCCGTTGGCAACAGCCGAGCCGATCAGCTCAAAGAACATGATCAGCGGCGCCATAAATCCCAGCACCGTGACGCCGTCGATACCAATGAATTGACTGACAAATACCAGATCGATCATCGGACCGATCGCTTTTGAAAAATCCGACACGCCCCACGATATCTCCGACTTGTAAAACAGCCGCCGGATGATTTTGTTGTCGACCTGTTTTTCGACCGTCGTTTGCATGATTATCCCACCTTTGCCGAGTTTCATTTATTATTAATCTAACTATCATTCTACTACAATCCTGCTCAACATTCAATAGGATTGTTTGTAATGATATGGTATGAGAATATAATAACGGCGTAGAGTGAGTATGGTTAATCGGTAGGGTGAGGAGATCTCGCCTTCGGAGCAACACCTCCTGACAAGCCGGCATTAACGCTCTCGTTAAAAATGATTCCCCAAGACCTTTTAGATAAAGAAGGTCTAACAATAGCTTTTGTAAATCAGTCGGAGTATTTGAATTTGTAGGATAAACTATTCAAATTATAACGGAGGTTTTACAAAATGAAAAAC
>DGUQ01000148.1 GCA_002394725.1 Ruminococcaceae bacterium UBA4306
ACACATCTACTCTTTCATTCAAGCTAGAATCACAGGAACAAAATGCTGCTGTATTGAAAAATGTTTGAGGTGATTTTATGTTTGATGACGCACGCTTTTACTGCCGACTGGCAGAGGATTCCCAAAGCTATGGAAAGGCAAAATGCAATGATTCCGCGATGTTCCTTGCGATCAGCAAGCTCGATTTTGAAGACGACCTGCTCGACGCGATGGACAACGACGACTATCTCCTTGACGAGTCGAAGGATTTAGCCGCATAAAGAACCGCCGCAGATTTTTGACGTCTGCGGCGGTCTTTTATCATTTGACCGAACGGTAGAGTTCCATATGGATGCGGTGTTTAAGATATAACGGCTCGGCGTATTTTTCGAGAACGCGGCTGTATTCCGCTTCAAATTCCCGTACCTTTTCAGGCGGAAGGGAAGCGCCGACGCCCCGACAGGTCAGCACCCTGCCCAGCCATGCTTTCTTGGTGAAAACGAGCGCCTCATCATATGAGATGACCGCTTCATTCACAAAGCGATCCTGCGCCCAATCGGGGAAATGATAATCGTATTCTTGAAAGCCATCGGGGTTCCACGTGGGATTGTACACTTGCACGAGGTCGATCATCTCTGCGATCACGTCGTCCTCCTTCGGCAGCCAGTCCATGAGGATCTTGCAGAACAATCCCTGCGGTTTTAAGACGCGAAAAATCTCAGCGGCGGCTCTCTCCGCATCAAAATACGGAAAGCACTGCACCACTGTCACCGCGTCAAAGGCATGATCCGCAAAGCCCGTAGTCTCGGCAGGACACACCTTGAACGAAATACGCTCCATGCCCCTTTGTCGGGCAAGGGCTTTGCCGACGGCGATCTGGTTCTCCGCGATATCGGTGGCGGTAAAGAACGCGCCCGTATGGTACAGATTCATTGGCAAGATCGCGGTACCGCTGCCGAGATCGAGGATCTGTTGACCCACCTTCCCTATCCCCCACTCAATGAGCTTCTCATACATGCTCTCGGGATAGATATCACGGAATCGGGCGTAGTTTTCGGCGGTCTTGCCAAAGTCAAAATCATTGGAATTGTCAATGTGAGATAGTTTCATATGCTTCACCTGCCTTGATTGTAGCATGATGAGCAAAACCCGTCAACCTACAGAACGAATAATACTAAGTATCACACTTGCCAATTCATATGATTTGGGGTACAATGAGGTTAGGTGATACAATGAAAAAACAAAAAGCAGAAAAAACAAATGTGATGCGGATCATCGAACAGCACAAACTGCCGTATGAAAGCCATGATTACA
This sequence comes from Ruminococcaceae bacterium UBA4306, assembly GCA_002394725.1. Taxonomy (GTDB): domain Bacteria; phylum Bacillota; class Clostridia; order Oscillospirales; family Acutalibacteraceae; genus Ruminococcoides. The sequence continues at coordinate 1,294 of DGUQ01000148.1, forward strand.
GCCAATCCGGCGCGATCAGCGGTATGGAGGTCGTCGAGGCGCTGGGGCAGCAGCCCGGGCAAATGTTCAAGACGCTGGTGACACAGGGCGCGAGCAAGAGCTACTATGTCTTTATGGTGCCGGTCGACGGCGAACTGCACCTAAAAAAGGCGGCAAAAGCAGTCGGCGAGAAAAGTATCGCGATGATCAAGAGCAAGGAGCTGCTGCCCCTGACGGGCTACATCCACGGCGGCTGCTCCCCCATCGGGATGAAAAAGCAATTTTGCACCACGATCCACCATACCGCGCAGGATTATCCGACCATTTTCTTCAGCGGCGGCAAGATCGGATGCCAGATCGAGATGTCGCTCACTGATCTGCAAAAGATCGTGCCGGTGACATGTGCGGATATCATTTAACAGGCAATTTTTGATTACAAAAATGCTCACTAACGGTACGTCGGAGACCGCCGTACCCTACAAATAGACCGCTCAGCTAATCAACTGAGCGGCCTTTTATTACTTATATTCTCGCGACGCCGGTTTCCTTTGCCGCCTTGATGACAGCGTCGGCTACCACCCTGCCCACACTTTTGTCGAGCGCGGAAACGATGATGTTCTCAGCGTTCAGCTCACTCTCGGGGATCATCGACGCGAGCGCGTAGGAGGTGGCGACCTTCATCTCCTCGTTGATACAGGTCGCGCGGCAATCGAGCGCGCCGCGGAAAATGCCCGGAAATGCAAGGACGTTGTTGATCTGATTCGGAAAATCCGAACGTCCCGTGCCGACAACTGCCGCGCCTGCGGCTTTGGCGAGATCGGGCATGATCTCGGGGGTCGGGTTCGCCATCGGGAAGACGATCGGCTTGTCCGCCATGCTTCTGATCATTTCCTCACCCACGATATTCGGAGCGGAAACACCGATGAACACATCCGCGCCCCTCATCGCGTCGGCAAGGGTACCGCTGCGCTTTTCGCGGTTGGTGAGCTTTGCGATCGCGGCATGCGCCTCATTCAGGCCGGCGTCACCCTCGCGGATGATGCCGAAGCGGTCGACCATCGTCAGGTGTCTCACGCCCATGTTCAAAAGATGCCTGCCGATCGCGATCCCTGCCGAGCCTGCGCCGTTGATCACGACCTTGACGGTATCGATCGACTTGCCGACCACCTTGAGGGCGTTCAGCAATGCGGCGGCGACAACGATCGCCGTGCCGTGCTGGTCATCATGGAATACGGGGATATCGCAAATCTCCTTTAACTTACGCTCGATCTCAAAACAGCGCGGCGCGCTGATGTCCTCCAGATTGATGCCGCCGAAGGAACCCGAAAGCAGATAGATGGTGCGGACGATCTCGTCCACATCCTTACTGCGGATACACAGCGGAAACGCATCGACGTCGGCAAACTCCTTGAACAGCGCGCATTTGCCCTCCATGACGGGCATGCCTGCCTCGGGACCGATATCGCCCAGTCCCAGCACGGCGGTGCCGTCGGTCACGACTGCCACCAGATTATGGCGGCGCGTCAGCTCATAGCTTTTGTCAACATCCTCATGGATGACCATGCAGGGCTCCGCTACACCGGGGGTGTAAGCAAGGGACAGATCCCGGCGCGTTTCGATCGGCGCGCGAGAGACCACCTCGATCTTGCCCTGCCATTCATAATGCTTTTGTAAAGATTCTTCTCTGATATTCATTTTTTACTCCTGTTTGTATGAAAGCGGTACGTCATGAATGCCGTACCCCTACAGTAAACGTTGCATTTACTTCTTGATATGGAGGATAACGGAGAAGGCATGATAACCGATACCTCCAACGTTCCAACACATCGCCGTACCATTACACCAACTCTTCGGGATGGAATACCCTATCGAATTCCTCCTCGCTCATGAAGCCGAGCTCCAGACACGCTTCTTTGAGGGAGAGATTCTCTTTATGTGCTTTTTTCGCCACCTTGGCGGCGTTGTCATAGCCGATATACGGATTGAGCGAGGTGACCAGCATCAGGGAGCGGTGCAAGTTCTCGTTCATCTTTTCTTTGTTCGCTTTGATACCGCTGACACAGCGCTCGTTGAACGAGAGGATACCGTCCGTCAACAATCGCGCGGATTGCAGGAAGTTGTATGCCGTCACCGGTAAAAAGACGTTGAGCTGGAAATTGCCCTGCGACGCCGCCATGCCGATGGTCGCGTCATTGCCCATCACCTGCACGGCGATCATCGTGATCGCCTCGCACTGGGTCGGGTTGACCTTGCCGGGCATGATGGACGAGCCGGGCTCATTCTCGGGGATGAAGATCTCGCCCAGACCGCAACGGGGACCCGAGCTGAGCCAACGAATGTCGTTGGCGATCTTCATCAGATCTGCCGCCAGCGCCTTCAGCGCACCGTGAGCGAACACCATGCGGTCGAGAGAGGTCAGCGCGTGGAATTTGTTCGGGTTACTGACGAAGGGAAGTTCTGTCGCTTTGCTGAGCTTTTCGGCTACTTTTTCGCCAAAGCCCTTCGGCGCGTTCAGTCCCGTGCCGACCGCCGTGCCGCCGATCGCGAGCTGCCAGAGCCCGTCGAGGGATCGTGTCAGCTGAGCACGGTCGGCTTCGAGCATGCCGCGCCAACCACTGATCTCCTGTGAGAAGGAGATCGGCACCGCATCCTGTAAGTGCGTCCTTCCACTCTTGACGATGCCCTCATTCTCTTTTTCCAGACGCTTTAAGGTCGCGATTAGTGTATCGACCGCAGGGATCAGCTCGTCATGGATCGCGGTCGCCGCGGCGATATGCATGGCGGTCGGGAAGGTATCGTTCGAGCTTTGCGACATATTGACGTCGTCATTCGGGTGCAGGAGCTTTGCTCCAGCGATCGCGTTGCCGCGGTTGGCGATGACCTCATTGACGTTCATGTTGCTTTGCGTGCCGGAGCCCGTCTGCCAAACCGCCAGCGGAAACTCACGCATGAGTTTATCTTTCAATATTTCATCACACGCCGCCGTGATCGCGGCGCATTTTTCCTCGGTCATCTTCTCGGGTTTTAGCTCGCGGTTCGCCTGTGCCGCCGCCTTTTTCAGCTGTGCAAAGGCGCGGATGATCTCTTTAGGCATCTTCTCCCATCCGATCGGGAAATTCTCAAAGCTGCGCTGAGTCTGGGCGCCCCAACAACGCTCCGCAGGTACCTGCATCTCACCCATCGAGTCGCGCTCAATCCTGTAGTTTTCCATAATAGCCTCCGAATCTACAAGTGTTTCTACGTCGGTACGTCGGAAACCGCCGTACCCTACAGCTCCTCTATCATTATCAAAACAGTATTATTCTATCACATGAGCGTTTGTTCCGCAATAAGTCGGCGGATAACTTGCAGTACAAACATTTGGCATTGTTCGCCGTATTTTTCGTTGAATTCTTCCTGAGAGTGCCATTCGCTGTTGCTGATGACACGGATATCGGCGCACGGTACTTTCATCTGAGCGCATACCTGCGCGACGCCGAAGCCCTCCATCTCCTCACAGTCCGTGCCGAGGGTGCGGCGCAGATGGGCGATCATATCCAGCTCACGGTTCCAGATATCCGCCGCTCCGATGGTGCCGCGCCTGACGATACCGTCCGCATACGGAACGGAATCGGCAATGTTGAGGATACGGCTGTCGCTGTGCAAGGTTTTGACACGGTCAATGCTCTTGTTCACGTTGATCTCTGCGCCGGGCTGTGTCCAATCAAAAATCTTTGAACCCTGCCCCTTATCGCGGTGCAGTGTATAAAAGCTGCCCAATTCCACCAAATTCTCGCCGAGGATGATATCCCCCTGATGCAGATCGGGATCATGCGCGCCCGAGGTGCCCTGGATGATCACGCAAAGGGGATCATACTGCGTGATCGCGAGCGTTGCCGCGGCGGCGGAATTGACCACGCCGATATAACAGCGGCAGATCACGACGGGATAGCCGTCGATCCGCCCCTCATGGAAGGTATACGCGCCGATCGATTTCTCCTGCCGCTGACCGAGCTGATCGATCAGCCATGCTGACTCACTCTCCATCGGTCCGAGGATCACGATCGGTTTTTTATCAAAAGAATGCTTCATACAATTCCCTCACTTTTCGCCGCCCATATTCTACCATATTCGGGCTTTTCGGTCAATTCCTCACGAAATTGTTCACCTTGCCAAAAATTCTTTTACGGATTTCTGTAAACTTTTACTTGCATTTTCCAAAGAAGTGTGGTAAACTATCAATTACGGCAATAAGCCGTATTTGCGTGGGAAGCTCGCCTTTAGTGTGAGATTACCCGTGTAGCAACATACGCGCTGGTAGCTCAGCTGGATAGAGTGTTTGGCTACGAACCAAAAGGTCGGGGGTTCGAGTCCCTTCCAGCGCGCCATAATAACCTCATACGCCATCAGGTGTATGAGGTTATTATATTTTACAAGCAAAGCGCGATGGAAGGGACTCGAAGGCGAGCGTGTCAAGATGTAAGCGTCAGCGCACATCGTAGACAAAAACGCCATAGCATGGCGTTTTTAGCGAGAGCGTAGATCAAGCATTTGTCAGGAGGTGTCGCTCCTAAGACGAGGTAATCTGTTCCCTAAAGAAGAAACTTACTTCCGGCGCGCCGATCATTCAATCCGAAAACGGCTCTGAATAATCTCATGAATAATTGTTGTCAAAAACGCTTTTGACCACAATTTGACCACAACGCAAAATGCGACTAAAAGATTTCGGCAGGATTGCTCCTGCCGATTTTTCATTTTGTTGACTTGTTATGCCGGGAACTTGATGATCTTCTCTTCGTTCTCGTCCTTTTTGCTTTTCAGCAGCTCTCCTATCGTGTCGGCAACATTCTGCTGCATCGAGTCGGTCACGTGCATATAGGTGTTCATCGTGAAGCCCGCGTCGGTATGCCCGAGCATATGCGAGATCGTTTTGATGTCCATGCCCTGCTCAATGGACAGGGTCGCAAAACTGTTTCTGAGATCGTGGAAGCGTATCTGCGGTACTCCCACACGACGCTGTATCCTGTGCAGCCTGTATGTGACTGATTTCGGATCATAGTAGGTTCCCGTTACAGGGGACGGAAACATCAGCTTTGTTCCGACAGGCTGTTTTGCTTTCAATTCTTTGAGCAATTTCAGACATTTCACTGAGCGTGGGGTTCGGATTTGTGAGGAAGGTTCAGCGCTCGGCGATCTCCTTGTCGTGTTCATACTCTTCGATCGCGGCCTTCAGCTTGCGGGCACATTCCGCCTGTGTTTTGGCGAGAATGTACTTGACCTTCGGCTTACCGTTTTCGTTCACGCCGATATTGAATCGACCTTCCCAGCGACCGTCGCTGCGCTTGCGTAAGGTTCCTTTTCCGTTCTGTCTTTTTGCCATTGTTTTTCACCTCATTTCATGGTTGCTTACCGACCGGATCAGCTCCGACCGATAGCTATGCAGCTCAAAACAATACCACATAAATCCGGTAAAGTCGATATCCAACCCTAACAATTATCTCTCCGATTTTTTGTCGATCCAGTCCATCAGCTTTTGCTTTGGGATCGTGATTCTTTTTCCCATCATGACAGCGGGAAAGGTCTTGTCTTTCTTGACAAGAGCGTAAAGAGTGGTTTTGGAGATACCGAGTGCGTCTGCTGCCTCGGTAACAGACAGCATGACAGGCATTTCATCAAAGCTTGTATACATTCTCATCTTCCTTCCGTTTTAGCCCTTCGGCTTTTTCTTTGTTTTGCGTGATATTATTTGACACTCTTATGGTGTGATATTGAACAATTTCATAGGTTAATCTTTTACTTGTAAAACCTCCGAACCTAAGCTAAAATACACCAAATCGTAAAGGAGGTTTCTGTTATGAAAATCAAATCTGTTTTATCTT
>DGUQ01000041.1 GCA_002394725.1 Ruminococcaceae bacterium UBA4306
GGCTTTCGGAGTTTTCTTTGACTTTTTTTGAGCAATCATATATAATGAATTGGATTTATGATAGCGTCAACCCGATACGGTTGAGCGAATGATCTGAGCAAAAGGATTTGGAAGGTGATCGCATGATTTACAGAAATGTGTTGGAGGCGGTGGGGCAGACGCCGCTGATCCGATTGAACAGGATGCCCGAGCCGGGCAGCGCTGAGGTGCTGGTCAAGTTTGAGGCGCTGAACGTCGGCGGCTCAATCAAGACGCGCACCGCGCTGAACATGATCAACCACGCGGAGAAGAAGGGGCTTTTGAGATATGACAGCATCATCGTCGAGCCGACGTCGGGCAATCAGGGGATCGGACTGGCGCTGGTGGGCGCGGTAAAGGGCTACAAGACGATCATCATCATGCCCGATTCCGTGAGCGAGGAGCGAAGAAAACTGATCAAGCACTACGGCGCGAAGGTCAAGCTGATCCATGACGCAGGCGATATCGGCGCGTGTATCGACGAATGTCTGAAAACCGCGTTGAAGATGGCGGAAAAAGACCCTCGTGTCTTTGTACCGCAGCAGTTCGAGAACATCAATAACGTCAGGGCGCATAAAAAGTATACCGCGCTGGAGATCATGCAGCAGTGCGCCGATCATATCGACGGCTTCTGCTCGGGTATCGGTACGGGCGGCACGATCACCGGCATCGGCGAGGTGCTCAAGGCACAGTATCCCGAGATCGAGATCTGGGCGGTCGAGCCCGAGAACGCCGCGATTTTGGCAGGCGGCACCATCGGCACGCATTTGCAGATGGGTATCGGCGACGGCCTGATCCCCCCGATCCTCAACAAGGAGATCTATGATGAGATCTATGTCGTGACGGATGAAGAAGCGATCGAGACCGCGAAGCGGTTGGCGCGCGAGGAAGGGCTGATGTGCGGTATCTCCAGCGGCACCAACGTCGCCGCGGCACTCAAGCTCGCGAAAAAGCTCGGCCCCGGCAAGACGGTCGTCACCGTGCTGCCCGATACCGCGGAGCGCTACTTCTCCACACCGCTGTTTGAGGAATAATGGAAATACGCAGATATTCAGAACGGAGGACTTTCGATGAAAATGATGACAAGAGTAATGGCGATCATTTTGACCGTTATGATGGCGGCTTCTGTACTGGCAGGCTGTGCGGCGCAAAACACCGCGAACGCGACGCCCGATGAGCTGTACTTCTCTGTGCAGAAGGTGCGCGAGTCGCCGAAGTGGGTCACGGACTTGGAAGCGACCAAGGACGCGGAACAGCTGATCGTCGTTGCAGGAGTAGACAAAACGACAGCATATGTGACGATGCACGAAAAGGACGGGGACGGCAAGTGGCAGCAGATCATCGCGACCCCGGGCTTTATCGGCAAGGATGGTTTGGGCAACGCGAACATCAACGACACCTACACGCCTGTCGGTACCTTCACCATCGACAAGGCGTTCGGATTGGCGGATGATCCCGGCTGTCAGATGGCGTACACCAAGGTGGATGAAAACTACTATTGGTCGGGCGACGCGCGAAAGGGCAAGCACTTCAACGAGCTGGTCAATATCAAGGACGTCCCCGATCTCGATACCGAGAACAGTGAGCATATCGCGGATTATGACGCCGCGTATCAGTATGTGCTGAATATGGGCTACAACGCGGAGTGCGAGGAGGAGAAGGGCTTTGCGTTCTTCCTCCACTGCTTCAGAATCAACCGCACCTATACGGGCGGCTGCGTCGGCGTGCCCGAGAACATCATGAAGTTCATCATGCAGCATGTCAAGCCCGGTTGTAAGATCACGATCGATTCTTTGGAGAAGATGAAGGGCGACCTCGACGCTTGACGGTTTTTTGATCCATAATGCAGGCGGTCTTGGGATAAGGCTGCCTGTTTTTTACTTATCGGTAGACAGGCGGAATCGGCTGTGCTATACTGATAATAAGTTGTTGGGTTCAGATCGGAGGGTGAAATGGCGCGATTGATCAGGACAACGGCGATCTTGACCGTAGCGGTGACTATCTTTTTCTCGGCGCTGTATAGGGTGACTCGTACATCGCTTTATTTGACGCTCTCAATTACCTTCGGCACGCTCGCGTATCACATTGTGATGCGGATCATCGTTGCGGCGGTGTTTGATCGTTTCATGAATAACTGCGCGGATTATCACAAATTATGGTATCAGGTGAAGCCGTGGGAAGAAAAGCTGTATCACATATTGCGTGTGAAGCAGTGGAAAAAGTACATGCCGACCTATAACAGAAGCACGTTCGACCCGCGTTTACATAGCTGGGATGAGATCGCTCAGGCTACGTGTCAGGCGGAGCTGGTGCATGAAACAAACATTGTGCTGTCGTTTCTGCCGATCCTCGCGTCGATCCGGTTCGGGGCTTTGTCCGCATTTGTGATCACCTCTGTGTTGAGCGCGGCTTTGGATATGAGCTTTGTGATCCTGCAAAGGTACAATCGTCCGCGTGTGATCCGATGTATAGAGAATCAAAAGGCGCGTCAAATGAAGAAGGACGCGAAAGACAGGTTGAATCGAGGATGAAAAGATGAATGAAAATCAACTGAAATGGCGCGTTACCGATACAAAAAGGCTGTTGCATACGCCTGTGTTTGATGTAAATGAGCAGCATGAGATCGCCGCGACGGGGCTTGAGGGCGATTATGTCGCGATGGAAGCGCCCGACTGGGCGATGGTCGTTGCCGAGTATCAGGACAGCTTTGTGCTGGTGCGCCAGTGGCGTCATGCGGCGGAGTGCCTGAGCCTCGAGTTCCCCGGCGGCGTGGTGGACGGCGGTGAGGACGCCGCGACCGCGGCACGGCGCGAGCTGAAAGAGGAAACAGGCTTTGAAGCAGGCAAGCTGACTCATCTGGGTACGGTCAGCCCGAATCCCGCGCTGTTCAAAAATCAGTTCCATGTATATCTTGCCGAAGAATTAAGGCAGACAGGCACGCAGGCGCTCGACAGCGACGAGCTGCTCACCTATGAGCTGATGCCGACGGATGAAGTGATCCGCGGCTACGGCAAGGGCGAATTCGCCCACGCGCTGATGGGCACGGCGCTGATGCTGTATCTGCAATACCGACAGAATAATTGATACTTAGTATGAATGTCAACCCGATCCTCTCTGTAGCAATACAGGGAGGATTTTTGTATGACAGGAGCTGTTCAAAGATCTCTATTCCGTATGAAAAGCGGTGCAGAATAACAGCAAAATTAAGGGAATATGTCAATATAAGGAAAACATTATGTGCAAAATGCACAATTGAGGGAGAGCGTTTTTATATATTTAGTGGATTTTTTTGCGTGACGGATGGTTTTTATTGTACAGTTTCACAATTTGTACTATAATGATATGGTAGCTTGAAACAGGTGTCACCTGTAGTCAAAGCAAAGGCGACCGAGTGGATCATCGTTCTCGGTTGACTAACGATCATAACACTCTTGAAAGGAGTTTTTTCATTGAAACAGTACGACCCGAAACACATTCTCAATATCGCTATGGCAGGACATTCCGGCGCGGGTAAGACTTCCGTAGCCGAAGCGATGCTGTATCTTTCCAAGGCGAGCGATCGTCTGGGTAAGATCGCCGACGGCAACACCCAGCTTGACTTTGACGCGGAGGAGATTCGCCGCAAGGTATCTATCGTGACCGCAGTAGCTCCCGTAGAGTGGAAGAATACAAAGATCAATATCATCGACACCCCCGGTCTGTTCGACTTTGAGGGCGGCGTATTTGAGGGCTATCGCGCGGCTGAGACAGCGGTCATCGTTGTTTCCGCAAAGGACGGCGTTAACGTCGGTACAGAAAAGGCGGTCAAGGCTGCCGATAAGGAAGGTCTGACCAAGATATTCTTCGTCAACGGCGTATGCGACGAGGATGCTCGCTTCTACCGCGTCTTAGAGGATCTCAAGGCGACCTTCGGTCCGTCCGTATGTCCTGTTATCGTTCCGCACATCGAGAACGGTCAGGCGAACACCTACATCAATCTGCTCGAATACAAGGCTTATAAATATGACGCTAAGGGCAACGCGTCTCCCACCGCGATCATCCCCGAGATGGGCGACCGCTTTGAGGGACTGCGCGAGGCGATCAAGGAGGCTGTTGCCGAGACCAGCGAGGAGCTGATGGAGAAGTTCTTCATGGAAGAGGAATTCACCCCCGAGGAGATCATCACCGGCGTATCGCAGGGCGTCAAGGACGGCTCCCTGTGCCCCGTATTCTGCGGCGACGCAAGCACCACCTTCGGTATCGAGCAGTTCCTGAACAGCATCACATGGCTCGCTCCGACTGCCGCGGACAAGGGCAGTGAGACCGCTGTGGACGTCAACGGCGACCCCGTGGAGATCGCCTGCAACGAGCAGGGCGCTACCGCCGCGATCATCTTCAAGACCGTTGCCGACCCGTTTGTCGGTAAGCTGAGCTATTTCAAGGTCGTGTCCGGTAAGGTAAGTACCGATACGCCTCTCGTCAATATGCGCACAGGCAATCAGGAGCGCATCACCAAGGTGCTGACCGTTCGCGGTAAGAAGCAGGAGGACGCCTCCGCGGTACTCGCCGGCGATATCGGCGCGATCCCGAAGCTGACCGCCGCCAACACCGGCGACACCCTCTGCTCCCCCACACGCAAGGTCATCCTCGACGGTATCGATTATCCGGCTCCCTCCTTCTCGATGGCGGTTTATCCCAAGAAGAAGGGCGAGGAGGATAAGGTAGCGCAGGGTCTGGCTCGTCTGGCGGATGAAGATCCCACCATCAGCTACAAGAACGATCCCGAGACCAAGGAGCTGGTCATGTCCGGTATGGGCGAACAGCATCTGGACGTCGTCGTTTCCAAGTTAAAATCCAAGTTCAACGTTGAGGTCGAGCTCAAGCAGCCCAAGGTCGCGTACCGCGAGACCATCCGCGGCAAGTCCGACGTGGAAGGCAAGCATAAGAAGCAGTCCGGCGGCTCCGGTCAGTACGGTGACGTTTGGATCAAGTTCGAGCCGTGCGATTCCGACGGTCTGGAGTTCGATATCGCCGTTGTCGGCGGCTCCGTTCCCAAGCAGTTCTTCCCGGCGGTTGAAAAGGGTCTGAGAGATTCCATCAAGCACGGTCCGCTGGCTGGCTACCCTGTCGTCGGAGTGAAGGCGACGCTGTATGACGGGAAGTACCATCCCGTTGACTCCAATGAAATG
>DGUQ01000060.1 GCA_002394725.1 Ruminococcaceae bacterium UBA4306
CCATTCTCCTTCATTCTGTTACGGGTTTTTCATCGTACGGTTTACCGCTTGCGCTTCACAGACGGAAAAGCCGCTATATAGTTATGATACCATAAATCCGACCCTTGCGCAATCCTTAATTTGATGTTTATATTTATGCAAGTTGTACACCGTCAATCTGTACAAAAGCTGTCCTCATACTAAGTAGCAATAAAAAGAGTACCCCTTGGACGTAAAGCACGTTCAAGGGGTTTGTCTGTTGATTGAGATCGCCGCGTTCGCATTGGCGATCAATCATTATCTGGTAAAGCCGCCGCCCATGGGACCGCCGCCCATAGCGCCGTTACCGTTCATGTTGGGGTCGCCTGTCATACCGCCGCGGCCGCCTCCCATGCCGCCGCCCATCATCTGGTTGGTCAGCTCGGTGACCTTGGAGCCGTTGACGGTGACGGTGCCGCCGTTGAGCTGTCCCTGACCATCATAGTCAAAGGGAGATTGAGCGGTGATGTTGATAGTGCCGCCGTTGATATACAGGTCGCCGTTGGAATCAAGACCGTCAGTATCGCCCTGAGCCATGTTGACGGTGATGTCGCCGCCGTTGATCTCGATCTTGACGGACTGCGCGGTCGACTTGGAGGTCGCGTTGATGCCGTCGTCGGAGGCGGTGATGCTGATGGTGCCGCCGTTGAGTTGGACATAGGTCGCTTCGATCGCCTCGGCAGCGCTCGCGGTGATGGTGCCGCCGTCGATCTGCGCGATGGTGGTCGCCTGGATGCCGTCGGAGGTGGCAGTGATGTTGAAGGTGCCGCCGCAGATATAGACATAGCCTGTCGCGTTATCCTCGTCGTTCTCGGCATGCAAGGCGTCCTTGCCGGACTTGATGGTGATGTTGCCGTCCGCGACCGCGATGCTCTCGTTGGCTTCGATCGCGTCGGAGGTCGAGGTGATGTTGATGGTGCCGCCGGTGATCTTGATATCATCCTTGCCGGCTATACCGTTGTCGGTGCTATTGACGGTCAGGGTGCCCAGACCGTTGAGTACCAGATCGTCCTTAGAGAAGATGACGGCGTCGGTGTTGGTATCGCCGTCGGCGGTGAAGGTGCCGGTGACGGACAGCTCGGTGGTCGTACCCTCTACGGTAGTGACAAACACCTTGTCGGCGTTCTTGACATAGACGGCAGGCGAGGAGCTGTTTTTGATCGTCGCGCCGTTGAATACGAGCTGAACCTTATCGTTGTCGCCTGCTTCGACGATGATAGATGCGTCGGTTGCGGAGCCGGAGATCACATAGACGCCCTCTTTGGTGATGGTAATGTTGCTGTTGTCGCTGAGATCGTAATAGACCGCGTCGGACAGATCGGCTGTTTGCTTGAGGTCGCGCTCGGAGAAGATCTCAGAAGCGTTGATCGCGCCGTTTGAGGTAACGTTAGCGGTGGTGATGACCTCGTCGGGCTGGCTGAGCTTCGTACTGCTGTTCGAGGCAGTCTGTGAAGCCGAAACGGCTGTGGTCGCCGCAGTGGTCTTGGCGGAGGTATCCGCCGAAGCGTCATTTGAGGCTGTGGACTGATCCTGTGCTTTGCCGCAGGCTGTCAGCACGGCTGTTATCATTAATAAGGTCAATAATACAACGATCATTTTTTTCATGGTGGTTCCTCCTTTGTTTTGATCGGATCAATGCGAATGCTGTTTTATACCGCTCCAAACTTAACAGTATAATAGATGGCGCTCTCGCAAAGTCGATGGGGTTGTTTTTTGATGACAGCTACATCTTAACCCGTCAATCTGTTTTCTGCGTGATATGAATATGAACATTATGTGAAAAATGTTTTGTGAATCAGGACGGCGTTGATCCCTGATTTCTCTTTATAATTCAAAAGCACCTTTGTAGAAACAAGGGTGCTTTTATAATCATTCGATCTTTCCTTTGTTGCGAGAGAGCCGAGAATTGTTATAGCGGCGGTCACAGGTGACCTCTTTGATGAGCGTGACACACGGCGGAACGGGGATGGGGGTATCCTCACTTTCGACCTCCGCCTCTAAGGTAGCCTTATCCTCCCAGAAGGCGTAAACGTCCAGCTCATAGGTCAAGCCCTGATACAAAAAGCTGTGGCGATCCTTCTCGATCGTGATGGTACCGGGCGTCTTATACCTTAACAGTCTGCGGTACTCTTCCTCGGTGATCTCTTTTTCGAACTCGTGACGGGTCAACTCCGAGACCCTGACCTTATAGGTGTAAACATATTTGACATAATCGCCGTCAACGATGCGTCGCACCCTGCCGCCCGGGAAATCACCATCCGCCTGCAAGTAGCTCTGCTCCATGTGCGCCACATGATAGCCGGGCATCTGTCTGAGCGCCGTGATATCGGGGTACTGTATGAGGAATTTTCGCTCGATTTCCAACGGCGCTTGGTTGATATCGAAATGTTCCATTATCTGACCTCTACTATAACCAGCTCACGGGGATTGCAAAATCGCGGACAGACGACCGTGTTGGCGCATCCTGCGGATACGATCAGCCTGCCGTCAAAAAAGCTGCCGTGGGCGTATTTTCCGAATAATCCCTGACCGGGGACGAAGAAGCCCCTGCCCTTCTTCCCGATCAATATCTGACCGCCGTGGGTGTGTCCCGACAAGGTCAGGTCAATACCGCTGTCCGTTAACAGCTCAGTGTATTGGTTGGGCTTGTGGCACAGGAGGATCTTGTAGCCGTCCTTTTTGAGGAACGTCGGGAGCCATTCCTCATAATCCCAGCAGGACATGCCGCCGAGGGTGAATTGAAAATCCCTGACCGTCACGGTGGTATCGGCATTATCGAGCAGGGTAATGCCTGTATCACGCAGAAAGCGATAGTCACGATGCAGGAGCTTTTGCTCGTGATTGCCCAGACTCATATAGACAGGCGCAACGGTGGCGGCTTCTCTCAGGAATCGGTAGGCGTTCTCTTCATCCGCTTTTACTTTTTTCGGCAGAAGAAACGTCAAAAGGTAGTTGGAATAATGGATGGTATTGATGATCGCGCACTTGACGGGACGGTGCTCAAACTCATACTGGGGACGGTTGTCATAGCGCTCAAAGGTATCGCCGGTGATAAAAATCAGATCGGGGTTTTCTTCTTTGATTGCGTCCATGATGTCGTCACAATTACGCTCATGCAGGTCTGACACATGCGCGATACGCACGGGCTGCTGCAAATGCTGTTTGCTGTCCGCTGTGTAGCGTGTGATGATGAACCTTGACATGCCGTCACCCCCTTTTTTGTGTGATTGATAAACGATTGGTTATTCGGAATCCTATGAATAACGGGAGGAGCACAGTGGCGCTGTTGAATGGGAGTTGTGTGCCGAATCGAAGATTTGGACAACTCCTCAAAGCCCCTCCCCTGCTTTTTCTATTATATACTATGCGGTTTTGTTTTGCAATATCCTCACGCGCTTTGACACAGCACGCCAGAACGGAATATCAACAATTTACCCATTGACATAGTAGGTTAATAGGAGTATAATGATCCTGATATCATTCGAGGCAGACATATTGCCACTTCGGTATCAGAAAAGGAGAAACCCTATGCAGATATACGCAGATAACGCCGCGACCACCAGGATGAGCGCCGCGGCGATCGACAGCATGATACAGACCATGCAAAACACCTATGGCAATCCGTCGAGCCTGTACACCATCGGACAGGTCGCGAAGGAGGAGCTGGAGGCGGCACGCGTAGAGATCGCCGCGATCATCAACGCCGAACCGCGCGAGATCATCTTTACCTCGGGCGGCAGTGAGGCGGACAATCAGGCGCTGCTCTCCGCAGCGTTGCTCGGTAAAAAGAAAGGCAAAAAGCACATTATCTCCAGCGCCTTTGAGCACCACGCGATCCTGCATACGCTCGAAAAGCTCGAAAAATACGGCTTTGAGATCACGCTCTTGCCCGTACACGAGAACGGTATCGTGCGTATCGAAGAACTCGCCGACGCGATCCGTGAAGACACCTGTCTGGTCACCATTATGACAGCGAACAATGAGATCGGCACCATCCAGCCGATCGCGGAGATCGGACAGCTCTGTCGTGAAAAGGGTGTGATCTTCCACACCGACGCGGTGCAGGCGGTCGGACACCTGCCGATTGACGTCAAGGCACAGCACATCGATATGCTGTCCGCGTCCGCGCATAAATTCCACGGTCCCAAGGGAGTAGGCTTCCTGTATGCCAGGAAAGGGATCGTGCTGAGCAATCTGATCGAGGGCGGCGCGCAGGAGCGCGGTAAACGAGCCGGCACCGAGAACCTGCCCGGGATCGTTGCGATGACAACAGCGCTCAAGGAAGCGGTCGAGCACATGGACAGCGCCAACGCACACAAGACAAAGATCAGAGATCATCTGATAAAAGGCTTGTCACAAATACCGCACAGCGCCCTCAACGGCGACGCAAACAACCGCCTGTCGGGCAATATCAATTTCAGCTTTGAGGGGATCGAGGGCGAATCGCTGTTGATCCTGCTCGATCAAAGGGGGATCTCGGCTTCTTCGGGCAGTGCCTGCACCTCGGGCGCGCTTGATCCGAGCCATGTTCTGCTGGCGATCGGGCGCATCCACGACGTCGCCCACGGCTCCCTGCGGCTGAGCATCGGCGACGAGATCACGATAGAGGAAGCGGATTATATCATCGATGCCGTCAAGGAGGTCGTCGCGTACCTGAGGAGTTTCTCCCCTGTTTGGCGCGATCTGATGAGCGGCAAGAAAGAATTCATATTGAAGTAGGAGGTACATGATGGCATTATATAGTGAAAAGGTAATGGAACACTTTTTGAATCCACAGAATGTGGGTGTGATCGAGGACGCGGACGGCGTCGGCGAGGTCGGCAACGCAAAATGCGGCGACATCATGAAGATGTATTTGAAGATCGACAACGAGGTGATCTCGGACGTCAAATTCGAGACCTTCGGATGCGCCAGTGCGATCGCCTCGAGCTCGATGGCGACCGAGATGATCAAGGGCAAGCCCGTTGCCGAGGCGATGCTGTTGACCAATAAAGCGGTCGCCGAGGCGCTGGACGGACTGCCGCCCCACAAAATGCACTGCTCCGTACTCGCGGAAGAAGCGATCCAGAGTGCGCTCGAGGATTACGAGAAAAAGAAAAACAAATCCGAATAATGTACAGGATTGCGCATCTTTCGCACATAAAAGCTCGATGATGATCCTGACATAATAAATCACCGAAAAGCCCATGAGACAGCCGTTTATCGATTATCTCACGGGCTTTTTCATACAAAAATGAAAAAAATTGCTTTTACCTATTGACATAGTAGGTAGGTAGTGTTATAATGCGATTGTCGTTGAGAGAGTGCTCGCAATGACAAATCGATGAAAGGAGAAACAACTATGTCAGCAACGTTTTTTGAGCAGTCCCCCATCATGCAGTGTCGAATGTTCAACTCCCGGGCATGTCAATATGGTCGGAGCATCCTTCACTGTGCTCTGAAACGCTGACGTTGTTTAGCTTGCCATGTTGCCCGGGAGATTAGCCGGGCATTTCTTATGCATAATCATCCCAAAGGAAACGCTCGTTTTTAAATACCAACCCTCCGGCTCCTTTGGAGCCACCTCCCTTAGAAAAGGGAGGCTTCAAGTATCATCTTTCCCTCAATATCATCATATCAATTTAGAAAGGAACTTTATCATGAGCAATTATAAATTTGAAACCTTACAGTTACATG
The DNA here is from genome assembly GCA_002394725.1 of Ruminococcaceae bacterium UBA4306. Classification (GTDB taxonomy): domain Bacteria; phylum Bacillota; class Clostridia; order Oscillospirales; family Acutalibacteraceae; genus Ruminococcoides. Next base: position 5,695 of record DGUQ01000060.1, read on the forward strand.
TCGGTCAGGAGCAGGCTGACCCCGCTACCGATGCAAGAGCTGTCCCGATCTACCAGACCACCTCTTATGTCTTCCACAACTCTCAGCATGCCGCCGACCGCTTTGGGCTTGCCGACGCCGGCAACATCTACGGCAGACTGACCAACTCCACGCAGGAGGTGCTGGAGAAGCGCGTCGCCGCGTTAGAGGGCGGCAGCGCGGCGCTGGCGCTCGCGTCGGGTGCTGCGGCGATCACCTACACCATCGAAGCGCTTGCCGCGAACGGCGGTCATATCGTGGCGCAAAAGACCATCTACGGCGGCAGCTACAACCTGCTCGCCCACACCCTGCCGCAGTACGGCATTGACACGACCTTTGTGGACGCGCACGACCTCGATGAAGTAGAGAACGCGATCCGGGACAACACACGTGCCATCTATCTCGAAACCCTCGGCAATCCCAACAGCGATATCCCCGACATCGACGCAATCGCCGCGATCGCCCATCGTCACGGACTGCCCGTCGTCGTGGACAACACCTTCGGCACGCCCTATCTGATCCGTCCGATCGAGCACGGCGCGGACATCGTCGTGCACTCGGCAACCAAGTTCCTCGGCGGACACGGCACCACCCTCGGCGGCGTGATCGTGGAGTCAGGCAAATTCGATTGGAGCAAAAGCGGCAACTATCCGAACATTGCTGCGCCGAATCCGAGCTATCACGGCGTGAGCTTCTATGACGCAGTCGGTCCCGCGGCATTCGTCACCTACATCCGCGCGATCCTCCTGCGCGATACCGGCGCGGCGATCTCTCCCTTTAACGCGTTCCTGCTGTTACAGGGCGTCGAGACCCTCTCGCTCAGGCTCGACCGCCACGCGGAGAACACCAAGAAGGTCGTGGAATTCCTCAATAAGCATCCGCAGGTCGAGAAAGTCAACCATCCCTCCCTGCCCGATCATCCCGATCACGCGCTGTATCAGAAGTATTTCCCGAACGGCGGCGCGTCCATCTTCACCTTTGAGATCAAGGGCGGTAAGGAAGAAGCGTGGAAGTTCATCGACAATCTCCAAATCTTCTCCCTGCTCGCGAATGTCGCCGACGTGAAGAGTCTTGTCATCCATCCTGCCTCCACCACCCACTCTCAGCTGAGTGACGAGGAGCTTGCGGAGCAGGGTATTTATCAGAACACCATCCGCCTGTCCATCGGCACGGAGCACATCGACGATATCATCGCCGATCTGGAAAACGGCTTTGCGGCGGTTTAAAAGGAAAGAATACCCCTTTCAGAATCAACCCTCCGGCACTTTGTGCCACCTCTCCGGTGTATGGATTCTGTTTTCCAAAACCAGTTTTGGACAGAATCTCACCTTAGGAAAGGGAGGCTATTGAGCCACAAAATACGTGAGTAAAACAAAAAAAGGCACGCATGTCCACACGCGCCGCCAACACGCGTGTTAGAGTCCCGTTTATGGGCAACGTGTTGTTATACAATAGAATCACAGGACTTAGAATGAAAAAGTAAATGTCG
>DGUQ01000167.1:0-6465 GCA_002394725.1 Ruminococcaceae bacterium UBA4306
CTTATTCAGCTTCCTTCAAAATCATTTACTTGAGATCATTGAACCGATCCACGTAAATATATTACCACTATAGAAGTGATAGAATATGAAGGAATTGTTAATTGTTGACTCGTTGAACCATGATGAACTCGTTCCGACATTCACGATAATGAGCTTGGTCAGATACGCGAACATGCAAACCAGTAATACGGCGTCGATCAATCCGATCACCGCTCCGCCGACGCGGTTGATGACATTCAGCACCGGGAACCGGAACAGATGCGAGAGCGGTCTGACTAATATCCTTTGCAGAATGATCATCAGGAATAAAAACGCCAACAGCGTGATGAAAAACGTCAATATGCCGCACGCGACAGGCTTGACAGCGGTGTTGACCGCCTCACTGATCGTACCGGTCGCGTTAGAGATCGGATCGGAGAACGCCCGCGTGAGATCCTCCGCATCCAGATTCGTGATCCCCGTCAGCCACGAAGGCAGCGCCGTGATAATGCTGTCAGCCGCTTTGGTGCTCACACCGCTCACGGCGTTGGTGACCGCCTTTTCCATAGCCGGTCTGACAATCGCGTTATAGGACAACAGCGAGAGCCATTGCCCGAGCGCGGTAGCCGCCAGATAGGAGATCACCATCGCGATCAGACGCGCCAGCGATCTGGCGGCGCCGCGATAGATATTCAACACGATCAACACAATAAAGATCAATACTACGATTACATCAAAAACCATCCTGCACCTCACAGAGAGACAGAATCGATATATCCCGTGCACAGGACATACGCGTCGGAGGATGTGTACATGACGACAGTGTGCGGATCAGAATTCAATTCTTTTTCGGAATACGACTTGCCGTCCTTGGAATACAACATCACCGAGTCGCCGGTCAACAGCGCGACTCTGCCTTTATATGTAGAGATATTGATGATCTTCTTATCGACCGAGAAGGATTTTACCGAATTCCCCACGGTGGAATATGACAGGATATCACAGTTTCTGCCGTCGCCGGAGCTGGACAATGACACGGTATAGGTGTTGGTATCATCATTGATATCAAAAGCGGTCAGCGCCCTGCCTTCATAAGAATTGGTCTGCAAATCGCCATCCTTGCCGGTGTTGAGCACATAGGAGGCGTTATGACCGACCGCGCAGACGTACTTATCGCTGAGATACTTGACCTGATAGATGATATCGTTCTCGATCTCTTTGACGGCGAGTGGTTTTTCCTGTGTGAAGTCGAGTACATACAACGCGGAATTCTCAACGCCGTTCAAAGCGGATAATCCCGATACCACAGCCTTGGTGCCGCTTGAATCCAGCGTGACGGAGGTAACATAATAATCCGCGAAGGAATAGGCGAAGATCTGCTCGTTCTCCTCGTTATACACATAGAGCTTAGAGAGATATCCGCTGCTCTGGGTCACCAGTGCGTAGACGCCGTTATCGGCAAAATCCGCGGTCAAAAGATTATCCTTTGCCTCAGCACTGTAGACTGTCCCTTCCTTGTCGATCAGCTGATAACCGATACCGCCGAGATTATAGACCAAAGCGCCCTTATCGCTGACTGTCAGAACGGGATTGATAAACGCGTGCTGCTCGGTGAACAGCGTTCTGCCGTAGTTGTTGAGCGTTGCGGTCTTGGTATCGGATACATAACAGATATCCTGTCCGATACAATCAAAATTGCCGGCATTGACGCGTTCGCCCTTGATATCCAGAGGGAACTTTTCTTCGCTCTGCTGATTGAACACGCCGTATTTGAAGAAGTTGGAGATATTGTGGACGGAGAACCTGTCGGAGTTGAAAACAGCGAATACGACGACAAACAGGATCACAATGATCACTGCTACCGCGATGATCCTTTTGACAGGGAACTTCTTCTTTTTGGAGGATGGTTCCTTTTTGATATGACCGAACGTGGGTCTTTGGGCAGGGATTTCTTTATCTTCTGCTATTTCCCCGTCGTTATTCTCGACTTCTTCCCCGTTATCGGAATCACGATTCTCTCGGGAAGGATCCTGCTCGGGCGCCGCGTCCTCAGCAGTCTCCTGCTCCTTTTCCTCCTCTGCTCTCTCCTCCTCGATATCCTCTTCATCGGGGAACTTTTTACGGGCACGGAGTTCTTTGCGTTTCTGTTTTTTTAACAGCTTTTTCAGCTTTTTCGCGTTTTTATCCTTCAAACGCTTATCTTGCTCATGCTTTGCGTTTTCCTCCTCCCGGGCTTCCTGCTCGGGATCCTTGAACTTGATGATCTTTTCATCATCGGCAAAGCGTCTTCCTTTTTCATCCATATTTTCACCCAATTCAGGTTTATTATTGACTCAGATCATTCATAAAATACTTTGTTCAGATATAATCCGCATGACGGCGCTGTAGGCCCCGCTAGCTTACGGTTCTTCCCCTCGATGATCTGAGGGAGGGTATTGAACGGGATCCTTCCGTTGTTCATCGCGAGCAGTGTGCCCACCATGATGCGAACCATGTTGTAGAGAAAGCCGTCAGCCGCTACCGTAAAGGTGACGAGATCGCCCTCTCTCGTGATATTAAAATATTTTACCGTTCGGGTAAAATCTCCTTTTTCCCGTTTATCCAATGTACAAAAGGAGGTAAAATCATGCGCGCCGACAAACGCCTGCGCCTCACGATCCATCGCCTCGATATCCATCTCGTAGCGATAATGCAGCACGAGATCCTGCATAAAAGGATTGCGCACACGGCTGTTCCACACCTTGTAGACATATTCCTTTCCCTTGCAGGAATAACGCGCGTGAAAGTCATCGGGCACAATACGGACATCGGTCACCGCTACGTCGTCGGGCAGATAACGGTTCATCGCCATCATCAAATGATCCTCGGTGATGGGATGCTCGATCTTCATCGATACGCAATACATATTGGCGTGAACGCCGCTGTCGGTTCGTGAACAGCCCTTGATATCGGGTCGCTCATGAATGATCTGATACAGCGCGTTCTGAAAGACCTCCTGCACAGTCAGGGCATTGTCTTGTATCTGCCAGCCGTGGAGATTCTTTCCGCAATAGGATAAAGTCAACAGTAAATTTCTCATACAGCGAATTTCAAAAAGGTATTCATCAATATCACGCCGACGATCACCAGCAGGGTGAATATCATGCTGATATAGTCACGTCCGGCGAGATGGAGCTGCTTCATACGGGTACGTCCCTCACCGCCGCGGTAACAGCGACATTCCATCGCGACCGCCAGCTCATACGCGCGTCGAAAAGCGGAGACGAACAGCGGTACCAGGATCGGAACCAGCGCTTTGATACGTGTGATCAGGCTGCCGCTTTCCATATCAGCGCCTCTCGCCTTTTGCGCCGCCATTATCTTGTCGGTTTCTTCGAGAAGGGTCGGAACAAAGCGCAGGGCGATCGTCATCATCATCGCGATCTCATGCACCTTGACATGAAAGATCGTCAGCGGCTTCATCAATCTCTCAAGCGCATCCGTCAGATCGGTCGGCGATGTGGTAAAGGTCAAAACAGAGCTGAACAGGATCAGGCAAATAATACGCACGCATACGAATATCGCGTTCTTGATGCCCTCCCATGTGACCTTGATAAAGCCCCACTGAAAGATCGGTTCGCCTGATCCGTAGAGCAGGTTCAACATCGAGGTGATGACAACGATGACGATGATCACCTTCAGGCTTTTGAGATACATTTTCAGCGGCACCTTTGACAGCAATACGATCAAAAGCACAACCGCCGCCATAAATGCCAGTGAAATAAAATTAAATGTACAGAAGATCAGTACGATATACGCGATCAGGCTGAGGATCTTGACGCGAGGGTCAAGACGATGGATCACCGAATCAGCAGGAAAGTACTGTCCGAGGGTAATATCTCTCATAGACGACCCTCCTTCTTCATATACTCGGTGATATCATGAACGGCGTTCTCAACCGTCAGTGTACCTTGATGGAGCGGAAAACCTGCCGCGATCAGATCATCGACGATGGCAGTGATCTGCGGCACACGCAGTCCCATCGCGCTCAGACGATCTCCCTGTGAGAAAACGCGGTCACAGGCGTCGTACATCTCAAGACGGGAACGGTTCATCACCAGCGCCTTGTCACATACCGCCGCGACATCCTCCATGGAATGGGAAACAAACAATACGGTATTGCCGCGCTGCTTGTGATAGCGGTAGATCTGAGCGAGCAGGACGTCTCTGCCCAAGGGATCGAGTCCCGCGCAGGGTTCATCGAGGATCAGGATATCGGGATCCATCGCGATCACGCCCGCGATCGCGGCACGGCGCTTTTCACCGCCGGACAGATCAAACGGGGATTTTTGCAAAAGCTCCGTATCCAATCCGACAAACTGAGCGGCAGAGTGTACACGATCTTTTATCTCTTCTTCACTCAGTCCCATATTCATCGGACCGAAGGAAATATCTTTTTCGACTGTTTCTTCAAACAGCTGGTACTCGGGATACTGGAACACCAGACCGACCCGGAAACGGATCTTTCTGATCTCCTTGGGTTTATCCCAGATATCGATCCCATCCAGTGTGATCGAACCCGAGGTGGGCTTTAAGAGCCCGTTGAGCATCTGCACCAGAGTGGATTTGCCTGAACCGGTATGACCGATAATGCCGATAAAATCGCCCTGATCCACATCAAAGCTGACATTCTCGACCGCGGTATGCTCAAACGGCGTTTTCTGTGAATAGACAAAGGAAACATCCTTTACGCTGAGTAAACTCATCGAAGCACCTCCTTAAGTAAAGAGGTGCATTCTTCCTCGGTAAGAGGAAGCTCCTTGATCTCGACGCCGCAGGCACGCAGCTTATAGCAAAGCTCCGTCGCCTGTGGGACATCCAGACGGTGCTTTTTGAGCAACTCCACCTGTGAGAACACCTCACGCGGCACACCCGAGGTGAGCATCCTGCCGTTATCGATCACAAAGACCTTGTCGGCAAGCACAGCTTCTTCCATATAATGCGTGATCATCACGATCGTGATGCCGTTCTCGCGGTTGAGCTTGAGGATCGTGTCCATGACCTCCTGTCTGCCCTTGGGATCGAGCATAGCGGTCGGTTCATCCAGCACGATACAATCGGGCTTCATGGCGATGATGCCGGCGATCGCGATACGCTGCTTTTGACCGCCGCTGAGCTTGTGGGGCGCATGGAGGCGATAGTCATACATATCGACCGCTTTCAGCGCTTCATCGACCCTCTCGCGAATCTCCTCGGACGGGATCCCGAGGTTCTCGGGGCCGAACGCGACATCCTCCTCCACGATACTGGCGACAAGCTGATTATCGGGGTTTTGCAGTACCAGACCGACCTTGCGTCGGATATCATAGGTGAGCTTCTCGTCAGCGGTATCCATACCGTCGATGTATACCTTGCCCGAGGAGGGCAGCAACATTGCGTTGAGGTGCTTGGCGATCGTGCTTTTTCCCGAACCGTTATGCCCGAGGATCGCGACGAACTCGCCTTTTTTGATCGTTAAGCTGATATCGTTGAGCACCTGCTTTTTCGATACGGTATCCGAATCGTCCTGCGACTCATATTGAAATGTAACGTTTTGTACAGAAATATAATCCATATACTCTCCAAATAACCGGCAGAATGAATTGACGAAAGCTCAAATCATCTGCGCCATATCGCGGTAGAACCGCACGGAAGGGTCAGCCCTGACTCGGTGACGTCCAATCCGATCTCGTCGGATGACACGGTACCGCCGAATCGGCTTTTGATGACCGATCCTAAGATATATTCCATCACCGAGGGTGATAAGCCCGTGGTGTAAGAATTCAAGATCACAAACGCGGCGTCATCGGCAAGCACACCGGAACACAGCTCCACAAACTCGTAGATACGTTCCTCCAGCTTCCAGATCTCGCCGTTCGGACCGCGTCCGTAGGACGGAGGATCCATGATAATGCCATGGTATTTGTGACCCCGACGGATCTCACGGGCGACGAACTTTGCGCAGTCATCAACGATCCAGCGCACCGGATGGTCGGCGACATCGGATGAGATCGCGTTCTCCTTTGCCCAGTTGACCATGCCCTTGGCGGCGTCCACATGACAGACCTTAGCGCCGGCATGAAGGCACGCGATGGTCGCGCAGCCTGTATAACCAAAGAGGTTGAGGACATTGAGCTGACGGTCGGATTTGCGGATGATATCCCCGGCAAAATCCCAGTTGACTGCCTGCTCGGGAAAGACGCCGGTATGCTTGAAGCCCATGGGCTTGACGTTGAACACAAGATCACGGTATTTGACCTGCCATGAGGCAGGGACTTTTTTGAACATCTGCCACTTACCGCCGCCCGTATTTGAGCGGATGTAACGGGCGTGGGCGTTATGCCAGAGCGGATTTTTGCGCTCGGTATTCCAGATGACCTGCGGATCGGGACGGATCAGGATAATATCGCCCCAACGCTCTAAGCGTTCACCGCGTGAGGAATCAATGAGCTCATAATCGCTCCAATC
>DGUQ01000167.1:6596-11713 GCA_002394725.1 Ruminococcaceae bacterium UBA4306
TATATCAATCAAACAAACTGCCTTGTGCCGCAGCGGTATTGGCAGGGACTTTGTAGCCGAGGTGCTCATACGCTGCCGCGGTGACACAGCGACCGCGCGGAGTACGGGACAAAAAGCCGATCTGCATCAGATACGGTTCATAGACGTCCTCGATGGTGACGGCTTCTTCACCGATCGCCGCCGCCAGTGTTTCCAGTCCGACAGGACCGCCGCGATAATACTTGATCATCGCCTCGAGCATACGCCTGTCGTTTTGATCCAGACCCAGCTCGTCGATCTCCAGTCTGTCGAGCGCCGTCTGCGCCACCTCCAGCGTGATCACACCGTCGGAGATCACCTCAGAGAAATCGCGCACACGCTTTAACAGGCGGTTGGCAATACGGGGTGTGCCGCGCGATCGGGAAGCAAGCTCCAATGCGCCTTCCTCATCGATCTTGATATCCAATATCCCGGCGGATCGGGTGATGATCTTCGCCAGTTCCACGGGAGTGTACATTTCAAGCCGCAATACAACGCCGAAACGATCGCGCAAAGGCGCGGTCAGCTGACCAGCCCTTGTCGTCGCGCCGACTAAAGTAAACTTCGGCAGCGGCAAATGATAGGACGCCGCCATCTGTCCCTTACCGGTGATGATATCGATCGCGAAGTCCTCCATCGACGGATAGAGGATCTCTTCGACGGAACGAGAGAGTCGGTGGATTTCATCGATGAACAGCACGTCGCCGGGGTTCAGATTGGTGAGCAATGCCGCCAGATCACCGGGCTTTTCGATGGCAGGACCCGAGGTGATACGGATATTCACGCCCATCTCATTGGCAATAATACCCGAGAGGGTGGTCTTGCCCAGTCCGGGAGGGCCGTACAAAAGCACGTGGTCGAGCGATTCGCCGCGCTTTTTTGCCGCTTCGATAAATATTCTTAAATTCTCTTTTGCTTTATCCTGACCGATATAATCCTCCAGCGTTTTCGGTCGCAGAGGGTTATCGGAATCAGTCGCGTCGGACGGAATCTCCGAGGTATCCATGATACGATCCTCAAAATCCATCTCAAAATCCGTGTTATAATCCATTACACTGATCCTTTCGAAAAAGTGATTAAATTGATCGGGAGAGGTACGACTCCCCCTTACACAGTACGATTACGCCATTTGCTTCAAGGTCGCCTCTATCATCGCTTCAACCGACATACTCGGGTCGAGCTTTGAGAGGATCGGCGTGACGTCGGCGGCGGAATAGCCCAGCACCGCGAGCGCCGCAACCGCCTTCGGCACATTGCCTGTATCCGCGATCACACTGCCCTTGCTGACGTCAAAGCCTGCCGTATCGACCACGCCCTTGATCTTGTCCTTCAATTCGAGCACGATACGCTGGGCGAGCTTCGGCCCGACGCCGTTGGCACGGGTCAGGGTCTTGCTGTCGCCGGAGGAGACGCACATCGCGATCTGCTCGCTTGTCAGATCCGAAAGGATCGCGAGCGCCACCTTGGGACCGACGCCCGTGATGCCGATCAGCATCTTGAAGGTGTTCAACTCACCCTTGGAGGCAAAGCCGAACAGCTCCATCGCGTCCTCGCGGACATTCATATAGGTGTAGAGCATGGTCTCGGTATTCAGCTTGAGCTGTTTTTGGGTCGTAAGAGAGGTCTGCACCCGATAGCCGACGCCGCCGCATTCAATCACGGCAAAGCCGGCGTCCATTAAAATCAGATTGCCTCTGACGGAATATATCATTACTTGATTCCTCGTTTCATCATTGTATCGCGTAAGGTGGTGCCTGCCGCCTGTGTGTGCGTGATCGCGAGAGCGAGCGCGTCGGCGGTATCATCGGGCTTGGGTACTTCTTTGAGATGCAGCAGTCTGCGCGTCATCTCCATGACCTGCGGCTTGTGCGCCCTGCCGTAGCCCGTGACAGCGGTTTTGACTTGCAGGGGCGTGTATTCATAGACAGGGATACGCGCCTGCTGCGCGGCTAAAAGGATCACGCCGCGTGCCTGCGCCACCTGGATCGCCGTGGTGGTATTGGTATTGAAATAGAGCTTTTCGATCGACATCACATCGGGCTTGGCACGCCCGATCAGCTCAACGGTATCGTCATAGATCTGCTGAAGCCGCACGTTGAAATCCGTATGCGCCTTAGTCGTGATCGCGCCGAAAGCGACAGGACGGTGCGAGGTGCCATGATATTCAATTACACCCCACCCGACGATCGCGTAGCCGGGATCGATACCGAGGATAACCAAAAGCTCAACTCCTTGTAATGAATACATACTCGAATGTTCGAGAAAGAAATCCCTTTCTCATATTCGGTTGAGATCGCTACGGTTCGACTGCATTGCCGAACCTCGCAACGACAAATCAAATACTACGCATAATTTGACAGCTTATTATAACACAAAAACACTGTTATAGCAATAATAAAATGAAAAAAGTCGCACCAAACTGCGACTTTTTCGACCATGATATTTATGCAATTATTTAGACAAAACGGCTTTTTTGACCATATGGAACGCGACGGCGCCGATGAGGTTGCCGAGCGATACCAAAAGGATGTAGACGATCCCCTTTACGGAATACAGTGAATAAGCGGATGAAGCGGCAAAATAGAACATGTCCGCTACGCTGTGCTCAAAGCCGCAGAGGATGAACGCGGGCACACAGGTGAACACCAAAATGTACTTGGGAAGCGCCTTTTTATCCTTGTCGCTCTTAAAATAATCCACCGCGATATAGACGAGGATGCCGCATAACGCGCCGAGGATGACGGTCTGCCACCATGACTGGGTGAGCTTTGCTTCACAAATCGTCTTAGCGGTCTCGGCGAGATTCGGCTTTGCAAACATCACAAGGGTGCCCATCAGCATACAGCCGAGGATGTTACCCAGCCAGATCGTGCAGAGATACGGGATATAGGACGGCTTATTCTCAAGCAGATAGGCGGTCTTGCCTGTGAACAGCAAAAAGCCCATGATCAGGATCACCGAGAGTCCCAGCGAGAACATGATCGCGCCGAGGGGCGCTTTTTCGATCGCGACGCACGCCAAATAGACCGCGCCGCCGAACGATATCATGATACCTGCCAGTACGGCGGAAAACAAATTTTTCACAAATTTCATTTTATCGAACCCTTCTATTATTTGTCCTTTTTCATGCGACATTACTATAGCAAATCCGCCTTTATTTTACAATAGCGTAGGAGAATTATAAATAAATCAATTGGAATCATTCTTTTTCAGCGTCAGCACACTGCCGTCACGGCTCAGCTCTACCCGATCGCCGTACAAATGGTAGCCGAAGGAATAATTCATGCCGCTGTTATCGTCAAAAATCAGCAGTACATCATCCGTCAGCATACATAATCCGCTGATATGCAGCGGCTCGTCGCCCTCGATAGCAAGATACCCATCTGTCTGAGAAAAGGATAAGGTCACATCGGCGCCGTTATCGAAAGAACCGCTCCATGTGTACATCCTCAGCTCATCCGAGGGTCGCTCGATGCTTTTGACACACCCCGACAGGCTGAGTACCGCCGCCAAAAGAATGACTGAAAGAATAAACTTACCGCGCATAACCATCACCAAGACAGTATATGCGCGGCATAAAGCGAAAAGAAGTTATTCTGTTTTCTCCTCGGCGTCGGCTCTTTCTCTCATGCGTGTCGCTTGAAAGCCCTGCGTGGTCATGAACATGATGACAAGGATCATAATCAGGCTGACGATACCGCCGTAAGCAATCGAAGAGCCCGGTCCGAAGCAAATGACGATTGCGCTGAGTATGCAGGTGATATAGCTGATGATATACTTTTTCTTGGATTTTTTATCCAAAATAAAGAAAAAGAACGATACGATCGGCAGGATGACCAAAATCGCGCCGTAGACCGCGCCCATCACCTGACCGGCACTGCCGTAGCCGTTGGGCTGGATCAGGAGATTGACTGCCGTGAGGATGGAATACTGTCCCTCATCATTGACAGGACCGTACATCAAGGGCATCCAGACCATTACCAAAACCAGCAGGAAATACATAACCGCCAGAAAAATGCGGACTTTCTTTTCGGAGCTTGACTCCTTGATCTCATCTTTATCGAAATATTTCGCCATCATTGCACCTCGATCATGTTGTTAGTTGATTATCACGCTCTTTATATTAGCACAAAACAACGATTAATACAACAATTATTTGACTTTACTCAAAAAAATGCTATACTCATAGAGAATTTGTGCAAACAAAGGAGGTATCATGTATGCACTGGATTCATAACACTGTGATTTATAATATTTATCCGTTCGGCTTCTGCGGAGCGCCGAAGGAAAATGATTTTCAGCTGAATTACCGTCTGGACAAGATCTATGACTTTATCCCCCATTTCAAGAAGATGGGCGTCAACTGTATTCTGTTCAATCCGGTATTCGAGAGCACCCGTCACGGTTATGACACGATCGATTACAAAAAGATCGACAGCCGTCTGGGTGATAACGAGAGCTTCAAGAAGATCTGCGATACCCTGCATCAAAACGGTATCCGCGTGATCCTGGACGGCGTATTCAACCATGTAGGGCGCGATTTCTTCGCTTTCAAGGATATGCAGGAAAAAGGCATGGGCTCGCCCTATACCTCGTGGTTCCAGAATATCCGCTTTGATCAGCAGAGTCCCTACGGCGATCATTTCAGCTATGAGGGTTGGGCAGGCTTCTATGATTTGGTCAAGCTCAATCTGAACAATGAGGATGTTCTGAACTACCTCTTTGACGCGGTGCGCTACTGGATCGACGAATTCGATATCGACGGTCTGCGTCTGGACGCCGCCAATGTGATGGATGTGAACTTCTTCAAGCGTCTGCGCGGTGTTACCAAAGAGAAAAAGCCCGATTTCTGGATGTTCGGAGAGATCGTCGGCGGCGATTACAACCGTCTGGCAAACGCGGAAACGCTGGATTCCGTCACCAATTACGAGATCTACAAGGGGCTTTTCTCCAGCCACAACGACCGCAATTATTTTGAATTCGCTCATTCCGTCGATCGTCAGGTCGGCGACTGGGGCATGTACAAGAATATCTACATGTACAACTTTGCGGATAATCACGATGTGACCCGACTCGCGAGCATTATCCGCGATAAAGCA
>DGUQ01000096.1:0-9991 GCA_002394725.1 Ruminococcaceae bacterium UBA4306
TCATCAAGGCGCTCGTGCCCGGCTACACCAAGGCGAAGGAGACGATGTACATCTTCTTCTATCGCTACTGCGGTTCGATCGCGGCGATGGCGCTGGTCGTCTTGCTCAGCTGGATCTGTACCTCGATCCGCCATGCCGGCAGGGGCAATACGCTGCGCAACTTCTTTGAGTTCGTCGGCATGTATTCGATGGAATACTACATGATCTATCTGAACCTCAACCACTATCTGGAGCGCATCTACAAGATTCCCTCGGCTCATCCCGAGGCGCAGATCATGCTGTATTTCGGCAGCTTTGCCGCTTCGCTGGTGCTGTGCGCCCTGACCGGAAAGTTCTGTAACTTCTTCATGGATTATATGCGCAGAAAGCCGAAGAATTATGATCAGCTCAGAGCGGAGAGAAAAGCGTTAAAGGCAAAGAAGCATTAAGTGAGGAGTCGATGGTGGACTCCGTCTATACCTGTATCATAATAACGCTCGTGACCTTTTAGAGAGTCACGAGCGTTATTTTCATATCTTTGGTATATTGATCCAAAACGCGTCAGCGTTTCCCACAACCATTCACCATTCACTATTCACCATTCACTAACCAAAGCGCCCCTGCAATACTTAGCCCTCAGCGCCTTGATATCGCCGCCGAGGTAGATCGCTCTCTCTAGGCGCTCGTGCAGGCTCAGCTCTTGCGGATGGGGGAGGAGGCTGTCGTCGAGGATGACCGCGTCACATTCGTAGCCTTTTTCAAAGGAGCCGACCTTGCCGAAGAAAGCGCCGCCGCCCTTGGTCGCCAGATAAAAGACCTCGGTGACGTTCAGCGGCTTTTGGCGTTGATCGACCAGCCGCCAGTACAGCCGGCTTGCCTGCAGCGCGTCCACCATCGCGGTGAACATGCTCTCGCTGTGACCGCCGGCGACGTCTGAGCCGAGTCCGAGGTTCATGTCCAGATCAAGGTACCTGCGCATCGGCGCGATACCCGAGGCGACGTTGGTGTTCGACGCCGGACAGTGCGCGATGAACACGCCGTTCTCCTTCATGCGCGCTATCTCGTTGTCGTCGGAGTACACGCAGTGCGCCATAATGGTCTTTTCATCCTTGCCGAACAGCCCGAAGCGGTTATACGTTTCGCCGTAATTCTCCGCCCACGGACACAATTCCCTGACCCATTCCACCTCGCCGGGGTTCTCGCTCAGGTGCGACTGCACGCGCACCCCGTATTGGCGGCTCAGCTCGCCCAAGCCCTGCATCAGCTCGTCGGTGCATGAGGGCGTAAAGCGCGGCGTGATGATGGGCGCGGTATTTTTGTATTTGTGCTGTGTTTCTTTGATGAAGCGTTCGGTGTCGGCGAGGGAAGCCTTTGCAGAGGCTTCACGCAGCTCGTCGGGGGAGTTGCGATCCATGTTGACCTTGCCCACGAAGCTGACTGCGCCGCTCTTTTCGAGCTTATCCATCAAGAGCTCGGTCGCCTCTCTGTGCAGCGTGCCAAAGACCGCGAGGCGTGTGGTGGCGCTCCTTTTGACCGCGTCGGCGAAGATGGTATACGCTTTGTCGGCATAGCTGAGATCGCCGTACTTGCTCTCCTCGGGGAAGGCGTAGGTGTTCAGCCAGTCGAGCAGCTCTCTGTCCATGCCCAGACCGCGGTAGGCGTACTGCGGCGCGTGGATGTGCAGATCGACCATGCCCGGCATGACCAGCATGCCGCTGTAGTCGTGGATCTTCAGAGGGGCGTACTGTTCGGGAACGGCGTCAAAAACGCCCTGCGAGATACCGTCCTCGCATACCAGATAGCCGCCCTCATACGTGATCAGCGTGTTCTTATCGGTGCTGTAGCAGATATCGCCGTGGATGATGAAACTGTTCATAGTATTCTTCCTTTGTCCTGATAACACATTGTTATATTTTTATTATACTGCGGTGAAGGTCACCTTTCAATATAAAATCGCTTTTTTCCGCAACAGAAATTTAATGATCGGTTAGCAATGGCTCTTGTTCACAATTTGTTAAAAATGATAAAATAAGCCCTGTTAAGAGTTACAAATTTGACACAATAATGGATTGTCAAGCGAAGTCAATTTATGTATAATTTATTTGTCAGACGTGTTCCTGTTTGGGGGACACAATGTAAAAATCCTTAATAGAATTATTAGGAGGAAAAAATGAAGAAAATTATCGCTATGCTTTTAGTTGCTCTGTTTGTATGCGGCGCTCTCGCTGCGTGCGGCGGCTCCAAGCCTGCCGACAACAATAACAACAGCGCGGCTACTGCTGACCAGAAGAAGTCTGACTTCAAGGCCGGTTTCATCTTCCTGCATGATGAGAACTCCACCTATGACCTCAACTTCATCAACGCTGCCAAGGCTGCTTGTGAGAAACTCGGTGTAGAGTGCATCCTCAAGACCAACATCGACGAGTCCAACGCCTGCAAAGAGACCGCTCTTGATTTAGTCGATCAGGGCTGCGGCTTTGTATTCGCTGATTCCTTCGGTCATGAGTCCTACATGATTGAGGCTGCCAAGGCGAACCCCAAGGTTCAGTTTGCTCACGCGACCGGTACCATGGCGCACACCGAGAAGCTCGATAACTATCACAATGCTTTCGCTTCCATCTACGAAGGCCGTTACCTCGCCGGCGTTGCCGCGGGTCTCAAGCTCAACGAGATGATCGAGAGCGGCAAGATCACCGCTGACAAGGCGAAGATCGGTTATGTCGGCGCTTACACCTACGCAGAGGTTAAGTCCGGTTACACCTCCTTCTTCCTCGGCGCTCGCTCCATCTGCCCGACTGCTACCATGGAGGTACAGTTCACCGGTTCATGGTATGACGAGACCCTCGAGAAGGAAGCTGCTACCACCCTGATCAACAACGGCTGCGTCCTGATTTCTCAGCATGCTGACTCCATGGGCGCTCCGACCGCTTGTGAGGACGCCGGTGTTCCCAACGTTTCCTACAACGGTTCTACTCTGGCTTCCTGCCCCAACACCTTTATCGTATCCTCCAGAATCGACTGGACTCCCTACCTCGAGTATGCCATCAAGGCTGCGATGAACGGCGACAAGATCGACGCTGACTGGACCGGTACGCTGGGCACCAAGTCCGTTGTCCTGACCGAGGTCAACGACAAGGCTGCCGCGAAGGATACTCAGGCGAAGATCGACGAGGTCAAGGCGAAGCTCGAGAGCGGTGAGCTCCACGTATTCGATACCAAGGCCTTCACCGTGACCGTTGACGAGTCTAAGCAGCTCAACATCGGCGCTAAGGTTGACGGCGACGGTCATTTGACCAGCTACATGGCTGACGTCGATACCGACGAGGCATTCGCAGGCGACACCGAGGTAATCTCTGACGGTTACTTCCATGAGTCCGAATACCGTTCCGCTCCTTACTTTGCTCTGGACATCGACGGCATCACCCTGCTGAACACCAAGTTCTAATTTAACGATCCAATACTGTAAAGGGAAGCTGTTTTCACGGCTTCCCTTTACGTGGTTTATAGTTCAAGTGAATAGTGAATGGTGAATAGTGAATAGTGAAGGGCGGGATACCCGCACCCTTTTATAGTAATGTGATCACATAATACCAATCCAAAACGCCTCAAGCGTTTCCCACCATTATTCATTATTCATTTTTCATTATTCACTCAAAAGAAGAGGGGGTTAATTCTTTGGAGAATAACGCGGCAGTCAGCTTCCGCCATATCACCAAGGCGTTCGGCACCAAGGTCGTTGCCAACAAGGACGTCTCGATGGATATCATGCGCGGAGAGATCCTCGCGCTGCTGGGCGAAAACGGTTCCGGTAAGACTACCCTGATGAACATGCTCTCGGGCATTTATCATCAGGATTCCGGCGAGATCTTCGTCAACGGTGAAGAGGCGTATATCAACTCGCCCAAGGACGCCTATGCCTTAGGTATCGGCATGATCCACCAGCACTTTAAGCTGGTAGACGTCTTTTCCGCTACCGAAAATGTGGCGCTGGGCATGGATAAAAAGACAACCGGCGGCGCGAAGGAGATCGCGAAGGCGATCACCGAGATATGCGACCGCTACGGCTTTGACGTAGATCCCAAGAAAAAGGTCTACAACATGACCGTATCCCAGAAGCAGACGCTCGAGATCGTCAAGGCGCTGTATCGCGGCGCGAATATCCTGATCCTCGACGAGCCCACCGCCGTCCTCACACCGCAGGAAACGGACAAGCTCTTTGCCGTACTGCGCAATATGAAGGCGGACGGCAAGTCTATCATCATCATCACTCATAAGCTCAACGAGGTTCTCGCGATCTCCGACCGCGTCGCCATCCTGCGCAAGGGTGAATATATCGACACCGTCAAAACGAGTGAGGCGACTGTCCAGTCGCTGACCGATATGATGGTCGGTCAGAAGGTCGAGCTGGATATCGAGCGCCCCGAGGTCGGGGATAAACAGCTGCGGCTGTCCATCGAGCACCTCACCTGTCTGGACAAATACGGCGTGACCGCGCTGGATGACGTCAGTCTTGAGGCGTACGGCGGCGAGATCCTCGGCATCGCCGGTATCTCCGGCTCCGGACAGAAGCAGCTCTTAGAAGCCGTCGCCGGTCTGCAGCCGGCACAAGAGGGCGCGTCCATCACCTATATCGATCCCGAAAGCGGCAGCAAGGAGGAGCTGATCGGCAAATCCGTTACGGAGATCAAAAAGAGGGGCGTGGCCCTCTCCTTCGTGCCCGAGGATCGACTCGGCATGGGTCTGGTCGGCGCGATGGGCATGTCCGACAACATGATGCTGCGCTCCTATGAAAAGGGTCACAGCCCTTTTACCAACCGAAAAGCGCCGCGTGAATTGGCGATCAAGGTCAGGGATGAGCTCGAGGTCGTCACCCCCGGTATCTCCACGCCCGTCCGCAAGCTCTCGGGCGGTAACGTCCAGAAGGTGCTGGTCGGTCGTGAGATCGCCTCCGATCCTACGGTGCTGATGGCGGCGTACGCGGTGCGCGGTCTGGATATCAACACATCCTATACCATCTACAGACTCTTAAATGAACAGAAGAAAAAGGGCGTCGCCGTCATCTATGTCGGCGAGGATCTCGACGTTCTGCTGGCGCTGTGCGACCGTATCGCGGTGCTGTGCGGCGGCAAGCTCAACGGTATCGTTGACGGCAGAACCGCTACAAAGGAAGAGGTCGGTCTGATGATGACCAACCTGAATACCGAAGAAAAGGAGGGAGAATGATGACAACAACAAAAGCCGTGACAAGGGAAGCGAGCTCCAAAGAGAAGCCGTTCCATATCGTCAAGCGCACGGACATGCCGACATGGAAGTCGTGGATGATCCGTATCCTTTCCGTTCTCGCCTCTTTGATCGTTTGCGCGATCATCATCGTTCTGGTTACGGGCGATAATCCCCTTGAGGTCTACGGTACCATGATCAAGGGCGCTGTCGGCTCCGCGCGCCGTGTGTGGGTGCTGCTGCAGGAGGTCGCGCTGCTGTTATGCGTTTCCCTCGCCGTTACCCCCGCGTTCAAGATGCGATTTTGGAACATCGGCGCCGAGGGTCAGGTACTCATGGGCGGCTTGGGCGCGACGGCGGTCATGCTGCTGCTCGGTCACAAGCTCCCTGCTCCCGTGGTGCTGGTGCTGGTCATCGTCGTCAGCATCCTCTGCGGCGCGATCTGGGGCGTCATCCCGGCGGTGTTCAAGGCGTTCTGGAACACCAATGAGACCCTCTTCACCCTGATGATGAACTACATCGCGATCCAGATCGTTTCCTACTTCACCTATGTCTGGTCGTCCAACAAGGGTAACAACGTCATCAATACCATCAACACCGATAACCATGCCGGCTGGCTGAATCTGCCCCAGTCGGTGGACAAATACGGTTATCTGCTCAATATCATCATCGTCGCCGTGCTCACCGTGCTGATGTACTTCTACCTCAACCGCTCCAAGCAGGGCTATGAGATCGCCGTCGTCGGCGAGAGCGTCAATACCGCGCGCTATGCCGGTATCAACGTCAAGAAGGTCATCATCCGCACCATGCTGATCTCCGGCGCGTTATGCGGCGTCGCCGGTATGCTGCTGGTATCGGGTACCGACCATACCATCACCCCCAACACCGCCGCCGGCAGAGGCTTTACCGCGATCATGGTATCCTGGCTTGCCAAATTCAATCCGCTGTTCATGGTGCTGACCTCCCTGCTGCTCGTGTTCATGGAGCGCGGCGCGATCGAGATCTCTACCGTATTCGGACTCAACACCTCTTTCTCGGAGATCATTGCCGGTATTATCATCTTCTTCATCATCGGCTCCGAGTTCTTTATCAACTACAGTATCAAGAGAACACACGCGAAGGAGGTTGAGTCGAAATGATCGTATCTTTCATCCATCGCGCGATCATGCAGGGTATTCCCCTGCTGTTCGGCGCTACCGGTGAGATCGTCACCGAAAAGAGCGGTAACCTCAACCTCGGTATCCCCGGCGTCATGTATGTCGGCGGTATCTCCGGCGTTATCGGCGCTTTTATGTATGAGAATTCCCTGCCCGACAAGAGCATGGCGAATCCCTTCTTAGCGATCATGATCCCCCTGCTGAGCAGTCTGCTCGGCTCGCTGATCATGGGTCTGATCTACTCGTTCCTGACCACCACCCTGCGCGCCAATCAGAACGTGACCGGTCTTGCCATCACCACCTTCGGCGTGGGTCTGGGCAACTTCTTCGGCGGCTCGCTGATCAAGATCGTCGGCGCCGACGTGCCGTCCATCACCCTGAGCACGACCTCAAAATTCTTCTCCGCCCACCTGCCCTTTGCCGATAATCTGGGCTGGTTCGGCGAGATCTTCCTCAGCTACGGCTTCCTCGCGTATCTCGCGGTCATCATCGCGATCGTGACCTCGCTGTTTTTGAAAAAGACCCGTACCGGTCTGAACCTGCGCGCTGTCGGTGAGAACCCGGCTACCGCGGACGCGGCAGGCGTCAACGTTACACGCTACAAGTATTTTGCCACCTGCATCGGCAGTATGATCGCGGGTCTGGGCGGCTTGTACTACGTCATGGACTATGTCAGCGGCGTATGGTCAAACGACGGCTTCGGCGACCGCGGATGGCTGGCGATCGCGCTGGTTATCTTCACCGTCTGGAAGCCGAACTTCGCTATCATCGGCTCCATCCTGTTCGGCGGACTGTATATTGTCCACAACTACCTCAACCAGTTCTTCCCGTTCATCCCCGTGGACATGAGCACGCAGGAACTGATCAAGATGGCGCCCTACCTCGTCACCGTGCTGGTGCTGATCATCAACTCCATGCGCGACAAGCGTGAGAGTCAGCCGCCCGAGGCGCTCGGCCTCTCCTACTTCCGAGAAGACCGCTGACACGTGTGTCTTAGTTCCACCGACACGTGTGTCTTAGTTCCGCCTTTTGCAAGATTTGATCGTTCGGACAACTTATATCAACGGCGGATCGGAATGGAATCTTTCTGTTTCGTCTATATATATCACTTGATGGGACAAATATCATCCACCAACGGCGGGTCGGAATGACCTGTTTCGGTAATGTCTTTCATATCGTTCGATGTTATGGATACCGTTTCATCAACGGCAGTTCGGAAATGGAAAAAAGTATAATCAAATTGCAGGGAGGGTGTGAGAAAACACCCTCCCTTCCGTTTGCCTAAAGCCTTCCCCTCGGGGGGAAGGTGGGCAATTTGCCCGTGGCAAATTGGTCGGATGAGGGGCAAACTGATCCGAAAGATCCTCTTAACAAAGAGTGCGAGTTATTTCCAACTCCTAACTCCTAACTCCTCGCAGTAGCTCTCAGCCAATCATCGATCACGGACTCAATCGTCCGTTCCGATTCTTGGGAGAGCCTTGCATGGGTGCTGTATGCCAAATCAGCTAACGCATGGGTGCTGTAACCAAAATCAAGATTTTGACAGCACCTCAAAAGATTTGGACAGCACCTCAACTCCTAACTCCCACAGTCCCACCTGCATTCCGCAATCATCCAACTCATCTAAATCCCTTGATTTTTCGCAGAATATATATTATGATAGAGTTAATTTGGAAAGGAGTGTATGCTTATGATGTTTCCCAAAGCCAAAAAAGGCGTGACAAAAATCTTCATCGCCGAGATCTGTAGCCTGATCGCCGCGGTGGTATCAGGAATTGTCTCCGTCCTTGTCGCAAAAGCAGGCGGGATCGAGAACTTCAGCTTTGAAGGCAATATGAACTCATCCTCACAGATCGTGCTGATCTGCTCGATCGCGGCGGCAGCGCTGCTGTTGCTCTCAGGGCTTTTCAAGATCATCGGCTATATCCAGGCGGCAGGTGACGAAGAGTACTTCACACGCGCGATCATCTACGCGGTCATCTCGATCGTGCTCTATGTGACCGCAGGCTTTTTGCAGAACAAGACCGGCGCCGTGATGGAATGGATCTACACGATCGTGATCGCTGTCGCCGAGCTGATGCAGCTGCTGGTGATGACCTCGACGATCAACGGTCTCGCCGAGCTGTCCTATCAGTGCCGCAGAGATGACCTCGTGGCACGCGGCAATACGATCATCAAGATCATCGGCACCGTTTACACCCTGAATATCAGCCTGATCATCGTCAGCAGAGTATTCAAGATCTTTATGCAGGAATCGATCCTCGACACCATCACCATGATCGTGACCGCCATCATCCTGATCCTGACCGTCATCGCCTATATCCTGTATCTCGGCTATCTCGGCAAGGTCAGCTCCATGCTCAGAAGAAACTAAATACTGATTGTCATTGCACATATAAAACCCCTGCAAACGCTTTTGGCGAATGCAGGGGTTTATTTTGCTACTTAGTATGATATGATCCGAATGTGTGGCGATCTTGACCGAAACCCTATTGAACGCTGAACAGCAGTTGACCGTAGCTCGGGTAGGGCCAGTATTTGCTGTCGGTGCACATCTCCATCTCGTCGGAGATCGCGCGCAGCTCGGTCATGGTCGTGAGCATCTCGTTGCAGCAGTATTCGGCGTGGCTCTGGATATTCTTGCGGTAGGCGATGGAGCCGCCGACCTTGGAATCCAGCTCGTCGAGCTTTTCACTGAACTGCGACAGCAGATCGCTGAGCTTTGAGAGAAGCTTGACCTCGGCGTCCACACGGATGTCGTCGGACACGGCGCGCTTGCGGCGAATGGTCTCGGCAAGCTCGCCCGTAAAGGCGGACACGGCAGGGAGGATATCCTTCTTTGCCATATCGAGCATGGTCAGCGCCTCAAGGTCGATGATGTTGATGTAGTTTTCGAGCAGGATCTCCTGACGCGCCTTGACCTCGGTCTCGTTGAAGATGTTGTTGCGCTTGAAGAGGTCGAGGTTCTTTTTGAGGGTATATTTTTTGAGCGCCTCGGGGGTCGATCTCAGGTTGAGCAGTCCGCGCTGTTCCGCCTCGGCGACCCACTCGTCGGTGTAGCCGTCGCCGTTGAAGATGATGCGGCGGTGCTTTTTGAGGTTCTTGCGGATCAGGCGGCGTACCGCGGCGTCAAAGTCAGCCGCGTTCTCCAGCTCGTCGGAGAAGCTCGACAGCACATCCGCCACCATGGTGTTGAGCATGATGTTGGGGCAGGAGATGTTCAGCGCCGAGCCCAAGGAACGGAACTCGAATTTGTTGCCCGTAAAGGCAAAGGGAGAGGTGCGGTTGCGGTCGGTGGTATCCTTGCGGATCTCGGGCAGCGCCTCGGCGCCCGTATTCATGACGACCTTACCCTGACTCTCGTACTCCTCACGGTTGATGATCGCCTCGACGATCGCCTCCAGATCATCGCCCAAGAACATCGAGATGATGAACGGCGGCGCCTCGTCACCGCCCATACGGTGATCGTTGCCGGCGGTCGCGACGGACAGGCGCAGCAGATCCTGATAGTCGTCCACCGCGGTGATCACGGCAGTCAGGAATAGCAGGAACTGGGTGTTCTCCTCTGGCTTTTTGCCGGGCTTCAAGAGGTTCTCGCCCGTGTTGGTGGACAGCGACCAGTTGTTGTGCTTGCC
>DGUQ01000096.1:10101-10240 GCA_002394725.1 Ruminococcaceae bacterium UBA4306
CACACCATGCCGTGCTTTCTCGCGATACGCTTCATCAGCTCCATGGTGAGCTGATTGTGGTCGGCGGCGATATTGACGGTGGTGAAGATCGGCGCCAGCTCGTGCTGTGCCGGAGCTACCTCGTTGTGCTCGGTCTTGG
>DGUQ01000012.1:0-1644 GCA_002394725.1 Ruminococcaceae bacterium UBA4306
GAGGAGCAAGCCCCTCCCCTACAGAATAGGTTATGATTATTTATATTTTCTCTCTCACAAATTTGATCTGCTGTTCGATCGACTGCACCGAGGTGCCGCCGACGGAATTGCGCTTGTTAACGCAGGTGAACAGATCGATATCGTCATACAGATCCTGCTCGAACAGGTCTGAATACTCTTTGTACTTTTCGAGAGGCAGGGTCTCGAGCACCTCGCCGTTCTCGATGCAATAGGCGACGATGGAGCCGGAGATCTTGTATGCCGAGCGGAAGGGCATACCCTTCTTGGTCAGGTAATCGGCAAGGTCGGTCGCGTTGATAAAGCCGCGCTGAGCCGCCTTCTTCATATTTTCGGTCTTGACCTTCATGGTAGAGATCATGCCGATGAAGATCTTCACGGACATAGAAGCGGTATCGACCGCGTCGAACACGCCCTCCTTATCCTCCTGCATATCCTTGTTGTAGGCGAGGGGCAGACCCTTGAGCACCGTCAAAGCGCCCATCAAATCGCCGTAGACGCGACCCGTCTTGCCGCGTACCAGCTCCGCCATGTCGGAGTTCTTCTTCTGCGGCATGATGGACGATCCGGTGGTGTAAGCGTCAGAGAGCTCCACAAAGCCGAATTCCCAAGATGACCAGAGGATGATCTCCTCACTCAGGCGTGAGAGGTGCATCATCAGGATCGCGATATCGGACAACAGCTCGATGACAAAATCACGGTCGGACACACCGTCGAGCGAGTTCATCGCGATACCGTCAAAGCCAAGCTGCTCCGCCTCAAAATAACGGTCGGTGTCATAGGTGGTGCCTGCCAGAGCGCAGCAGCCGATCGGAGAGATATTCATCCTGCGCTTGCAGTCAATCATGCGATCGACGTCACGCAGGAGCATCATCGTGTAAGCGAGCAGGTGATGCCCGAACATGATGGGCTGTGCTCGCTGCAAATGGGTGTAGCCGGGCATGATCGCCTCTTTATACTCCTCCGCCTTATCGGTCAGGGCGGCGATCAGGTGCTTTGTATCGGCACACAGCTCGTCGACGCAATTCATCAGATACATGCGCAGATCGAGCGCGACCTGATCGTTTCTGGAGCGCGCGGTATGGAGCTTCTTGCCCACGTCACCGACGCGCTTCGTCAGCTCTTCCTCAATAAACATGTGGATATCCTCGGCTTCCATATTGATTTGGAGCTTACCCGATTTGATGTCCTCGAGGATTGTGAGCAGCTCATCGCAGAGGGTGTCAGCCTCCTTGCGCTCGATGATGCCCTGCTTGGCGAGCATCTGCGCGTGCGCGATCGAGCCCGTGATGTCCTCCTTGAACATCCGCGAATCGAAGCCGATAGAGCTGTTGAATTCGTCAGCCAGTTTACTGGTATCTCCGGCGGTACGACCCGCCCACATTTTAGCCATAGTCTTTCTCCTAATACTCGGTGTCTTAAAGACGCGTAACGGCGGGAGCAAGCCCCCGCCCTACGATAAACGTTATTTCAATCCAAAACGCGTCGGCGTTTTCCTTAACCATTCACCACCGAGAAAAATTACTTATTTTTCTCGTCCACGACCGCCTGTACCTTGATGGGCAGACCGTAGAGGTTGATGAAGCCGGCACTGTCGGTCTGATCGTAATCGGACTCGCCGAAGGT
>DGUQ01000012.1:1760-12335 GCA_002394725.1 Ruminococcaceae bacterium UBA4306
TTGCCCTTATAGAGCTTTAATTTGACATAACCGGTGACCTTCTCCTGCGTCTTATCGACAAAGGCGGAGAGCGCCTCACGCAGCGGCGTGAACCACTGACCGTTATAGACCAGCTCGGCGAAGGTGATGGACAGACGCTGCTTTTCGTGCATGGTCATCTTGTCAAGGCAGATGGACTCGAGGGTCTCATGCGCCTTGTAGAGGATGGTGCCGCCGGGGGTCTCATATACGCCGCGGCACTTCATGCCGACCAAACGATTCTCGACAATATCGAGCAGACCGATACCGTTCTTGCCGCCCAGCTCATTGAGCTTTAAGATGATATTCTTCGCGGTCATCTTCTCGCCGTCGAGCGCGACGGGAGTGCCCTGTTCAAATTCGATGGTGACATAAGTCGGCTCATCGGGGGCGTCGATCGGGGATACGCCCATCTCAAGGAAGCCGGGCTTCTCATAGGTCGGCTCGTTGTTGGTATCCTCAAGGTCAAGACCCTCGTGCGACAGATGCCACAGGTTCTTATCCTTGCTGTAGTTGGTCTCGCGGTTGATCTTGAGGGGGATGTTATGCGCCTCGGCATACTCGATCTCTTCCTCACGGGACTTGATATCCCAAATACGCCACGGAGCGATGATGGGCATATTGGGCGCGAAGTGCTTGATCGCCAGCTCAAAACGAACCTGATCGTTGCCCTTGCCGGTACAGCCGTGGCAGATCGCGTCGGCGCCTTCCTTTAAAGCGATCTCGACAAGACCTTTGGCAATACAGGGACGCGCGGTAGAGGTACCCAGCAGGTACTCCTCATATACGGCGCCTGCCTTCATGGTGGGGATGATGAAATCATCGACATACTCCTCGGTCTGGTCGAGGACATAGAGCTTGGAAGCGCCGGTTTTGAGCGCCTTCTCCTCTAAGCCTTCGAGTTCGTCGTTCTGACCGACGTTGCCGGAAACGGCGATGACCTCACAGTTATTGTAGTTCTCTTTGAGCCACGGGATGATGATGGATGTATCCAGACCGCCCGAATAAGCGAGAACGACCTTCTTGATGTTTTCCTTGTTGATAGCTTGCATGGTAATACCTCCGAATGAATATGCGTTATATTTGAAGTTTATGCATTTATTATACATCATTCTACCAGTTTGTCAAGGATATTTTGCATATTTTCTCATTTTTCTGCATTTTCAGTCATCCTCGACAAAATCTGTATACTATTATAGCGGAGTTTCCGTCATTTATCAAGCAAAATAATCATACGGAAATGCGCATAAATATAGGTATTATAACGATAAAGAATGGTAGGGGTCGGCGCCCTCGACGACCCACAGCGCAACGTTACAGAGGATTGTAGGGTACGGCGCTTGCCGACGTACCGCAGCGTAACGGGCGTTTCTGAAGCGATTTTATTGACAACCACGGCTGAGATATGGTATGATGTATAGTTGAAAAGGAGCGTATGAACGCTCCTGTGAAAGGGGAAAGAATATGTCAGTCTCCGTTATTATTCCATATATCGAGAGCTCAGACCTGATCCTGAAAACAGCCGATTCCGTCAAGAACCAGAGAAGCGTCAACACCGGCGAGATCGAATTGCTGGTCATCGACGTTTCCGCCGAGCAGAACGCCGCCGATAAGCTCAGCGCTTATCAGAATGTGCGCGTCATAAAAAAGCCCGGCGCGGGCGGTGAGGCGGCAGCCTACAATATTGCACTGGAGAACCTCAGCGCCGATTACGCCGTTGTCGCGCGACCGGGTGATGTGTTCGGCAGCCACTACTTTATGAACGCCCTCAAGGCGGTAGGCGAGAACAAGCCGTGGTGCTTTGCGGCGCCGAACCGTTTTTGCATCAATCCCGTCTATACGCGCTACAAATATATCAACCGCACCAACGTACCGCTCACCATGCTCAACAAAGAGGCGGATATCCGCAATTATCCCAACCTCCTGCAAATGGAGATCGACGGTAACCTGATCGAGAGCAAGGTGCTCAGGCAGTATCCTGCCGACACTTCGCTGAAATACGAGTTCTTTCACGATGTGATGCTCCGTCTGCAAAAGGATCATCCCACCTATTACGCGATGGAGAAGGCAAACTTCAACACCTTCATGCCGTTGAGCGACGACTCGGCGTACTTCGTCCCCTCCAACGACGTCGACTGGTACCGCGCCAGCGTCGAGAGCTTCCTGCTGCCGCTGGCGGAGCGCTTCCAAAACAGCGACGGCACTCTCCCCACCTTCATCCAATACTACCTGATGTACGCCGTATCCGCGCGATTTCTTGCCAACATGAACAACCGCAACAAGCGCAATATGAGTGAAGAAGAGCTCGATCTGTTCTTCAACGCGTGCAAGAAGGTGCTCGACCTGCTCGACGACACCATCATCCTCAACGCCGGCAAGTACAAATCTCTCGGCTACAGCGAAGAAGCCGCCGAGATGTTCTATATGCTCAAATACGATACCGATCTCTACCGAATGCCGCAGCATCTGAGCGAGGGCAACGAGGACGTCACCCTCGACTGCAACGACGTCGTCATCGCGCGTATGCAGGGTCAGAGAATCGGTCTGCATGTGCTCGACTACACCGACGGCAAGCTGCTGCTCGACGGCTCCTTCCGCCAGGTATTCAACCTCAAAAACATCGAGCTGTATGCCGAGTGGAACGGCGAGCGGATCGACCTTGAGGATAACGACCGCTACTCGCTGACCAAGTACTTCGGCATCAGCGCCTATAAAAAATTCACCTTCCATCTACAGCTTGCTTTTGATCATGATCGCTCCACACAAAAGCTCTGTTTCTTCGCCAAATACAAGAACACCCGTGTACCGCTGCAATTCTCCTACCTGCATCATTGGGCAAAGTTCGCCGCATCTCCCGAGGGCGGCTACTGGCGCTTCAACCAATACATGGCGACCATCAACAATAACCGTGAGCTGGTGATCGAGCACGCCTCCGCAGGCAAGACCCTCAAGCGTGAGCTGAAATACCTGCCGCGCGTATTCATGGAAAGCAAGCGCACCTTCATCACACGACTGGAATACTGGCTGACGCGCCCGTTCTACAAGAACAAGCGCATCTGGCTGATGTACGACAAGCTCTACAAGGGCGGCGACAGCAGTGAATATCTATACCGCTACTGCAAGGACAAGAAGGACGGCATCACACGCTACTACATCATCGACAAGAACACCTCCGATTACCGTCAGATGAAGGCGGACGGTCTGCATCCCGTCAAGACAGGCTCACTCAAGCACAAGATGGCGTTCCTCAACGCGGATATCGCGCTGATCACCAACTCCCAGACCTTCCCGTTCAACGGCTACAGTCTGGACAAGAGCCGCTTTATCCGTGACCTGTGCAACTTCCCGACCATGTGCCTGCAGCACGGTCTGTCGGTACAGAAATGCGCGATGGCACAGCAGCGTATCATCGATAACACGCGCATGTATTTCATCGCCTCCAAGTATGAGGAAAAGAACCTGAACAACCACGCCTACGGCTACAAGGACACCGGTATCATCAAGATGACCGGTATCGGCAGGTACGACGGACTGATCAACAACGATCAAAAGCAGATCCTCATCACCCCGACATGGCGCATGTACAACGCGATGCCCGTCACCACCAGCGAGGGTGAACAGCGCTCGTACAATCCCGACTTCAAGAACACGGTCTACTACCGCATTTACAACGACCTGATCAATAATCAAAAGCTCATCGAGACCGCCAAGCGCACCGGCTACAAGATCAAGTATCTCTTGCATCCGATCCTGTCGGCACAGGTGGACGACTACACGCCCGACCCGTATGTGGAGGTCATCTCCTCGGTCGGTGATATGAGCTATGAGAAGATCCTCACCGAATCCAGCCTGATGGTCACCGACTACTCCGGCGTACAGTTCGACTTTGCGTATATGAAAAAGCCGCTGGTCTACTTCCACCCCGACGAGCTGCCCGCGCATTATGACGACGGCGGATTCTTCTATGACACCATGGGCTTCGGCGAGATCTGCACCACCTCCGATATGCTGGTCGATACCCTGTGCGAATACATGGAAAACGGCTGTCAGATGAAGCCCGAGTACATCGCGAGGGTCGATGACTTCTATCACTACGACGACCACAACAACTGCGAACGTATCTACAACGAGATCATGCAGTTCCAGCAACAGGTGGACAAGGATAAGCTAAGGTGAATGGTGAATGGCGAATAGTGAATGATTGATGGAGGGCGCTGCCCTCACCCGAATGATAATTATTTTCAAGAAACCGGCGATCCATACAATGACATAGTCATTCCAAAAAAATAATGCTCACGGCTGACAAAGAGTCGTGAGCATTTCTGTTTATATGCTGTTATTGATACTAAGTATGAATCCAAAAGTCGTCAGGCTTTCCCAACACTATTCACTATTCACCATTCACTGTTCCCCAAAAACGACCGTCCCTGCATTTCCCTTTACCGCGTCGCCTGCCTGATCCAATGCGGCGATGATCGCTTTTCTCTTGGGGGCGCCTTTGACAAACCGCGCGCAAGCCTCGACCTTAGGCAGCATACTGCCGGCGGCAAACTCGCCGTCGTCGATATAGCGCTGAATATCCTCAAGGCTCATGCTGTCAAGACTGCGTTCGTCGGGCTTGCCGTAACGGAGCTTCACCTTGTCGACCGCCGTCAGGATCATCAGGATATCGGCGTTGAGGTTCTCCGCCAAGAGCGCCGAGCAAGTATCCTTGTCGATGACGGCGGCACAGCCCTTGAGAACCATGCCCTTTCGGCGAACGGGGATACCGCCGCCTCCGCAGCAAACGACGACCGAACCCTCACGCAGAGAAGCGCGGATAGCGTCGATCTCGATGATATACTGCGGCTGTGGGGACGCGACCACACGCCGCCAGCCCCTGCCGGCGTCCTCGACGATCGGATAGCCGTACTGCTCCTTGAGGCGGTGCGCCTGCTCATATGTCATAAACTTGCCGATCGGCTTTGTCGGATGCTTCATGGCAGGATCGTCATTGCTCACCTCGACCTGTGTGATGATGGTGACGACGGGCTTGTACATGCCGCGCAGCATGAGCTCCTTGCGCAGAGCATTCTGGATATCGTAGCCGATATACGCCTGACTCATCGCGACGCACATCGACAGCGATGTTTTTTCCTCAGTGGGATCCTCCAGCAGAAGGGCGTTCATCGCGGCGTCGATCTTGCCCACCTGTGGGCCGTTGCCGTGGGTGATGACGACCTCGTTGCCGTCCTCGATCAGGTCGGCGATCGCCTTGGCGGTATGCTCCACCGCCTTTAATTGTTCGGTTAAGGTTTTGCCCAAAGCGTTACCGCCCAGAGCGACGACGATCTTCTTCATAATGTGATTACCTATATAATACAGATAAAAAATGGTTAACGGTGAACGGAGAACGGTTAACGGTTGTGGGAAAATCCTACGGATTTTCGGATTAATATTATTTCAGGTGAGGACGGAGTCCTCCCTTCATCGTTAACCGTTAACCATTAACCGTTAACCAATCAATACTTCTTCCGTTCTTTCCCCTTCGCTTCCAGCTCCTCCAATGCTTTTGCCGGGTCTTTGACCTTGGCGAGAAAAATCATGGCGGCGATGATGTAGGGCTTGTAGGACGCTTCTTTATACAGCGGCGCGCGATAGCGGTCGAATACGGACGCGGCTACCTCTCCCTCCTTGCAGCTAACGTCAGTGATGTCGGCAGGCAGGCAGTGCAGATACAGCGCCTTGCCGTCCTTGGTGAGCCGCATCATCTCCTCGGTGCACTCCCAGTCCTTATGGGTCGCGTTCTCGGCAAGGAGCTCTTTTTCGAGCTGATCGATGCCGTCAAAATCGCCCTTGCCGTAGAGCTCGGTGCGCTTCTCCATCGCGGCAAAGGACGCCCAGCTCTTGGGATAAACGATATCGGCGTCCTTGAACGCTTCTTTCATATCGTTGGTTTTGGAGAACGAACCGCCGTTCTTCGCGGCATTTTCCCTGGCGACCTCCTCAACCTCGGGCATCACGTCATAGCCCTCGGGATGGGCGAGGACAACGTCCATGCCGAAACGGGTGAACAGACCGATCACGCCCTGCGGCACGGAGAGGGGCTTGCCGTAAGACGGCGAATACGCCCATGTCATGGCGATCTTCTTGCCCT
Source organism: Ruminococcaceae bacterium UBA4306 (assembly GCA_002394725.1). GTDB lineage: Bacteria > Bacillota > Clostridia > Oscillospirales > Acutalibacteraceae > Ruminococcoides. The sequence goes on from DGUQ01000012.1 coordinate 7,915, forward strand.
TGAGGTTCTCGACGCCGCCGAAATAATGGATCACATGATCGAGATCGGCGAGCGTCTGGGTCGGGTGATCGATGTCGCATTGGAGATTGACGAGGGTCGGCTTTTGCTCGAGCACGCCGTCCTCATAACCCTCCTTGAGCGCCTCGGCGACCTCCTTCTGATAGGTGTGACCCTTGCCGATGTACATATCGTCGCGGATACCGACAACGTCCGCCATGAACGAGATCATGTTGGCGGTCTCGCGGACGGTCTCGCCGTGGGCGATCTGGCTCTTGCCCTCATCCAGATCCTGCACCTCTAAGCCGAGCAGGTTGCACGCGGAAGCAAAGGAGAATCGGGTACGGGTGGAATTGTCGCGAAAGTTGCTGATGCCCAGACCCGAATCAAAGATCTTCGTGGAGATATTGCGCTCTCTGAGGTCGCGCAGGGCGTCCGCAACCGCGAACACGGCGGCGATCTCATCATCCGACTTGTCCCATGTCAGGAAAAAGTCGTTTTCATACATGTTTTTAATATCCAAACCGCGGAGCTTCGCGGCAAGTTCTGCTGTTTTGGTCATAGTAGATTCCTTTCCTTTTTGGTGAACGGTGAATGACTAATGGTGAATGGTGGTGGGAAACGCTTCGCGTTTTTGATTCCTATCAATGCAAAACGCAACGTTCTGTTATGATTATCAATCGGGTGCGGGTGTCCCGCCCTCAACCATTCACCATTCACTATTCACCATTCACCGCATCGTAATTCATCGGCACGGCGGCATACACAGCGGCACAGCGTACCAGATCCGCCTTCCATGTGATCTCGTTGGGGGCGTGCGCCTGCGCCTCCGCACCCGGTCCGAAGCCGATGCACGGGATGCCGTAGCGACCCATGATGGACACGCCGTTGGTCGAGAACGTCCACTTGTCGACTCTCGGCTCGCCGTACATACCCTTATGAGCGGCGACCATCGCCTTGCAGGCCGGATGGCTCTCGGGGATGACCCATGTCGGGAAGAAGCACTCGGTCGGATAGACCAGCCCCGTCCACGACGGACGCTCATATTTATACATGCTGACCTCTGCGCCGTACTTCTTGACGGACGGCAGGTTACGTACTTCTTCCAGAGCGCTCTCCCATGTCTCGCCGTCGGTCAGACGACGGTCAAGCGAGATCGCCGCGAAATCCGCTACCGCGCAGCGTGACGGAGAATTGTAGAACTGCTGAGTGACGGTGACGGTGCCCTTGCCGAGGAAGGGATCAAAATGCAGGCGCTCGTTGAGCTCCTTGACGTCCAGCACGATCTGGGCCATTTTATAGATCGCGTTATCACCGCGCTCGGGAGCGGAGCCGTGGCAGGATACGCCCTTGACCTCGACGCGGATCTCCATGCGGCCGCGGTGACCGCGATAGATGCCCTGATCGGTCGGCTCGGTGATGACGACAAACTCGGGAGTGATATCCATCTCGTTGTGGATGAACTGCCAGCACAGGCCGTCGCAGTCCTCTTCCTGCACGGTACCGGTGACCAGCACCTTGTAGCCCTCGGGGATCAGCCCGAGATCCTTCATGATCTTGGCGCCGTAGACAGCGGATACCACACCGCCTGTCTGGTCGCTGCCGCCGCGGCCGCCGATCTCGGTGTCATTCTCATAGCCCTTGTAGGGGTCGAACTTCCAGTTAGAGAGCTCGCCCAGTCCTACAGTATCGATGTGACCGTCAAAGGCGATGATCTTCTCGCCCTTGCCCATCACGCCGTGAACGTTGCCCATCTTGTCGATAAACGCCTCGTCAAAGCCGAGCTGTTCCATCTCTTTGACGATACGCTTGGCGACGCCCTCCTCCTCGGCAGATTCGCTCGGAATGGCGATCAGCTCGCGCAGAAAAGCGGTCATATCCTTCTCATAGTTTTCGGCTGCTTTTTTGATCGCGGAATAATCGATCATGGTAATCCTCCTTTTCATGGCTCAGTCAATTCATGCCGCGGACAAATCACGCGCCGCGGCGCAACTCATTCTATACACTTCTATTATACTATATCACGGGCGAGTGTCAAATAAAATTTTCGGTTTTCTTAAAAATTTTTAGATTGGATTATTTGACAGACAGTTCATATAATCTCTCATAGAATTCGTAGGGGATTTGCAGATTGCCAAAACCCTTACCGAGCGAGATCTTGGGCTTGTTCGTGCCGTGAAAGTCACTGCCGCCGCTCTCACAGATGCCAAACCGTCGGCATACCTCTCTCGCCTTCTTTGTCGTCTCGTCATCATAGGTGCTGTAGAGCGTTTCCATCCCCTGTAATCCGGCGGCTATCGCGCGCGGCAAAAACTCCTCCGCCTGATCGAAGGTCATGTGGAAATACGGGTGCGCCCATACCGCGACCGCGCCGATCTCACGGATGAAGCGGATCGTCTCGATCGACGACAACCTCTCGGGCGGCTCATACAGTCCATAGTCCTTGTGCAGGATGTTTTTGAATGCCCAGTCGATGCTTTCGATATAGCCCTTTTTGAGCAGCTCGGCGGCGATGTTGGCACGGTTGACATGACCCTTTGAATTTTCGAGAATATCCACATAGGTGATGTCGTAGCCGTGTTCCTGCAAACGCTTGACGAGACGATAATTGCTCTGTTCCTTCAGCGTTGCCGCCCTGTCGATATAATCGTTGATCGCGCGATGACATTCCGTCGGGATGAAAAGCCCGAGGATATGCAGCTCGGTACCATTGTCGGCGGTGGAAAACTCCACTCCGGGTACCAACTCGATCGGCTTCCCCTGTCCTGCCTTGATGAATGGCTCCAGTCCCGAGACAGTGTTGTGGTCGGTCAAGGCGACCGCGGACAGTCCGGCGCCGATCGCCGCGTCGATCAACTCGGCAGGCGTATAGGTGCCGTCGGAATAGACAGAATGCGTATGCAGATCACAGGTTTTCAAAGGAGCACACCCTTTCATCATCATTTCTGCCTTATTATACCACGATTGGGTGTGTTAGGAAAGTTCCATCCCCCAATATCTTTAAAAAAACTCAAAAAAGTTGCGTGTAACCATTGCGAAAAGCTTGCAAATGTATTACAATATAAATAGTTGTTAGATTTGCTAAAAATTTGTATGAAAACACTGCGGAAACGGGGGTTTGCTATGCTCAACGAACAACTCAAAAACACCCTGTGCTCCCTCGCGCATGCCATCGCCCTGCACTACGGCAAAGGCTGTGAGGTCGCCATCCACGATCTGACGGTCAAGAACGCCGCCGACAGCTCCATCATCTACATCGAAAACGGTGAGGTGACGGGCAGAAAGGTGGGTGACGGCGCGTCGGCTGTGGTGCTCGAGGAGCTCAGTCAGGCGGAACAGACGCGCGAGGATCGCATCGGCTACTTCACCAAGACCACCGACGGCAAGGTGCTCAAATCCACCACCGTATACATCCGTGATGACAAGGGCAAGGCGATCGCGATCTTCTCGATCAATCACGACATCACGGCGCTGAGCGTAGCCGCGGCGTCGCTGACGGAACTGACCGCTCCGGCGACCGCGTCCGAGCCCGAGAAGATCACACCGCACGTCGGCGAGCTGCTCGACGAGCTGCTGTGGAAATCCACCGAGCTGATCGGCAAGCCCGTTGCCCTGATGAACAAGGACGACAAACAGCGCGCGATCCGCTATCTGAACAGCAAGGGCGCGCTCTTGATCACCAAATCCGGCGACAAGATCGCGACCTACTTCGGTATCTCAAAGTTCACGCTTTATTCGTACTTGACGGATGAAGAGGAATCGGATTAACCGAATATGAATGATTTGGCTTCGCCATGATTTGCGCCTGCGTCGCGTGAATCGGCTTTGCCATGATTTGCCTGCGGCATTATGATAAGGAGGAACCCCTATGATCGACTTTACCGTTAACAAAGAAGGATTACAACACAATATTGAAAAAGCGCGACAGAACGGCATCATCATCCCGACCATCAAACAGATGCAGCACCCCGAGCTGATCCCCGAGAAGATCAAAGAGAAGCTCAGCCACACAGGTCTGTGGGACGTTGACCCCGTCAACCTGTTCCGCATCACATGGAAGAACGAGCCCAAGGAGAGCGGCGGTCTGTTCCGCGAGGTGCCGAACATCATCGAGCTGCCCTCCGCCCTCACCGGCGTGAAGGCACGGATCTTCGCAATCGTCGGCAAGTGGTTCCCCACCGGCTGTCACAAGGTCGGCGCGTCGTTCGGCTGCTTAGCGCCGCGGCTGGTGACCGGTCAGTTCGACGCGACAAAGCACAAGGCGGTATGGCCGTCCACCGGCAACTACTGCCGCGGCGGCGCGTTCAACTCAAAGCTGCTGTCTGTTGACAGCATTGCGATCCTGCCGGCGGAAATGAGCCGCGAGCGCTTTGACTGGCTTTCTAAAATCGCGGGCGAAGTCATCGCGACCCCCGGCTGTGAAT
>DGUQ01000118.1 GCA_002394725.1 Ruminococcaceae bacterium UBA4306
AAACGGCTCTCCCAACCGGAAGAGCCGTTGTTTACGATATCGGGATCATTTTTTGATCCCGTCGGGTACCTTGGCGAGCGGTGTATAGAACACACCGAGCATCGTTTTGAGGGTTTCTTCATTGGTCACTTTCATTTCCGCGAATTCTCCCTCGGTGATCTCACCCTTCAGGCTGACATACTCGATATCGGAGGCACTGCGGAGCTTTGCCGCCACAGCGGAAGCGATATAGGTAATCTTGGCGAGATCGAGTGAGGTCTCGGAGTTCGATGTGATATCGCCGTACAGCTTTGTCACAACAGAAGGGTCCTTTTTCACTGCCGGTACGATCGCGCTCATGAACGCCCGGATGTATTCCTGCTGCCGCGCCATACGGGCATTGTTGGAATCGAGCTTGCTCGTTTCACGCGAGCGCACATAGGTGTCCGCCTCCTTGCCGTGCAGGGTGACGGTCTCGCCCTCGTTGATGGTTCTGCCGTCGACCGGCGAGGTGAAGGTCATCGACGAGGTCAGGGTAACGCCGCCGATGGTATCGTTGAGTGTGATCAACGCGTCCATGTTGATCGCAAAATAATCTTCGAGGGGCAGTCCGTAGAACAGTCGCGAGATCGAAACGGCGGTGTTCCTGCCGCCTGTGACGCCCTCTCCCTTGTACGCGTGAGAAAACGCGAGCTGCATACGCTCGGTATCGATGTACTTGCCCTGCTCGGAGTACAGATCGACATCCGCCATCGTATCTCGCGAGATACTCAGCAGCTTGACCGAGCCGGTCTTTGTATCGAACGCCAGAGTATAGATCGCGTCCGCCATCCTCAGACCCGCGTTTTCCTCAGAGCCTTCATCCACACCGATGAACACGATGTTGATCAGGTTTTCGTTCAGCTGATAGGACACGCCGTTATAGGTGATCACGCGGCCGCTGTTATCCGCCTTGATAATCTCGTTGCCCTTTTCATCGGCGGATGGCGTCGCAACGGCAAAATCATCATAATTGTGCATACTGCGGCGGCCGATCTCACGAAGGATCAGGAATGTGCCGCCAAAGGCGAGCACCAATGCCAGAATGACGGACGTGACAACGATCAGTACCCTCTTCCAGCGCGGCTGACGCCTGAACCAATGACTGCGGTGACGGTGACGTCTTTTGCCGCGTTTTTCCATCGACGTAAAAACATATCCCTCGTTCGCGGCGTCCATTTCCTCTTTCGTAGCGGTTTTTGTGCGGCCTGTATGATGGGAAGCGTGCTTTCTGCTGCGATGCTCCTTATATGATTCCTGCGGCACGATATAATCGAAGGAATCGTCGGCAAGGACAGCCTTTTGCGCGGCATGATCCTCGGCGTGTGTGACGTCAGCCGCTTTCGCCTCGGGCTGATCCGTCATAGGCTGATCGTTCTTATTCTCCTCGGGATCGGTCGTCTCGGCTTCAAGATGTTCTGCCGTGGGCAAGTCCTCGTCACGAGCGTGACGCGGCTCGTGGACTCTATCTTCTGTCTGACTCATCTACCAACACCCCCTGTACAAGATATCGTGTGTTTGACGCACCGGCGGTGCAGGTGCTCAGTGTCAGGATCTTACTGTTAGCGGACAGCTCCACACCCTCGCGCACATTCGCGTCATAGGAATGAGGGGCGAGCGTTGAATCCAGATACTCCTGGAATGATTCGTTATCGCCGAGGAAATAGGTGTTCAGAATATGTCTGTCGTCAAAGGTATAGGCAGAATAGATCAGATAAGTGAACACCTTGTCCTTGGTCAGAACAAACGCGGTATTGTTTTGATCAAAAAAGCTCTTGTCCTCAAAATTGTGCAGGGACGCGAACATGGAGCCGTTGAGCATGTTGTGTCCGTAGAACACGGTCACCCTGTCGTGCATATCGGGCTGGTTCTTGATCTCGGAATAGATCGTGCCCGAGAACTGATACTGACGGTAGACGTTGTGCTCCAGATAGAAGCTGTCGTCGCCGTCGCCGGTACTGCGCGCGACGGGATAATCCACGTTCGTGTTCGGGATATAGATCCACGCGTAGATATCGGGGTTGATCTCCATCAGCTCGTCAAAGTCAGGGGCATGGTCGCCCAGCTCCGACGTTTGATGCCCCCATGCGTCCACAGGCTTCTTCTCGGTTGCAGAGGCAGTGGGCTGCGGCGTAGTCGTCTCGGCAACGGGAGCTGACGTGGGGAACTGATCGCCGTTGTAATCCTTTTGATTCAGATACAGGAACAAAAAGATCAGCGCGCCGATGATCACCGCGATACTCACGCATAACAATATGATCCATTTTGGTTTTTTCGATCGATTCATCAAATCACCGTCCGGAGAAAGCGGAAGGATAATACTAAATTCTCATTAAACCCTTTAACATCTAATGCGTATATTTCTGCTAACATCATGTTAATGCGTTTTATCAGAAAATAGTATAACAACCACTTCCCCATATTAATTTAATATATTATTATACGCCGATCCGAACCGATTGTCAAATCCACAGGCACATGTATGACGGCATATCGGACTGATTGCCGCAAACAAAAGAGGCCGTCGGATGACAGCCTCTATGCAAATGATAAAGTGATTATGCCTTCTTCTTGCTCAGCATGACATTGGTCAGGATACCGAGGATCAGCGCGCACGCTACGGTGGTGACCGTGATGGTGCCGAAGGTCAGGATGAAGCCGCCTACACCGGTGATCAGGATCACGGAAGCGGTGAACAGGTTGCGGTTATCATCGAGGTCGACCTTCTGGAGCATCTTCAGACCGGATACCGCGATAAAGCCGTACAGCGCGATACATACGCCGCCCATGACGCAGCTCGGGATGGTGCTCAGGAAAGCGACGAACGGAGCGATGAAGGAGATGATGATCGCCTCGCATGCCGTTACGATGATCGTGCTGACAGAAGCGTTCTTAGTGATCGCGACACAGCCGATGGACTCGCCGTAGGTAGTGTTCGGGCAGCCGCCGAAGAACGCGCCTACCATAGAGCCGACGCCGTCGCCCAGCAGTGTTCTGCTCAGACCCGGATCCTCCAGCAGATCATGCTCGATAATGGAGCTCAAGTTCTTATGATCGGCGATATGCTCCGCGAATACAACGAACGCGACCGGTACATACGCCGCGGCGATGGTGCCGAAATAAGCGCCGTTGAGCTCGCCGAACGCGCCGAACGCCTTGAGGAAGGAGAATTCGGGCACCGCGATAAAGCTGGAGACGCCGATCACCTTGAAGTTGTTGATCAAGGCGGAATAGTCGATGACCATCAGCGCCGCGTTGCCGGTAGCCTTACCGATAAAGTAGAAGATCGTCGCTACCAGATAACCTGCCAGAATACCGATGATGAACGGGATCAGCCGCGCCATCTTCTTGCCGTAAACGGAGCACAGCATAACGACAGCCAGCGACACCAGACCGCAGATAACGGCGACATACGGAGAGCCGGGCTGGGTGGAAGCGGTCAGATTACCGTTCTCATCCGGCGTCAGGGTGATACCGGCGTTGACCGTGCCGTCCTCATTGACGGCGACGGGAGTGGAAGCGATCGTGCCATCCTCGTTGACGGTGTCGACGTCGACCACCTGCACCTGCGCCATATCGACGGGAGCGGTGTAGTTCACCTTGCTCAGATCGCCGATCGCGTTACCGGCAAGAGAAAGACCGATGATCGCGACGATCGGACCGATGACGACGGCGGGCATGATCTTGTTGATCCACTTAACGCCGGCGAATTTGACGATCAGCGCGATCACGACATAGACAAGACCCGCGAGAGCCGCGCCGATGATCAGGCCGACATAGCCCAGACCGGCGGTAGCGGCGCCGCTGAATGCCGCAAACATCGCGCCGAGGAACGCGAACGAGGAGCCGAGGAACACAGGGCTCTTGCCCTTAGTGAACAGGACATACACCAGCGTACCTACACCGGCGCCGAACAGCGCCGCGGAGGTGCTCATGCCGTTGCCGATGATCATCGGGACAGCGATGGTCGCCGCCATGATCGCCAACAGCTGCTGGAACGCAAAAATGATAAGCTGACCGAATTTGGGCTTATCCTTCACGTTATAAATCATTTTCATTTGGATTTCCCCCTTGAATTATTTAATGAGGAATTAGGAATGAGAAATGAGGAATCAATCGTATACACCTTTGCACTCCTCTTTGACAGATACCGCAAGAGAGGCACCGCAATTCCTGTTTCCCGATTTCTATTTCCTGATTGGGTAAAATTATTTTACATAGATATAGACGCCGTCTTTATCATCTGTTTCATCCAGTCGCACGGCGACCGCCTCATCGAGCGAGGTGGGGATGTTCTTCCCGACGTAGTTCGGGCGAATCGGCAGCTCGGTATGTCCTCTGTCGATCAGCGCGCAAAGCTGGATCTTGGACGGTCTGCCGAGCTTCATGACCGCTTCAAGAGCGGCTCTGGCAGTACGCGAGGTAAAGATGACGTCATCCACCAGCACCACGATCTTGTCCTCAACGCTGAAGCCGACGCTGCTGCCCTTGACCTCAGGCAGCTCGCCGACGCGTGACAGATCGTCGCGGTAGAGGGTGATATCCAGCTCGCCCACCGGTATGCTCACGCCCTCGATGGCTTTGATATGGCGCTGCAGACGTTGTGCCAGCGGTACGCCGCGTGTGCGGATACCGATCAGGCAAACGTTGTCCAATCCGTGATTCTTTTCGATGATCTGATGCGAGATCCGCCTGAGCGCCCTGTCAATGTCATCTCCCGACATCAGTGTAGCCTTGTATTCCATAGTAACCTCAGTGTTAATGAGGAATGAGAAATGAGGAATGAGGAATTGACAGCCGCCTATAGCCGCATCTATTGATATTTCGCATCATCCGCCAAACAAAACGGTTTCAAAAGCTATGACATCAACCGTGATTATAATTCCTAATTCCTAACTCCTAACTCCTAATTCCTAATTAATATAATAAATGCCTCATCCGGACGCGGACAAGGCATAGTAACACAAGGATATCAAAACCAACCTTGTCGGCATCTCTGTACCGACTTAAAAGTTATCGACCGTTATCATACTACTTTTTTGTGTTACTATAGTGATAAATAAGAATTAAAATCGATTTTTGTACAATTTTATGCACTTTGACGAACTAATACTAAGTAGCAATAAAGGACGAAAAGAAGGTGTTTCTTGACATCAATCACTGATTCTTGTATGATATGGAGCGGAAATAACGCGGATCAAACGGCGATAAACAGCGAGAACAGACCGCTTTACATCCGCTAAAATGAGGTTAATATGAAGAAACATCAAGTGCTGTCGTCGGTTTTACTGCTGACGGCGGCGGTCATATGGGGCTTTGCCTTTGTCGCGCAGGAGAAGCTCAGCGACACTGTGCCGCCGTTCACGGTGAACGCGATCCGCTCACTGATCGCGTCAGCGGCGCTGATCCCCGTCGCGGCGGTGACAAGACGTCTCAAACGAAAACCACTGCTCGAAGAAAAGCCTGCCGACCGCAAAAAGCTCATCAAGGCAGGGGTGATCTGCGGTGTGATGCTGTGTATCTCCGTCAACTTACAGCAGTTCGGTATCGCGCTGTATCCGGCAGGAGCGCCCGCGTCGGCGCACAGCGGCTTTTTGACCGCGATGTACATCATCTTTGTACCGCTGTTCGGACTGTTCCTGCACAAAAAGCCCGGGCTGTTTGTCGGGATCGCGGTCATCCTCGCGGTCGTCGGACTGTACTTTCTGTGTCTGTATGACGGCTTCGGCGCGTTATACATGGGCGACATCGTCGTGCTGATCTGCGGCATGGCGTTCGCCGTGCAGATCCTGTGCGTCGATCATTACATCGGCGAGATAGACGGCGTCAAGCTCAGCTCGATCCAGTTCTTGGTCACGGGCGTTTTGTCCGCGATCCTCATGCTGCTATTTGAAAAGCCCGAGCTCTCCGCGATCATAGCAGGATGGGCGCCGCTGCTGTACCTCGCGATCTGTTCGAGCGGCATCGGCTATACATTACAGATCATCGGTCAGCAGTACGCCTCCAATCCGTCGCTCGCTTCCATTTTGATGAGCATGGAAAGCGTCTTTGCCGTGATCGGCGGCGTGATCTTCATGCGCGCCGTGCCAAAGCCCCATGAATGGATCGGCTGCGGCATCATGCTCGCCGCGATCATCATCGCGCAGCTGCCGCAGGAGCTGTTGAAACGCTCCAAGCAGAAACCATAATATAGAGTTCTCCCTTCGGTCGATCAATTGATGCAATCCCTCAGTCAGCGAACACGCGTGTCCGCTGACAGCTCCCTTTACCAAAGGGAGCCTTGAAAACGTGCTGCGTTTTAAATGATATCCTTTTTTAACAAACTGAAAGCCCTTCCGCTCGGAAGGGCTTTGCTGTTATCAGATAGGGAGATCACCGCTTGTCGCAATGACGCTTCATACTAATCTCTGATAAAACGCTTTCACAAGATAGTAGCATCATTATAGGATGGTGATCGTCGGACTTGCGGAGGGATCGAGCCATCCGAGGATAACGCCCAGCGCGTTCTCGGAGATACCCACACCGCCGTAGGTCGGCGCGGTCGCGACATGCAAAAAGCGCGCGCAGCCCTTGGTGTTGTCCACAGGATCGCGGTTGTAATCGAATACGACCGCGTAGGGATAGGACTTGGTGTACTCATACAGCTGTTGGCTGGAGGTGTAGTCCACGGGAGAGGACGCGTCCACCAGTCGGTTATAGTTGACGGACGCAGGGTCGGTGACCCAGTTCATGCCGTATTGGATCTGGTAATACTCCAGCGCGGTGCCGGGGTTCATGTTCGTGCCCATCGCGTACTCGATGTTGTACGTGCCCTTGGGGGTGGTATCATCGGCAGGACCGACGTTATCCGATACGCCGCCTGTGCCGACAAAGCCGTCCACGATATCGAATTGGCGCGTCCACTGACCGTCTGCGTTCTTCTCAAAGAAATACACCTTGGCGGAAGTGCCCTGACTCTCGACGAAGATCGCCTGCGTGCCTTTGAGATCCTCCGCCTTGAGGCTTGCCGCGGTGAGCAGTCGGACAAAGTCATCGCCCTGATCCGCCTGCGTCGGCTCGGGCTCAGCCTCGGTCGCTTCGGGAACATCCACCACGGCAGGAGGAGCGTTCTCCTCTGTCGCGAGCACCACGCCCATCGTCTCGGACTCGGGCAGGGGCAGTGCCGACGGGTGGAAGGTGGCATCGAGGAAGTTATAGATATTGTCCCCGAAGGCGAACACCAGCACCAGCGACGCTAAGATGAGGAAGGTCGCCACGCCGATCAGGATCGGCGCGCGGTTGGAAGAACCGCCGCGCTTCGTCTTGTAATTATGCGGACTGTGGTAGCGTGATTTATATCGCCTGCGGTTAGCAGTTTTATTGTTCTTGTATTCCATGTTGATCCCTGTCTTTATTGCATATTGATTCTCTGTTTTTATGGTATCCGCTCCATTCGCGGATCGGTATCAGGTCAAACGTAAAAGCAGTGCCGTGATGTTATCCACGCCGCCGCGATCGAGCGCCGCGTCGGTGAGCGCGCGGGCGAGCACATCAAGCTCCATCCTGTCATCGATGATCCGACAGATCTCTTCATCGGTGAGCATATCGGTCACCCCGTCGGAGCACAGCAGGTACATATCGCCCGATCTGTATTTGCCGCGCGCGGCGTAGGGCTTAGGCTCATAGCCCTCGGGCATGCCTAAGAACTGCGTGATCGCCTTGGAGCTGCCGCTGAGCACGATATGCTCCACGGAGAGCTGCTCGAGCGCGTGACCCGACAGGCGATAGATGCGGCTGTCGCCCGAGTTGAGGATGAAGATCTCGTCGCCGCAGACCTGCAGCATGGCGGCGGTCGTGCCCATCAGCACCAGTGAACGCGCCTCGGTCTCCTGACAGATCCTCTGATCGATCTGCGCGGCGAGCGGCTTTAGATACTCACGGTACGCGTCCTTACCGCGTGTGAACGCCATGGATTCTCTCGCGGCAATATAGGACGCGACCTCGCCGCAGGCTTCTCCGCCCATGCCGTCAAACACCGCGAAAAGCTCGTTCGCGTTCGCGTCAACCTTGCCGCTGAAGGCGACATCCGCTACGGCGTTGACGTCCTCGCGAAGATTGCCGGCGCAGAAAAAGTTATCCTCATTATTTCTTCTGATTTTTCCCGTAGAACACACAACGGCGTATTCCACCTTATTCTTGCGCACGGCACTCACCTCTTTATCGGGAATTATTAGTCGGTTGTGATCTCAGCCGCCGTGAAGAAGGATTCCGGTATATCGGCCTCGGCGGATGAGAAATCGCTCATGACGCAGGACAGTCCGTAGGATTTTCCCTCCGACTTGACGGTGATATCGAACGACGTCAGATATCCTGCGGAATCGGTCTCAAAGGAAGCGGTACACTCCGCGTTCTCCAAGATCGACTTGTTCGCTTCAAACAACGCGGCAAAATCATCATAATCCGTGGCACGGAAGAAGATGGGCGCGCCTTCCTTTTTGATCCCGGAGAACAGCTCGTAGAGGCTGATGGTATAGTCATAGCGCTTGCCGCCGCCGACATTCTGTGTCGTGATCGTCGCGATCGGGCTGTCAGTCGAAAGGCGCTGCTTGAGCACGCCGATGGTTTTGTTCAGCTCGTCGGTCGAATAATCCGAGGTGAGCTTTGTGAAGCGCAGGAACGCGCCGGTATTGAACTTGCCGGCACGGAAATCCTTGTCAAAATCAAAGAAGTCCTGCACGCTGTCGGCGCAGTCGCGGATTGCCCACTTTTTGTCATAATAAACGCCCTTGACATTATCTTTTCCACGCGCGTATACCGCGCCGGTATAAGTATAACGGTTGTAGTCCGCTTGGTAGAGCGCCGTAATATCATGCTTATCACGGTCAACGCTGATCGTGCCGTCATAGCTCATCACGGGCTTGTCATCCTCCGTCACCTTGATCTCATACCGGAACGAGGATGAAAAATCCTTTGCCAGTGAAGCGGTAAAGCGGCTCATGGGATTGGTATGCTGAAAATACAGATAGATACCGAATACGATCAGCGCCACAACGACCAAGCCGATACCGGCAAAGATGATGGTGCGGTGCCTCCTGAACCATTCGCGTCGGTGATTCGCCCTCGCCTCCTCAAAAGCCTTGCTCTCGCTGATCGGCTCGCGCGGTTCACTAACGTCGATCGGATGGAATTCGGGCCCCTCGTCGGGGTTCGACGATTCCGTTTCTGCTTCTGTTTCTGTTTCGGATCCACTCGCTGCTTCGGCTTCCTCCGGCGTTGCGTCCTCTTTTTCCGATATGACGTCCTCTGTCCTGTCGGTTTTCTTCTCCTGACCGTTTGCGTCATATACGGTGATTCTGAAAACGAGATCATCATGCGATCCTGCCCGGGTATTTTGATCCGTTGCGCTCAGTTCTGTATCTAATCTGTCCTTTTCATTCTCTGACAAAGCGATCCCCTCTTTTCCTGATCGAAATAATCCAACAAAAGCTGCCGTGCCGGACAGGACTTGTCCGTTTACTCAACAGCATTTTCATATATGAAATTCATCATACTGACCCTATTTTACATATATTGCTATTATAGCAAAATAAGTATTTCTTTGTCAATATATGCAGAATATTTTCATAAACTATTGAAATACTGTTCACAAAGTGTTTATAATAGGATAAGGCTATTGATTATAGTTGAAACAAATTATAGTATGAACAAAGCAGGTGGTTTTATGAAAAACAGACTTTTGTCCCTTCTTCTGATCGTCACGCTGGTGCTCGGACTCGTTTTGAGCGTATCCGTCAGCACTGCCGCGGCACAGCTCTACGGTGATGTAGATGGTGATAACGACGTTACGATCCGCGACGCTGCTTTTATCCAGCGTTTTCTGGCAGGCGCCGTCGAACTGGATGACGCGGCGCAAACGCGCGGTGATGTTGACGCGGACGATGATGTAACGATCCGTGACGCGAGCATGATCCAGCGTTATCTCTCCGGCGTGATCGACAGCTTCCCCTCAGGAAAAGAGCTGCCGACTCAGGCGCCCACCATCGCGCCGACCGATGCTCCTACACAGGCGCCTACTCAGGCACCCACCGAACCCGAGGATGTGATCACCAAAGTGAAGAACAATATTCCGATCTATTTCACCAACAACAAAAAATGGAGCAAGGTTTACGCCTATCTCTTTAACAGCGAGACAGGCGCCTCTCAAAAGACCTGGCCGGGTACGCAGATGACCAACTATACCACCAACAGCTTAGGCGAAAACGTCTACAGCATGACGGTGGATGTTACCAAATACGACCGCGTCATCTTTAACAACAACTCTGTTCAAACGACCAACATGCCCGTTACCAAAGCCAGCTCCGGCTACTTTGTCGATCCGATCGGCAAGAACAATATTTACAGCAAAAAATATATCGGCGGTCTTTATCCCTACGGTCAAAGCGGTGAGGGAACGATCAAAACTGTCCGCTTCACCTATCCCGACGGCAATTATAATAAAAATGTCTATATCTGGCTGCCTGAGGGCTATGACGCGAACGACAAGAGCAAGAAATACTCCGTGCTCTACATGTGTGACGGGCAGAACCTCTTCGGTCAGGCAACTACCCTGTCGGGCTATGAGTGGGAATGTGACGAGAGCGTCCTCTCCCTCATGCAGAACGGCGGTGACGGTGTGATCGTCGTCGGCATTGCCTGCGGCGACACCGAAAAGCTCCGCAACCATGAGCTGACCCCGAATCTCGGACAGCTCGCGCCCATCGTCAGCGGCGACACCAGCTACCAGAACGGCGGCGGCAAGGCATTCTCTGACTTTGTGACCGATACCGTCATCCCCTATGTTGACAAGAACTACAACGTCAACTCCATCCGCGGTATCGCGGGATCGTCCTCCGGCGGTATCGAGGCGTTCTACATCGGCATGGAGAACATGGACAAGTTCCGCTATATCGGCGCGCTCTCCCCTGCCTTCATCCTCTATAACAAGAGCGTGTGGGATAGCTATCTCAACACCAAGGATTTCTCGGGCGATGTGCCGCGTATCTACTTCTTCTGCGGCAACAGCACACAGGATCAGCTTGAACAGGCGCTGTATCCCAACGCTACCGCGATGGAGGGCTGGATGAAGAACCACGGCTATCCTGCCGACAAGATGATCACCAAAACGGATGCCGAAGCGGTACATAACGAGGGCTTCTGGGCGCTGTACTTCCCCGAGATGCTGAGCTGGTGCCTTGACCTGTGATAATGAGGAATTGATTCCGCTTTTTCCTTTCCTCCAATGCCGAACCCGATCGACGGCTCATCTAAGAGCAAAGCAGAAAAAAGAGGTTCATAAGAACAATTTGGTTGACAATACGATTCGTAGAGGCGATGATTTGAAGCATATCTTGAAAAAAACGGGGGTCATCTTGATGGTCGGGCTGATGGCGGTGCTCGCCGCGTGCACGGGTCAAAAGACAGAGTCGACATCGGGACAGGCGCTCGGACAGCGTGACCGCAGCGCGCAGTATGAGGTGGAGACCAGAGTGATCTGGTGCGAGAACAAGGGCAACCGCATTTACGGCAAGGCGTATATCCCGATCACGGATAAGGAGACGAAATTTCCGTTGGTGATCCATGCCCACGGCATGGGCTCGAACCACGAGCCGGGCGCGAACTACAGCAAGCGTTATGCCGAAAAGGGCTTTGCTGCCTACACATTCGATTTCCCCGGCGGCAGTCGTCCGTCGAAAGAGAACAAAAGCGACGGCGATCCGATGAAGAATTCCGCCGTGACAGAGGCGTCCGATCTGCAGTCGGTTCTCAACGCCGCGCTGACATGGGATTTTGTCGATCCCAACTTCGTCTTTTTGGAGGGCGGCAGCATGGGCGGTTTCGTCGCGACGATGGTCGGATTGGATAACACCGATACCGTCAGGGGCATGATCCTGCTTTTTCCGGCGCTGTATTTGCCGCAGATGGTGACCGCGCGGTACAGCAGTCCCGACGATGTGCCCGATACCCTGTCCTACGGTGATTATCAGGTGGGCGGCTCGTTCGCGCGCGATCTGTTCGGATTGGATGTGGTCAGCAGGCTGAACACCTATCCGCACAACGTCACGATCATTCATGGATCGGAGGACAAGAAGGTCAGCGCAAGCTCGATCAAAGAGGCGGCGGCGCTGTTTCCGCATGCCGAGTTCCATCTGATCGAAGGCGCGGGTCACGGCTTTAGCGGCGATGACTTCAATACCTCCGTAGAATACGGCTTGGATTACCTTTTTGCCAATACATAAATAATAACGCTTGCAACCCTGTTTCAGAGTTGCAAGCGTTGTTTTTATTAAATGATAGAATTGTTTGAGCGGAGCGAGTGACCAAAACTCCTCGCTCCTAACTGAATCAGAGCTTCGGACCTGCTTCTACCAGCGCCTTGCCGGCGTCGTTGGTAGTGTACTTCTTGAAGTTCTTGATGAAGCGCTCGGCAAGATCCTTTGCCTTGTCGTCCCATTCCTTGGGATCGGCATAGGTATCTCTGGGATCGAGGATGCCGGTGTCTACGCCGGGCAACTCAATGGGAACCTCAAAGTTGAAATACGGGATCATCTTGGTGGGAGCGTTCTTGATGTCGCCGCCGAGGATCGCGTCGATGATGCCGCGAGTATCCTTGATGGTGATGCGCTTGCCGGTGCCGTTCCA
>DGUQ01000180.1 GCA_002394725.1 Ruminococcaceae bacterium UBA4306
AAGGGAAAGAACCGCAAGGGACGCGTATTCCGCGGCGAGCTGATGCACCCCGTGTCCTGCGATCTGATCGAGCACTACCTGACCTACCTTGCCGAGAACGGCGAAGAAAAGACCTTTGCCTATCTGCGCGAGGTCATCAAAAAGGATAAAGCAGACAGAAAAAAGAGAAAGAAGGCGTTTAAGGATGCCCAAGGAAATTGACGCGGCGGCAAAACAGCGCGCACAGGACGTCAACCGCGTCGCGCTGAGGATGAAGCAGTATTATCACGGCGACATGGACATGGTTCAGCATTTTGTCCGCGTCTACACGCTGGCGAAGAGCATCGGTGAATTAGAGCATCTGAGCGACGAGGAGCAGTTTGACTTAGAGCTGGCGGCAGTGGTGCACAACGTCGAGGGCGACCGCATCCCCGTGGTGCGCGATATCCTGCGTGAGTGCGGCGTGACAGAGGCGGCGGCGATGAAGGTGTGCCATATGGTGGAGAATACCGAGAACTACGAGCACATCGGCACGCTCGACCACCAGATCCTGATCGAAGCAAAGCTGATCGTCGACTTCAAGGAGCAGAACACCCCCGAAAAGGAGATCATCCGCAAGGCGGAGGACCTCTTCCTGACCAACACGGGCAAGCTCTTTTTGAAGCGCGCGTTCCATTTGTAAACAGTGAACGGTTATTGGTTAACGATGAACGGTTTAGGGAAAGCCTGACGGCTTTTGGATTAAAATAAAGAAATATATAAAGATACGCTCACGACTCTATCTATGCAAAGAGTCGTGAGCGTTTTGTTTCAATAGGGTGCGGGTGTCCCGCCTTTCACGGTTAATCGTTAACCATTAACCGTTCTCCATCATCAATCGTGCAGATATTCTTCGACGATATAGCGCGGACGGCGCTTTGCTTCCAGATAGATTTTTCCTATATACTCGCCGATGATACCGATCGCCATCATCTGCAAGCCGCCGATCGCCCAGATCGACACCGCCAGCGACGCCCAGCCGGTCTCGGTCGCGCCCATGAAGAAGCGGATCAGCGTATAGATCAGCATCACGATACTGATCAGGAAGATGATCAGACCCAGTCGGGTGATCAGCTTGATCGGCTTGGTGGACAGCGAGGTGATGCCCTCCCACGCGAGCGCCAGCATCTTTTTGAGCGGATATTTGCTCTCGCCGGCGAGACGCTCCGAGCGCTCATAGGTCACGATATCGCTCTTGTAGCCCACCATGGGCACCATGCCGCGCAGGAACAGATTCGTCTCCTTGAACTCGGCGAACGCCGCGAGCGCGCGAGCGCTCATCAGGCGAAAATCGGCATGGTTGAAGATGACCTTCGCTCCCATCTTGTCGAGCACCTTGTAATAGCCCTCGGCGGTGAAGCGCTTGAAGAAGGTATCAGTCTCGCGCTTTGAGCGCACGCCGTAGACCACGTCACAGCCCTGACGGTATTTTTCGACCATCTCGTCAAACACCTCGATGTCGTCCTGCAGGTCGGCGTCGATGGAGATCACCGCGTCAGCCTCATCCTTCAGGGTCATCAAGCCGCACATCAAAGCGTTCTGGTGGCCGCGGTTGCGGCTGAGCTTGATCCCACTGAAAATGCTGTCGCTGTCATGGAGCTCGGTGATCAGCTGCCATGTCCTGTCGCGACTGCCGTCATCGATAAACACAATGCGGCTGTCGGAGCTGATCAGCCCGTCATCCATCATCCGATTGAGCTTGACGCGGAGCTTTTCGGCGCTGTCGGGCAGCACCTCTTCCTCATTATAGCAGGGTACCGCGATATATAATTTTGTCATAGCTTACACCTCACTGAGCTGATCTGTCACCGCCTGGGAGACGAGCGGCAAATAATACTTTGCGTATCCGAGCGCGTTGGGATGGATGGAATCATGGGCGCTGCCGTAGCGTTCGTCCACAAAGGTATAGCGGTCACAGATCGATTGTATCTCGGTATTCATCGCCGTACCGTGATACAGATCGACCGATTTAACGTCCCATTTATCGGTAATGACGAGGGCTCTGTCGCCGTATCGGCGCTCGAATGTATCCTCCGCCAGATTCATATTATGGACGCGGACATAGACGGTCGGGACACCCTTCCAAAAGGTGTCGAGCATCCACAGCGCCTTTTGCATGCTGTCCGAAAAGTCAGTCTCCGGAGTATTCGCCATATCAAAGCCCGGGGCGATCTCACCGAGAGGCGTACGTCCCATATCATTGGTACCGCCGTTGAGCAGGATGAGATCCGCCTTTTCGTTCATTTTGTTTGCTACACGCATCTGATTACAGATACGGCTGCGCTCGCCGCGATCGGCAAACGACGCGCCGGGCACCGAATAGTCCGCGACTGTCATGCCGTATTTGACAGCGATCAGATCGGCGATCCCCTCGTCATGGTTGCCGCTGCCGTGCATGATGCTGTCGCCGAACGAGAGGAGCCGTTTCCCCTTGAACGCCCGATAGCGGCTCAGCTCTTTTGTCAGCGCCTCATACTCCTTGGCGGAGATCGACGCGTCGGGATATACCCTGTCTTTTTCGTCGGGAACAAAGTAGCCGTAATACGCCATTGTACCCATCGCGCCTTGTCGATCGGGGGGCACATCGGATAACCGTCCGACTGTCCGTTCGGGATAGCCCAGCGCCTTGACCATAGTTTGCGCCACGAACAGGCGGTTGAGCGGCTGATAGATATCGTCCTCGGTATAGGCGTCGATCACACCGAGCTCGTATGCTTTGCGGAAGATCGCCTTGCCGTCGCTGCTGTTATCCAGACGCGTCAGTCCCGAGAGATTCATCAGGTCATACAACCATTTTGAACGGTTATGCGTCGCGTTATACACATAGGAATACAGCAGGTTATTCACTTTTTCATTGGAGGAGGCGGACGCGTTCGCGTGACCCGACCTGACAGCCGAGTGCGTTGCGATCGCGGTGACTGCCGATGTGCCGACGATCACCATTGTGATCAGCACAACGATCAGGGCGACCGGTCCGATCCTCTTGTCGTTTTTCTTTCTCATATCTGAATCCTGTTATTGACCGAAGCAGAGCAAGGCCCTGTATCAATCGTTAGTCTCATCCGCCGTTTTAATTCTCAGCAGGAATAATAACATCAATTGCGTTCGGGATCACCGTGATCGTGGGATCCGTCATCACAAACATCTCGCCGTCGATACTGACCTTGATCTGCCCGTGGTTATCGAGCCTTAAGGTCTTGCATTTTTGATGCCGGATGAAGGTCTTGCCCTTGGGGTGGTCGATGTGCTCCCCTCGGGTAAACGCGCCGAACATCCACGCAAAATAGCTGACCGGTACGGTCGGGATCGCCATAAAATCGATCTGACCGTCATCAAGCTCCGCGTACGGCGTCGCCTTGATACCACCGCCGTAGTATTTGCCCTTGGCGGCTACGGCGAGCATTTGGCTCTTGAAGCCCTTGGCAAGAGGGATCCTCCTGCCGTCGGCATAGGGTGTGAAGGTATGTTTCCTCTTTGTCAGCAGACACTGCACGATGGCGAGGCGATACGCCAGCGTCGCCGACATCATCGGCAGGCGCTTATTCTTCTGCGC
>DGUQ01000190.1:0-1538 GCA_002394725.1 Ruminococcaceae bacterium UBA4306
GGGGTCGCCCTCGTCGGCGTTACAGCAGACGTACTTCTGGTCAGCGTCGTTGCCGCGCGCGAACTTCCACTTCAGACCGGTGGGGAAGCCTGCGCCGCCGCGACCGCGTAAGCCGGAGTCGAGCATGGTCTGGATGACCTCCTCGGGGGTCATCTCGGTGAGAACCTTACCCAGAGCGGCATAGCCGTCCTGCGCGATGTAGTCGTCGATCTTTTCGGGGTCGATAACGCCGCAGTTGCGCAGCGCGACACGCTTCTGCTTCTCATAGAAAGCGGTTTTGTTCAGGGATTTGATGGAGTCGTTCTCGACGGTCTCCTGATACAGAAGACGGGTGACGATACGACCCTTGTTGAGATGCTCCTCAACGATCTCGGGGATATCCTCGACCTTGACCATTGAATAGAAGGAGCCCTCGGGATAGACGACCATGATCGGACCCAACGCGCACAGACCGAAGCAGCCGGTGGTGATGACGTTGACTTCCTTCTCAAGGCCTTTCTTGATCAGCTCTTCCTTGAGCTTCTCGACGATTTGTAAGCTGTTTGACGAGGTACAGCCGGTACCGCCGCAAACAAGTACATTAGAACGATACATTTAGTCCTCCTTATCTTGTGGCAGTGCCGATGGTGTACTCGGTAACGACATTGTGGTTGACAAGATGGTCGTTGACGACCTTGACGGCCTTCTCGGGCGTCATCTTGACGTAGGTGACCTTCTCCTCACCCGGGATCTCGACCTCGACGACCGGCTCATACTGACAGATGCCGATGCAGCCTGTCTGTGTGACGGTGACGTCCTTGAGACCGCGCTTTGCGATCTCCTCTACAAAGGCGTTGAGAACGGGTCTGGCGCCTGCCGCGATACCGCAGGTAGCCATGCCGACCAGTACGCGGGCGGCGTTGGGATTCTCCTGACGCATCCGCATCTCCGCCTGCGCCTTATCTCTGATCGCCTTCAACTCAGCTAAAGATTTCATTTTTACGCACCTCCATATATGCTCTTCGTATTTTCTTCTAAATAATCCGCGATCCATTCCAGCACGTCGGGCGTGTCCAGACTGACGTTGCCCAGCACCTCGCGCAGCTCCCGTGTATCGAGGGTAAAGCTGCCGTTGTCCGTGGTGCAGGTGTAGACAAAGTCGATATCCGGATTGCATTGGATCAGGATCTTGACAGTGGAGTTGATATCTCCCAAGGGGGTCATATCCACATGCGACTTGACATACGAGGCAGTGGTGGTAGTACCCTTGCCTTTTTCGCTCTGTATGTCAAAGCTGCCGCCGGTCTGTTCAGCGCTGAGCTTGAACAGCGGAACTCCCAGCCCGACCTTGCGTGTGGTACGCGTGGTAAAGAACGGATCGATGACCTGTTGTACCTGTTCCTGCGTCATGCCGCAGCCGTTGTCGGCGATCTCGATCGTCAGCCGATCATCCTTATCGCTCTCGGTCACGGTGATGCGTACGACGCTCGCCTCGGCTCGCACCGAGTTCTGCGCCACATCCATGACGTTCAGGGATAGCTCTCTCATTACGCTTCCTT
>DGUQ01000190.1:1670-6933 GCA_002394725.1 Ruminococcaceae bacterium UBA4306
ACGGGCGCCAGACCGCACGCGCCGATGCAGCGGCAGGCTGTCAGAGAGAACTTACCGTCCATGGTGCATTCCTCAGCCTCGATGCCCAGCTCGGAAGAAAGCCGGTTGAGTACGTCGCCGGAACCCTTGACGTAGCAGGCGGTACCCAGGCATACGCTGATGTTGTACTTGCCCTTGGGGGAGAGCGCAAACTGGCTGTAGAAGGTGGCAACGCCGTACACCTCGTCTACGGGTACGTTCAGACCCTCCGCAATCATCTGCTGAACCTCAAGCGGCAGATAGCCGTAGATGTCCTGTGCCTCCTGCAGTACGGGCATGACAGCGCCGGGATCATCCTTGTGCTTCGCGATGACGTCCTTGAGCTGCGCTTCCTGTTCCGGAGTGCCCTGGAACGGCAGGCTGCTGATTTTTTTAAGCATCTTAATTCCTCCTTGATCAAATTCTGTAAGATGGGTTGAATTGTAGCGAATCATTCACATAGGTTCTTGCAAAATCACGATTCATCATCGGCAAAAAACCTACACATACTTACGCTATCATCATACCACATTCCTGTCGAATTGTCTATAAATTAACGCAAATTTTTCGTGCAATTCTCGGTAAAAAATGCAGGAATTCTCATGCGTTATCGGTTAGCTTCCGCTAACCTATTTGTATAGGATTCTACAGAAGATTGTTTTCCGGAAAAGGCGTAATCTATATTTCTAAATTAGAATTATTTCTTGCAAAACACTTTACCTTTTGCAAGTTTTAAAGCAATAAAGTTATGGGCAGGGCGGGGGCTTGTTCCGCCGTAATGCAACGTCGCAGGGTGCTGTAGGGTACGGCGCTTGCGACGTACCGCAAGGCAGGAACGCTGTGTTCCTATCTATGGCTTTCGATCAATGAAATGCCCGTCATTCTCGGTACGTCATAAATGCCGTACCCTACGGCTGAATTGATGTGCTTCGCGGTGAGTGATTTAAACCGGAAAGCTATTTTAGAACGTTTCGTGTAGGAGATGACTTTCATCATGCAAAACACGGGGTGTTTCCCATTATTATTCATTTTTCAGTTCTCATTATCCCCCTGCAAAAGAAACAACCGTCTTACCAATTCGCAAGACGGTCATCTTTGTGTATCTAAGTATTCAATTACCGCTTCCCGTGTCAGCTCGGGGAGCTCGATGGTATTGGCGGCGTCGCGCATGTTCTCCAGATAATGCGCGTCGGAGCAGGTGATGATGTTCAGCGTGTCGAGGATCGGGTGCTGTTTTCTCAGCTCGTCCAATTTGGAGATATCAGCCAGTTCAACGGAGAAAAACCCGCACGCGGGGTCGATCTCGCCCAGTACGGCGAGGATCGACAGCGAGTCGCGGTCGATGTGGGCAGGATAGCAAATGCCGCCGAACTCCTTCGCCTTGCGGTATGCGTCGTACATGCCGATGAACGAGCCGGGCAGGAGCAGATCCTCGATCTCTCCGATCTCCTCATCGTTTTCATTCATCCGCACCTGTCGTCCGTAGATCTCCGCCTTGTTCTTGACGTGGATGCGGTTCTCGTCGACATACTGTGAGAAGGCGAGCGCCTGATCAAGCGTGGGGAAGAGGCATACCGCGTGGATATCCTCGCTGGTGGTCAGCTCCATGCCGGGGATGACCAGCACGCCGACCTCCTCGCCGACCTTGATTGCCGCCTCGCAGTTGAGCGAGGTGTTATGATCGGTCAGCGCGATCACATCCAGTCCCAAGAGCTTTGCCATGTTGACGATGTTGTTGGGCGTCATGTCCATATCGCCGCACGGAGAGAGACAGGAATGCAGGTGCAGGTCGTAATAATATTTCTGCATAAGAATTATCCTTCAAGCAATTTGCTGATTTTGACGGCGAGTTGATAGGCGTTTTCTTCGGTGGTGAGGATGTTCACGCCGTGCATCTCCGCTTTTTGACGCGCGTTATCATCGAGCGCGGCATTCTCCACAAGGATGATACAGCTCACGTCCGCTAAGGTCGCCACGGCGATACTGTTGATGTTGCCCATGACGGTCAGCCACGCGCTGTCGCCGGGCGCTCTGCCCATGACCCAGCTGAGCAGATCGCCGATGTAGCAGTCCTTCACCTCGCGGTCAAGGTCATCCTCCACGAGGATCGTTAAATTGAGTTGATTTTTCAGTTCGTTTACAGTCATAATGTACCTCTTATAATCGGGAGTGGGAGCTTTGATAGTGAGGAGTTAGGAGTGAGGAGTTAGGAGTTAATGGTGGGCGTTGCCCACACCCATTTGTATTTATCACGGGAACTATCTGTCCGTGCTTACGTTATATCAATTCAAAACACGGAGTGTTTCCCACAACTCCTAACTCCTAACTCCTCACTCCTCACTTTTCATTCCTCACTGTTTTCGCGCGACTTCATATAATCCTCATAGATCTTTCTGGTATACTCGTCATGGTCGAAGCTGTCCGATGCTAAGACGAAATCCTTTTTGTTGAGCTTTTTGAGGATTTTTTCATCGTTCTTTTCAGGTGTTCCGTTCTGCTTGCGGAGCACCGCCTTTTTATATTTGGTGTATTTGATCTCGCGGATGGTGCGGAAGAACTTTTGATCGGCTTTGCCTGCGCCGGGCGTGATAACCGACTGCACCAGCGAGGTCAGGATCCCCGTGGTGATCCTTGCCGCGGCGGAGCCTGTTGATACCATCGGTACCTCACATTCAAGGTATTCCTGCTCGCGCAGGGTCAATTTGCTCTTGCTCATAGGTTACCTAACTGATCGTAGACAGACTGGATCTTTGCTTTGAGCTTATGGATGCAATCGGTTTCCTTGGCGTTGCCCTTGACGATATCCTCCGCCAATGCGCGGCAGGTCGGAGCGCCGCAGGAGCCGCAGTCCAGACCGGGCAGGTTCTTGCTGATCTCCTCCATTTTCTCCATCATGTCCATTGCCTTGATGATGTCGTCCGACAGGCGGAAGCTCTCGGCGTTGAACTCCAGCTCATTTTCCCATTGCATACCGCCGAGATCCTTTGGATTCAAATGGTTGAGGGAGACGGGCAGATACTTGCGCAGATTCTGGATGCGCGCCTGTGCGACATAGGGGTTCTCGACAGCCAACACGCCGCCGACACAGCCGCCGGAGCAGGCGTTCAGCTCGATGAAATCGACGCCGTGGATGTGCTCATCCTCCAGCTCCTCAAGGACGCGGATGACGTTCTCGATGCCGTCCGCGGCTAAGTATTTGTCACCCAGCATGGCGGCGGCTTCACCGCCCGAGGTTGCCCAGCCGACGCCGATCAAGCCCGATTGCGCGATCGGCTCCACGGTTTGCAGCTTCTCCATCTTGGAGGTCAGCTCGGGATAGATCTGTGAGATCGCGATCGCGCCGGTGACGGCGCTCTTTTCACAGCCGTTCGGATTGTTGATCTCGGTGACCTTGGCAGGGCAGGGGGTGATGAAGAACACGCCGATGTCGTCGTCGCTCAGCCCCGTGATGTCGATCACTTCACGTCGTGCCATCCTTGCGGCGACCTCCATGGGCGCCAGCAGCGGCATGACGTTGCCGCACAGCTCGGGAAAGCGGATCTTGATCAGGCGCACGATCGCCGGACATGCCGAGCTGATAATGGGCTTTTTGAGCTTGTCGTCGCGGATCAGCTGACGTGTCGCTTCGCTCACGAGCTCCGCCGCGCGGCTGACCTCAAAGATAACGTCAAAGCCCATCGCGCGCAGACCGGTCAGCACGATGTCGATATCGTTGAGATTGTTGAACTGACCGAACAGCGCAGGCGCCGGGATGGCGATCTTGACCTTATAGGGTTGTATTTCTTCAATTGCATTGGAACGGGCGCGTTTGGCATGGTGCGGACAGATGCGGATGCACTCGCCGCAGTCGATGCACCTCTCGGAGAGGATATGCGCCTTGCCGTCGCGGATGCGGATCGCCTCGGTGGGACAACGCTTGAGGCAGTTGGTACAGCCGCAGCACAGCTCCGCGTCCAGCACGACAGAGTGGAAATAATTTTTCATGATAATTCCTTGTGGGTGAATGGTGAATAGTGAATGGTGAATGGTGATGGGAAACGCTGACGCGTTTTGGATTGATATAGGAATCCGGTGAGGACGGAGTCCTCCCACAACCATTCACCATTCTCCATTAGTCATTCACCAATCATTATTCTTTTACTTTGACAGTCAAATACAAGTCCGTGCCTTTGCCGATCTCGGTCTCGATCCTCATGTCGTCGGTGTATTTCTTGATATTGGGCAAACCCATGCCGGCTCCGAAGCCGAGGTTGCGGACATTATCGGGCGCGGTGGAAAAACCCTCCTGCATTGCCTTCTCGACGTCGGGGATGCCGGGTCCCTTGTCGGAGAGCAGTACCTCTACATGATCGGGGAAGATGTCGACGTCAACAAAGCCGCCCTCGGCGTGGATGACCATGTTGATCTCCGCCTCGTACATCGCAATCGCGACTCTGCGGATGGCGTCGGTGTTGTAGCCCAGCGCCTTGAGGCGCTTTTTGACGGAGCCGGACGCTTCACCGGCACGGGTAAAGTCCTCTCCGCTGACTTCATAATGAAGATGGATATTGCTCATACCGCGGTACCTCCGGAAAGTCCGCCCTCATAGAGCTTGCCGCAGGCGGTAAACATTCTGTAGCGCGTCTGGATCAGGGTGATATCGCGCTGTTCGGCGAGGTCAATGATCCCCTGATCGGGCATCTTGCCGCGGACAAAGACGATGCACGCCATGTCCATCATCTCAGCGGTGCGAACGACCTGCGGATTGACCAGACCGGTCAGCAGAACGCTCTGATCCTTGACGAACGCCAGCACGTCGCTCATCATATCGGAGCCGCAGGCGGTTTTGATTTCGGCGTCGAGGTTGCCCTCGCAGATGATCTCGCCATCTAAGATGTCAATAATATCCTTTACTACCATGGTTTTCCATCCTTTCAAGATGTGTCTATTTCTGATTATCATTCTATGTAAGAATTTTAAAGAGCAATTCTACATACATATACATTCTATCACAAAATCAGTGCTTTTACAACAGGACAAATGCGGCAAAATGTGGGGGAGAATGTTGGTGAAAATGACTAAACGGGTGAATGGCTAATGGTGAATGGTGAATGGTGATGGGAAACGCTGACGCGTTTTGGATTGATATACTGACTGCGAATAAAAACTTGCTTGACTCTTTGTTTACGAAGGTCTGTTTCTGTAATCGGTTATACCTATGGGTGAGGGCGAAGCCCTCCCTCAACCATTCACTATTCACCATTCA
>DGUQ01000190.1:6979-9553 GCA_002394725.1 Ruminococcaceae bacterium UBA4306
TATTCACCATTCACCATTCACCAAAAAAGCGCCGGATTTCCGACGCTCTTTCACTTTATTCTGTTCTGTTGTCATTTCACGATAACGCGCGATCAGTTGTATTCCGACAGCACCGCCCTGCCTTCTTTAAGGGATTTTGGCACATCTAAAATGCGCTGGTTGCGGCTGCCTCGGAAGTGGAGCATCAGGCTCATTTCTTCCTCGACAAAGGGACCGTCCACCAACCAGTCGCACTGTTCGAGCAGCGCCTTGTATTCGGGGTGGGCGTCAAACTCCGCCATCAGCTTTTCAAAGGTGAAGCCGCTGTAGCAAAAGACGTTCAGCCCCATCTCATGCGCTCTTTTCGCGAGTACGGTCAGGGCTTCCGCCTGACAGAAGGGCTCGCCGCCCGAGAGGGTCACGCCCTTGAGCAAGGGATCCTTGGCGGCTTCCTCCAGCACGCGCTCGACCGAGCTTTGGTAACCGCCCTCAAAGTCCCAGGTATGCTGATTGTGACAGCCCTTGCAGTGGTGCGGACAGCCCTGCACAAAGACCGTCATGCGAATGCCGGGACCGTCTACAATGCTTTCTCTGACAACGCCTGCCAAACGCAGGGGTGTTTTGTTTTCGGACATGGTATACTCCTTTGGAACGTGCCATGTAGGGTACGGCGCTTGCGACGTACCGAATAGCAGCAACATTGTTTTATATCTGTGTTCCCGATCAAAGAAGCGCCCGTCATCCTGTGGTACGTCATAAATGCCGTACCCTACGGAAAAGCAGCATTTGTTCCGCAATGAACGCTGTCAACTCGGAAAAATAGGGGAGCGGCAACGGCTCCCCTGTAACTGTTAATGTGTTAATTCATCAAACTGCCTCTAGGTCACAGCCGCAGTCTTCTGCGGCGATCACACTGTGCTTGACTCTGTCCTTGACCTCTGCCTTTTTGGCGTTATTGAAGCGGTCGAGGGTGCCGACGAGGTAGCCGGTGATACGGCGGATGCGCTCAACCTGCGCGCCGTTCTTGATGATCTTTCTGCCGCACTGCGGACAATAGTCGCCGATGATACCGGTGTAGCCGCAGACGGGATCGCGGTCGACAGGATGGTTGATCGAGCCGTAGCCGATGCCCTCCTCCTTCATGCAGCGGACAACCTGCTCGAACGCTTCGAGGTTCTCACTGGGATCGCCGTCGAGCTCGATGTAGGAGATATGACCGGCGTTGGTGAGCGCGTGGTACGGCGCCTCGATCTTGATCTTGTCAAAGGCGTTGATCGGGTAGTATACGGGAACATGGAAGGAGTTGGTGTAGTATTCGCGGTCGGTCACGCCCTTGATGGAGCCGAAGCGCTCCTTATCGATGCGGACGAAGCGGCCGGACAGACCCTCTGCCGGGGTAGCGAGGCAGGTGAAGTTCAGCCCTGTCTTTTCGCTCTGCTTATCGAGCTTCTTGCGCATGAAGGAGACGATCTCCAAGCCCAGACGCTGCGCTTCCTCGCTCTCGCCGTGATGCTTGCCGATCAGGGCGACCAGCGCCTCTGCCAAGCCGATGAAGCCGATGGAGAGGGTACCGTGCTTTAAGACCTCGCGCACCTCGTCGTCGATCGAGAGCTTGTCGGAGTCGATCCATACGCCCTGACCCATCAGGAACGGATAGTTGCGGACGTGCTTCTGGCACTGGATCTCAAAGCGTTCGAGGATCTGGTCGATGCACAGATCGAGCATGCGGTCGAGCTGATCAAAGAAGAAGTCGATGTTTTTGTTGGAAAGGATCGCGAGACGGGGCAGATTGATGGAGGTAAAGCTCAAATTGCCTCTGCCGTAGGTGATCTCACGGGACGGATCGTGGCGGTTGCCGATGACGCGCGTACGGCAGCCCATGTACGCGATCTCGGTCTCGGGATGACCGGGCTTGTAGTAAGCGAGGTTGTAGGGCGCGTCGATGAAGGCATAGTTGGGGAAGAGACGCTTAGCCGATACGCGGAAGGAGAGCTTGAACAGATCGTAGTTGGGATCCTCGGGGTTGTAGTTGATGCCCTCCTTGACCTTGAAGATATGCACGGGGAAGATCGGGGTCTCTCCGTTGCCCAGACCCTTTTCGGTCGCGAGCAGGATGTTTTTGATGACCATTCTGCCCTCGGGGGTGGTATCGGTACCGTAGTTGATGGAGGAGAAGGGAACCTGCGCGCCGGCACGGGAGTGCATGGTGTTGAGGTTGTGGACGACTGCCTCCATCGCCTGGAAGGTCGCGCGGTCGGTCTCGGTCAGCGCGTGCTTCTTCGCAAAGCGCTGCAACTTGCCGGCGATCTTCTCGCCGTATTTCTCGGTCAGCAGTTCGAGCTCCTTTGCGTCATACTCCGCGGCGGATTCGAGCTTGGCAAGCTCGCCGGTAGCGGCTTCCGCGGCGGCGCAGATCGCTTCGATGTTTTCCTTCGCGTTCTCGTCGTCCGCAAGCAGCTCGGCGCCGCGTGCGAGGTTGGCGCGATAACGCTTGTTGTAGGTCTTGATAACGCCGGGCGCCATGCTGTAATCGAAGTTCGGTACGGACTGACCGCCGTGCTGGTCGTTCTGGTTAGACTGGATCGCGATGCAGGC
>DGUQ01000190.1:9626-12689 GCA_002394725.1 Ruminococcaceae bacterium UBA4306
GCGCCGTAGGTGGAGATATCGTTGGGTTCACGGATGAAGCCGTGACCGGTGGAGAAGCCGTCCTTGAAGAGCTTCAACAGATCGATCTGGCAGCAGGTGGTGGTGAGTGTCAAGAAGTCGAGGTCATGGATATGGATGTCGCCCTCGCGGTGCGCCTTGGCGAACTTGGGGTTGAGGACATACATCTGGTAGAATTCCTTCGCGCCCTCGGAGCCGTACTTGAGCATGGTGCCCATCGCGGTATCGCCGTCGATGTTGGCGTTCTCACGTTTGACGTCGTTATCCTTCGCGGACTTGAAGGTCAGATCCTCATAGATCTTCATCAGCTTGGTGTTCATCTCGCGGACTCTGGTACGCTCCGCGCGATAGAGGATGAACTCCTTCGCGGTTCTGGCGTGACCGTTCTCGATCAGGATCTTCTCAACCGTATCCTGTACATGCTCGACAGAGGGCTTGTCGTTATCCTCCGCCTCTAAATATTCGATGACCTTGCCGGCGAGCTCTTCGGCGCTGTCGTAGTCGTTGCCGCCGATGGCGTGAGCCGCTTTGTAGATCGCTTGTGTAATCTTTTCTTTGTCAAATTCTACCGCGCGTCCGTCGCGCTTTACGATTTTGTTGATCATAATTTCTCCTTCACATTCTCGATTTTGGTTTCGTTGTAATCTTTTTGTTACAAAAGGTGTGCCCGATACAGCATCTTGTGCCGTGGGCGAAATCCTGACTAAATATAGCAGATTGCCGCCGTGAAATCAATCGGTATTTTATACGAGAAAAAAATAAATCTTTGGGCATTTTGATAAGAATTTGAAAAATGTTGTCGAAAAAGAATTATAACAAGTTCTTGTGAACGATATACCGCCTACCACAATATATTGTGTTCAGTTTCATTCTTGTAACAATCGGTAAAATTTGTGTCATGGTTAATTTGAAATAAGAATTAAGGAATAAGAAATAAGAACTAACATGAATTCTGCGTTTCTGAGTCCATATTTCAATCAAACGCCCTGCCGCGGTACGTCGGCAAGCGCCGTACCCTACAAATGGTACTGCAAACAAAAATCCGCTCCCGTTTTCGGGGGCGGACAGACAGCAGAGAATCATCAATCACCACGGATTAGAGGCGTATGAGGAGATGACGTCTCCTATCTCGGAAAGCATTGCGAAAAGATAGAGATTCGTCAGCACACATCCCAGCATCGCGAGAATCGACAGGATCAGACCAGCTAACGCAAAGCCGTTATTCTCTTTTTGCTTTTTGCGAGAGATGATTCCCAATACAAGAGCCGCGACACCGCAGCCCAACGAAACGATCTCGATCAAGAGGAAGCCTTCGAGGAAAAACAACGCAGGGATGTGTAACAGCAATCCGAACAAGCCCAGAATGAAGGATATCTTACCTTGTTCAACAGCTCTTTTTTGTAAGAAATAATCGTTATTCTCGTTCATGCCGGAACCTCCTCACTGGTCTTAATCATCTAGTATCTTCATTATACATAATATCTGTATAAATACAAGTGTCGGCAGTAAAAAATCCGCTCCCGAGTCGGGAGCGGATAGGTGTTTGTATTCGGTCGAGATTGCCAAGCATAAATGCCTCGCGATGACAATTGAAAATCAGATCTCGACAGTGTTGACCTTGTCGAATTCTTCCTCGATCTCCGCGGAGGGCTTCTTGGTGATCAAGGTCACGATGACCGCGACGACCAGCGCCAGCGCAAAGCCGAGTACCAGGGAATACAGACCGGTGATGTCCTTGAGCAGTGCGCCGCCGAAGGGGATGTAGTCCCAGATGACGACGGTCGCAAAGCCGGTGACCATACCTGCCACAGCACCCGGAAGGTTAAAGCGCTTCCAGAACAGGGAGAGCAGGATAATCGGGCCGAACGCCGCGCCGAAGCCTGCCCACGCGTCGGATACCAGACCCATGACAGAGGAGTTGGGATCGAGCGCAATGACAAACGCGACGATTGCGACGATGACGACGGCGATTCTGCCGACGTTCAGCGCGCTCTTCTCGGAGGCGTCCTTCTTGATAACGCCCTTGTACATATCCTCGGATACGGCGGACGCGGTGACCAGCAGCTGGCTGTCAGCCGTGGACATAATGGCGGCTAAGATACCGCACAGGAATACGCCGCCGATAAAGACAAGGATCACGTTGCCGTCAAAGATTTGCTGGATCGTCTTGATGAAGACGACCTCGGATTTGCCGGAAGCGACAAGATCCTCATTGAGGAAGCCTCTGGCAACCAGACCGAGGAACGACGCCGCGCCCAGAGACAGGATGACCCAAACGATGGCGATGATACGGCTCTTCTTGACTTCCTTATCGCTCTTGATCGCCATGAAGCGAACGAGGATATGAGGCATACCGAAGTAGCCCAGCGCCCAACCGAGGTTGGAGATAATGGATACAAAGGTGATCGGCTTGCCCTCGCCGTCCTTCATCAGGCTGATAAAGCCCTGAGGATCGGCAACGCCCTTGTTGGCGAGCGCGCCGGTCAGATCGCCGTTGATTCCGATATACGCGATGATCGGAACCGCCAGGATCGCGACCAGCATGAGCAGACCCTGAATGAAGTCGGTGTAGCATACCGCCTTAAAGCCGCCGAGCAGGGTGTAGACGAGGATGACGACAGCCGCGACGATCAGACCGATCATGTAAGCGGTATGGTCGTCGGCGCCCGTGCCGAACACGTTCGCGAAGAGCTTAGCGCCCGAAGCAAACGCCGAGGCGGTGTAGACCGCGAAGAACACGATGACGATGATCGAGGATACGATCTTGAGAATACCCTTCTTATCGTGGAAGCGGTTCTCAAAGAAGCTCGGGATGGTCAGCGAGTTGTTCGCGACGATGGTGTACTTGCGCAGTCTGCGCGCGACGAGGAACCAGTTAAGGATGGTACCGATCAAAAGACCGATCGCGATCCACACCTCGCCCGTACCGGCGACATAGATCGCGCCCGGCAGACCCATCAGCAGCCAGCCGCTCATATCGGAAGCCTGCGCCGAGAGCGCCGCCGTCCATGAGCCGAGTCCTCGACCGCCGAGGAAGTAGTCCTC
>DGUQ01000113.1 GCA_002394725.1 Ruminococcaceae bacterium UBA4306
TGAGCTGTCCCGGAGAATTCGGCATCATCAAGCGCCCCGCTCATGTCAAAGCGCGTTTTCAGGATCGAAACGGCGATTTTTGTGAGCTGGAGGGGGATGATCTGCTGGCGCAGGCAATGTGTCATGAGTTCGACCACCTCGACGGCATCATCTTCAAATCAAAGGTAGAGCGCATGCTCACCGAAGAAGAACTGCGTGAAATGAGAGAAGAGCAAGAATGAGAATCATATTCATGGGTACACCCGATTTTGCCGTGCCCTGCTTGAAGAAACTGATTGAAGCCGGACACGAGATCGCGGCGGTATTCACCCAGCCCGATAAGCCGCGCGGCAGAAAACAGACGTTGACGCCGCCGGAGGTAAAGGTCTGCGCGCTGGAGCACGGCTTGACCGTTTATCAGCCCAAGACCCTGCGTGACAGTGAAGCGTATGATATCATCAAAGAGATCGCCCCCGACTGTATCGTGGTCGCCGCGTACGGCAAGATATTGCCTAAAGAGATCCTTGATCTGCCGCCATACGGCTGTATCAATGTGCATGGCTCCCTGCTGCCGAAGTATCGCGGCTCGGCACCCATCCAGTGGTCGGTCATCAACGGTGATCGGGAAACAGGCGTGACCATCATGCAGATGGCTGAGGGCGTCGATACCGGCGATATGCTGTATCAAAAAGCGATCCCGATCGATATCGACGATACCGCCGAGAGCATGTTCAATAAGCTCTCCGACTTAGGCGGTGAGATGATCGTCGAAGCGCTCGAAAAGCTCGAAAAAGGCGAGCTGACCGCAGAGAAGCAGGATGAAGCGCTCGCGACGCACGCGCCGATGCTCGATAAGACGATCTCTGAGATCAACTGGCATCAACCCTCCCTCGAGGTGCATAATCTTGTCAGAGGTCTTTACAGCTGGCCGATCGCACAGACGACGCTGAACGGCAAAAAGCTCAAAATATACCGTACTTCCTTGGCGAAAGGGAGCGGGGATGCGGGCTCGGTGATCGCGACTGATCCGCTCACGATCGCATGCTCGGATGGTTCCGTGGTGATCGAGGAGCTGCAGCTCGAAGGGAAAAAGCGTATGGACGCGAAAACATTTTTGATCGGTCATCCGCTCAAAATCAAAGATAAACTGGGAGAATAAAGGAGTCTGAACGATGGTATTCTATAATTTGAATTATTTGATCTATATGCTGCCGTGTTTCATTCTGTCATTGATTTGCAATATCATGGTCAAGTCAAATTTCAGCAAGTATTCACAGATCGCTAACTCCAGACGGTTATCAGGCGCTCAGGCGGCACAGCAGGTGTTGTCCGCACATGGTGTGACCGGTGTTCGGATCGAACCCGTGCACGGCAGTCTGACGGATCACTTCGATCCGCGATCCAATGTGATCCGCCTGTCGGAATCCGTTTATAACGCCAAGACAGTCGCGGCTGTCGGCGTAGCCTGTCATGAAGCAGGTCACGCTGTCCAGCATGCGGAGGGTTATCTGCCCAACAAGATCCGTTCCGTGATTGTTCCGATGGCGAACTTCGGTTCCAGACTGAGCTGGATCTTCTTGGTAGTCGGTTTACTGCTGCCCACTAAATTCAACTTTGTCGTGATCATTGGTATCGTACTGTTCTCATTATCGGTATTGTTCACACTGATCACCCTGCCGGTCGAGTTCAACGCGTCCAATCGAGCGCTGAAAACGATCAAGGAAACCAATATGCTCAATCCCCAAGAGTATGACGGCGCAAAGAAGGTATTGACCTCCGCGGCAATGACCTATGTCGCCGCCGCCGCAACGTCGATCGCACAGCTTCTGCGACTGCTGATGATCGCGAATAACCGCAGAAGATAATTATTTTTAACAGAGGATTCAATCATGGCTAATGTCAGAAACATCGCATATCATGTGCTGTATCGTGTGCTCTATGAGGACGCGTATTCTGCCATAGCCCTCAACAATGCCGTTCATAAAGAAGTGCTCAGCGGCGTGGACGTTTCCTTTTTATCGGCGCTGGTATACGGGGTGCTCGAACGCAAGCTGACGCTCGAATATATCATCCGTCAGTATTCCTCCATCCGTATCAAAAAGATTGAAAAAGGCACGCTGATCGTGCTGTATCTCGGCATGTACCAGCTGATCTATATGGATAAGGTGCCCGACAGCGCCGCTGTCAATGAGAGCGTCAAGCTCTGTAAACAGCTCAAGCTCTATAAAAGCGCCGGCTTTGTCAACGCGGTATTGCGTAACTTTGTACGCGCGGATAAAGCGTATCGGCTGCCCGATCGACATAATATCGTCAAATATTGCAGCGTCGTGTATTCCTGCCCCGAAAGCATGGTGGAGGAGCTGATCGCGAACTATGGGGAGGATTTGACAGAGAGAGCCTTGCAGGGAATCCTCGGCAGACCGCCGGTCACCGTTCGCGTCAATACCTTAAAGACGGACAAGGCAACTTTGACAAAGGCGCTCACAGCGCAAGGTGTGATCGTGAATGAAATTCCTTTTTTAGAAAATTCACTCCATCTCAGCGCGACCGGAAGTTTGGAAAAGATCCCCGAATTTCAGCAGGGGCACTTCTTTGTTGAGGACGCCGCGTCACAGCTGTGTGCCGAGCTCCTCGACGCTCAGCCCGGTGAGACGATCGCCGACGTCTGTGCCGCTCCGGGCGGTAAATCGCTCTACAGCGCGATCCTCATGGAGAACAGGGGAGAGATCCATGCCTATGATATCCATGAGCATAAGATCAAGCTGATGAAGCAGAACGCCGATCGGCTGGGAATTTCGATCCTACGCCCTGAGATACGGGACGCGTCGTTAGATCGGGAGCTGCCCGAATGCGATAGAATCCTCTGTGATGTGCCCTGCTCAGGCTGGGGGATCCTTCGACGCAAGCCCGAAATTCGTTACAAAACAGACACAAATATTGACATCTTGCCGAACTTGCAATACAGTATATTGTGTATGAGTGCGGAGAACCTCCCCTTAGATGGTGTTTTGGTCTATTCGACCTGCACCCTGCGTCAAGCGGAGAATCATGATATCATCCGCCGCTTTTTGGCTGAACACCCCGATTTCATCGGTGAGCCGATCAAATTACCCGACGGGATCGATCACCTCATCGAGGAAGAGCCGTATTGTCTGACCCTATTGCCCGGCGTGTATGATACGGACGGATTCTTTATCGCAAAGCTCAGGAGGAGATCGTCATGACCGATATCAAGTCGATGAACCTCTCTGAGATTACAGCGTACCTTGTTGAGAACGGATTTGAAAAGTTCCGCTCCAAGCAGGTGCTCAACTGGATCAAACAGGATGTAACGTCCTTTGATGATATGAAGAATGTTCCGCAAAGGCTGCGGGATTTTCTGAAAAACAACGCCTATCTTGCCTGTGCCGAGATCGTTCGCGTACAGCGCTCGAAGCTCGATGATACCGTCAAATACCTGTTCCGTCTGATTGACGGGGAGTATGTCGAGGGTGTTTTGATGCGCTATCACCACGGCAGGACGATGTGCGTTTCCTCTCAGGTTGGATGTAAGATGGGCTGTACCTTCTGCGCGACAGGAAAAAGCGGTTTTTCACGCTCTTTGACCGCGTCGGAGATGATCGCCCAGATCCGCAGTGCCGAGATCGATTGTGGGGAGCGTATCTCCAATGTGGTTTTGATGGGAATGGGCGAGCCGTTTGATAATTTTGACAACGTTATCCGATTTTTGAAGCTGGTTTCCTCAGAGGATTCGCTCCATATCGGTATGCGGCATATCACGGTCTCCACCTGTGGGATCGTACCGCGGATGATGGAATTCGCTGATCTTGAGCTGCAATGCGGATTATCCGTATCGCTCCACGCGCCGAACGATCCCATGCGTTCGCGCACGATGCCCGTCAACAGGCGGTATCCGATCGCTCAGGTGATGGAAGCCTCTCGTTATTATGTCGAGAAAACCAATCGGCGTATCACCTTTGAATACGCCCTGATCGACGGCGAGAACGATTCTGATGAAACGGCAAGGCAACTCGCGAAATTGCTCAAAGGCTTGCTGTGTCACGTCAACCTGATCCCTGTCAACAATGTCACGGGAGCAGGCTACAAACAAAGCTCACTGCAAAGGCAACAGACCTTTGTTAACATATTGTCCGGCTATGGCGTCAATGCCACGGTGCGCCGCACCCTCGGCGCTGATATCGACGCTTCCTGCGGACAGCTGAAAAGAAACTTTATGAAAGGGGATGTATGACTTGGAAGTTTTCTCTAAAACCGATATCGGACTGGTCCGTACCGAAAATCAGGACAGCTCCGCATATTCTGTCATCTCCTCAGACTGCGCCTGGGCAGTCGTATGCGACGGTATGGGCGGCGCCAACGGAGGCAAAACAGCCTCTTCTGCCGCTGTCAATTACATATCTGAGTTTATCAACCGCGAATTCAAGGAGGATATGGATGACGAGGCTTTGTCCGAGATGCTGATATCCGCTGTGGACGGCGCGAATCTGCGCGTCTACAAGATGTCGATGGAGGATTACGAGCTTGCCGGAATGGGCACGACCTGCGATCTGGTTCTGGTTCGCGGCAATGTCGCGCATGTCGTTCATGTCGGCGACAGCCGCACTTACTCGATTCGTAACGGTAAAATATTGCAGATCACGGAGGATCATTCTCTGGTGCAGGAGATGGTGCGCCGCGGCGAGCTCACGCCCGATCAGGCGATGCATCATCCCAACAAGAACCTGATCACCAGAGCGCTCGGTATCTCGCATGAGGTGCATATCGATTATATCGAGGCTGAATTCTGCGAGGGCGACGTCCTGCTGATCTGCTCCGACGGCTTATCCAACTATGTCAGCAAGGCCGATATGGTGCGTACCGTCAAGGAACACAAAGGCGAATTACTCATTGATACACTGGTAGAAATTGCAAAGCGCCACGGCGGTCACGACAACATCACCGTCACGGTAGTATACTGAGGAATGGAGTGAGTCACATGGATAAATATACCGGCAAGAAGCTTGACGGCAGATATGAGATCCGCGAGTTGATCGGCGTAGGCGGTATGGCAAATGTATATCACTGCTATGATACGATCGACGCTCGCGAGGTAGCGATCAAGATATTAAAGGATGAGTTTTTGGATAACGAGGATTTCATCCGACGTTTTAAGAATGAGAGCAAAGCGATCGCGGTACTGAATCATCCGAACATCGTCCGCGTGTATGACGTCAGCTTCGGCGATATGATCCAGTATATCGTCATGGAATATATCGACGGCATCACGCTCAAGGAATACATCGACATGCAGAAGGTGCTCGACTGGAAAGAGACCGTGCACCTGACGACACAGATATTGAAAGCGCTGCAGCACGCGCATGAGAACGGTATCGTCCACCGTGATATCAAGCCGCATAACATCATGCTGCTGCAGGACGGCACGATCAAGGTTACGGACTTCGGCATCGCGCGATTTTCTTCAAACGCGACCCGTACTATGACCGAGCAGGCGATCGGCTCCGTCCACTATATCGCGCCCGAGCAGGCTCGCGGTGAAAAGACCGACGGCAAGACCGACATCTATTCCGTCGGCGTGATGATGTATGAGATGCTCACCGGCACACTGCCCTTTGACGGCGATTCCGCTGTTTCTGTCGCGCTGATGCAGCTGCAGGCAAAGGCAAAGCGTCCGCGTGAGATCAATCCCGATATCCCCGAGGGTCTGGAAGAGATCACCATGAAGGCGATGCAGAAGGATCCCGAGGATCGCTATCA
Organism: Ruminococcaceae bacterium UBA4306; assembly: GCA_002394725.1. Lineage (GTDB taxonomy): Bacteria > Bacillota > Clostridia > Oscillospirales > Acutalibacteraceae > Ruminococcoides. The sequence goes on from DGUQ01000113.1 coordinate 5,755, forward strand.
TTCCGCTGTCGAGATGCTCAGCGATATCGAGCGCTTCCGCTTGAATCCCAGTATCGTTTTCAACTATGTCTATCACGATGACCCTGCTGATGATCGGAAGAATCAGGAGGAACAGCCGAAAAAGGATTATGAGGATCCCGAGGAGGATGTACAGGAAGAATACTACGACGAGGATGTTCCCGTTCGCAGCCCCGTACTCTCCGCCATCAAGGGTATCATTATTGCCGCGGTGATCGCGCTGGTCGTATTCGGCGGACTCGCGGCGTATCAGGGCTATGTTTCCGCACAGCCCAAGGAGGTCGAGGTTCCCGACTTTACCAATATGACGCTCAGTGAAGCGAACGCGAAAAATAACGGTAAATTCAACTTTACCTATGTCAGCCGTTACAGCGACGATATCCCTGTTGATACCATCATCGAGCAGAACCCCTCCGGCGGTTCCAAGAAGATGAAGGAGGGCTCTACGATCGAGCTGATCGTCAACTCTGCCGATACTTATGTGCCCGTTCCGTATATCAACGGCGCTTTGGGCAGCGAGCAGATCCAGGCGACGATCGAGAAGGCGAACCTTGTTCCCAAGATCCTCTATGTAGAAAGTGAACAGACCGCCCAGAAGATCGACGGCGTCTATCCGCCTACCGGTACTCAGGTCAAGATCGGATCATCCGTCTATGTGTATGTGTCAAAAGGCGTGACCAAGCAAAGAATCGTGATGCCCGATATCAAGGGCTATTCCGCGGAAAAGGCTGTTTCTGCCTTAAAGGAAGCCGGCTTTACGAACTACAAGGTCGAATACGATGAAAGGATCGAAGCCGAGAAGGATGAGGTCGTCAGACAGAATCCGATGCAGGGCAGTGAGGTCGTATCCGACTATGAGATCACCGTTATTTGCTCAAAGGGCAATCAAAAGGAGAAGAAGGTCAATATCGAGGTCGACTTACCCTCTGAGGTAAATACAAGCGTCAGCATGAAGGTACTGGTTGACGGCGCTGTTGACAATGAGAATTCGAAGGACGTTGTACCTTCCTACAATCCCAAGTATAAGATCACGGTCAACGTCAAGGATGACGCGACCATCATTGTGCTGCTGGATGATCAGCAGTACCGTGAGTACAAGGTCGATTATAAGAACAACTCCGTCTCCTTGGAGAATTCCTATCCGTATACACCGAAAGAGACCGAGGCTCCCGAGACACAGGCGCCTGCGGTTGAAGAAGATACCTCAAGTCAGGCGGATGACGGTTCCGCGGCAGGTTAAGTATGAGGCAAAATACCGGTATTATTATCAAAATCACAGGCGGCTTCTATTATGTAGAGGCCGCCGATAGTGTTTATGAATGTAAGGCGCGCGGCGTGTTCCGCAAGAGGGGCACCTCGCCCTTGGTAGGCGATATCGTCGATATCATCGTTCCCGAGGACGGCTATTGTTCCATCGACAGGATTCACGAGCGCCGCAATTCTCTGGCGCGTCCGGCGTTGGCGAATCTGGATCAGCTGATGATCATCAGCTCCGTGAAAGAGCCGGATGTCAATCTGTACCTGATCGACAAGATGACCGCCGCCGCAGTGAATAAGGAGATCACGCCGATCGTCGTCTTTTCAAAGAGCGATCTCGCGCAGACGGATGAGTTGATGGAGATCTATCGCAAGGTGGATATCCCTGCCTTCTCCTTTTCATCGATCGATAACCGCGGATTGGATGAGATCAAGGCGGTGCTCAAGGATAAGGTGACCGCCTTTTGCGGCAATTCGGGGGTGGGGAAGAGCACCCTGCTCAACGCGCTGTTCCCCGAGCTGTCTCTCCAAACAGGAGAGATCAGTGATAAGCTGGGTCGCGGCAGACACACCACTCGAACTGTAGAATTGTTTAAAAAGCACGGCGGTTATATCGCCGATACTCCGGGCTTTTCTACGGTAGATATTGAGCGCTTTGAGCTGATCCGCAAGGATGAACTCAAATTCGCTTTTCCGGAATTCGATCGGTTTTTCGGTACCTGTCAGTTCAACTCCTGCAATCATGTATGTGAAAAGGGCTGTAAGGTACTCGACGCTGTTGCCAGCGGTATCATCCCTCCGTCGCGCCATGACAGCTACGTCCGTATGTACAACGAGGTCAAGGATATCAAGGAATGGCAGATCAATCCTAAATAGTAAAAAAGAGAGACACCTTGCGGTATCTCTCTTTTTATTGATATGGTGGAGACGGACGGGATCGAACCGTTGACCTCTTGAATGCCATTCAAGCGCTCTCCCAGCTGAGCTACGCCCCCAAGTCATGTATATCATAGCATACTTCGATCGATATTGCAAGAAAAATTTTCAATAGATAGCTATTTATTATAATTATTTAGCGTTTCATTTTTGATCATCGGTGTTTCAAGACGCTCGAAATCACATTTACAAAAATGTAATCTCATTTTTCTTCTACGCTATTGATATTGGGATAATGGTTGTGCTATAATGTTTTGGTAAATTGAGTAAGTATGACTTTTCTGCTTATTGTTTCAATGATATCTAACAGAAACCAGAAATCTGCTGAGTACATTCAGTGATCAGGGGGAATTGACCATGCCATTATGTATGGGTTGTTTGAATGAAATACCCGCTGCCGATTCGGTATGTAAGGTCTGCGGCTTCGATAATTCCGAGAAACAGACTGCTCCGTTCCTGCCGTTCGGTACCGTTTTGAATTATAAATACGTCGTTGCAAAGAACCTGGAGACGAACGGTGAGAGCACCCGTTATCTCGGCTACGATAAACAGACCGGTAAGGTGCTGGCGATCCGCGAGTTCCTGCCGATCGGGCTGTTTGATCGCGGCGATAATGAGACCAAGCTCTTTGTCACGCCGCAGGATAAAGAGAGCTTTACCCGGGCGATGGACGACTTCAAGAGCTATTATGAGACGCTCAATACCTTGACCGATAAGACCGCGATGATCAGCATCGAGGATATCTTTACCGAGAACAATACCGCGTATGTGATCGAGGAGAATGACGATCTTCTGCCGTTCACCGAGTATGTCGAGCACAACGGCGGTCATCTGGAATGGGACGCGGCGCGACCGCTCTTTATGCCGATCATCACGCTGATCGAGAATATCCACAAGCTCGGTATCGGTCATTACGCGATCTCTCCGTCTAATTTATACGTTACCTCCGGCGGTAAGCTCAAGCTCGGCGGCTTCTCGACCGAGAATGAGCGTAAGCGCGGTACGATGCTGAAATCTCAGCTCTACAGCGGCTGCGCGGCGCCGGAACAGTATCTGGATCATCAAAAGCTGGATGTTCCGACCGATATCTACGGCTTGACCGCGACGCTGTTTTATGCGTTGACCGGTAAGCTGCCGGGCAACGCCAAGGAGCGCGAGAAGGATCCCCGACTTTTGATCAGCACTAATACCGTCAAGCGTCTGCCGCCTCATGTCGTTACCGCTCTGGCGAACGGCTTACAGATGAAGAGCGAGGCGCGTATCGCTGATTTTGACGAGCTCAGAGCCCAGCTCTCCGTTTCCTCTACCGTACAGGCGATCCAGGATGAGATCTCCCGTACCGCGAGCATGACGCCGATCAAGCGTGAGGATGAGGAACAGCGTTCACGCGTGAATCCCACGATCGTCGGCTTGATCGCGACACTGGTAGCGCTCCTGATCTTCTCGGCGATCGGACTGTTCTGGCTACCGACCAATCCGCTGATGGGACTGTTTACCAACGGTTCCACCATTCCGGCTACCTTGGCGGCGCCGACAGAGGACTGGACAGGTCCCGTGATGGCGGATTATACCGGCAAAACGCTGGATGAACTCAAGGGTTCGTTCTCGGGTACGATCAAGATTGACGCTGACGGCGCTTACAGCGATCATATCGAAAAGGGCAAGATCATTTCGCAGGAGCCTGCCGCAGGCTCTCCCGTCTACGGCGCCGATTCCGATTCTGTCATCTATGTCCTGATCAGTAAGGGTCCCGAGCTGATCACGCTGCCCGACGTCGTCGATAAATCCTATACCGCCGCGGCAGAGGATCTGACCCGACTCGGCTTTGTCGTACTGCAGGAGGTTGAGTACAGCAGTACGGTTGCCGAGGGCAAGGTGATCGGTATCGTCGATCATACCGCAGGGGATAAGATCGAATCCGGCTCCGAGGTCACGCTCAAGGTCTCGTTAGGGAAAGAAAAAACCAGTTCGAATTAATACTGATTTTCAATATAAACCCGACATTCTTATCGGACTGATTTCTAACGATCATTAGTATAAACTCTCTTTGTTTTATATGATAACAGGTGGGTAAAACGCTACCCACCTGTTGTGTTTTATAAGACGTTAAAATTTCAGCTTGTGGATACTGTTCTCCGCCTGCTGGATTACGTTGAAGATCTCACCGGCTGTTTCGGGATATTCATCGGCAAGCTGATCGGGAGAAGAGGAAAGGTTCTCGAACGCCTCCAGATAGCCTGCGCTGTCCTTGTCGGTCATACTGCCGATATCGGTGTAATACTTATCCATGACCGCATAGGCATATCCGCTGTAGACCTCCTTGGGCACGGTGAACAGCTCGGTCGGATTCTTGTGATTTGCCGAGTATAGCCGACGGAACACGCGGTACAGCATGATCATAAAGTAGTTGTTGATCGTTCTGTCGAGCTTGCGGTTCTTGGCGGTGGCGGCAAAGTCATAGATGACGTTGACCATATTGGCGATCAGCCTGCGGTTGACGATCTGGGCGGCGCTTTGCTTGCGCGAGCCCTTCTCGATGATCGGCTCATTGATTTCGTAATCGCGGTCGGCGGTTCTACCGAGCAGATAATCACAGCTGACATTATAGTAATCCGCCGCTTTGACGAGAAAATCCAAGCCGCATTCTCGGATCCCCTTTTCGTAATGCGACAACAACGCCTGAGAGATACCCAGCTCCTCGGCCGCCTGTTTTTGCGTGAGCTTCTTTTCCTTTCTCAAAAAGGTCAGATTGCGCGAAAAATCCTTATTCATTCTATCACCTGCTGTTTGTATTGAATATACAAATAGTATAATACAAATATTACTGTTTGTAAAGTACGGAGGACGATATGCAATCCTATTATATTCATTTGATCCGACACGGAGCGATCAGCCCGACCTTAAAGGGGCGGTATATCGGCACGACCGATGTGCCCTTGTCGGAAGAAGGCAAGACAGCGTTAAAGAAGCTGGACGCTACTATGGAGTATCCCTATGCCAAGGTAGTGTTCACATCACCCTTGAAGCGCTGTACGCAGACAGCCAAGCTCCTGTATCCTCCTATCACGCCGTTGACGATCGACCAGCTCATGGAATGCAACTTCGGTGAATGGGAGAATCACACGGCGGATGAGCTGAGAAGCGACCCGAGCTTTGCCAAGTGGCTTGCCGGCGACAGTGAGGTAAAGCCGCCGAGAGGGGAGAGCACCGCCGATTTCACGCGCAGGATCTGCGTGATGTTTGAGAGCATTGTGAACGGTTTGATGCAGACGGGTACGACCGACGCCGCGATCATCACCCACGGCGGTGTGATGAATATGCTGTTGGCGGTGTACGGATTACCGCAGGCAAAGCCCTTTGACTGGGCGTGTGACAGCGGCTACGGTTACTCGCTGCGTATCACGCCGTCGCTCTGGATGCGCGACAAGGTCGCCGAGGTTTATCAGCGGATTCCGCTAAAGAGAGAAATTGACAAATAATACTAAGTAGCAATAAAACACATTAATATCTATTGCGGAGAATTCCGCATAACAGCGTTGTCAGTCTTGACAGGCGCCAGCCTGCCTGCGCCCTCCGCCTTGTTCTGCGAAATTCTCCGCTAATATCTTTTTAAAGCTTTTTATTGCTACTTAGTATCAGAATTCCTCGCGGCGTTGGAGGTAGGTGTGCAGAAAGTCTTTGAATACCTGCTCCCATGCGGTCTCGTGATGGGGCA
>DGUQ01000025.1:0-1173 GCA_002394725.1 Ruminococcaceae bacterium UBA4306
TCAGCCTTCTTTTGGCGGTAGTCAGTATTACTGTCTCGATCCTGATCGGTATATGTGCTGATAAGATCAAGAGCAAAAAAGCCGCCAAGGGCTGATCCGAATGATCATGAAATAAAGAAACGCATCCAATCTCAATCGCTTAAAAAGGAGGGATACGATGGCATATCAGGTTTTATATCGCAAATACCGCCCCAAGTCCTTTGACGACGTTTACGGACAGGATCATGTGACGCAGACCCTGCGCAATGAGCTGCGCCTGAGCCGCGTTCATCACGCCTATCTGTTCACGGGCTCACGCGGTACGGGCAAGACCACCTGCGCCAAGATCCTCTCCAAGGCGGTCAACTGTCTTGATCCGCGCGACGGCGATCCCTGCGGCGTATGCTTGAACTGCGTCGGCATCGACAGCGGCGAGATCCTCGATGTGGTTGAGATGGACGCCGCCTCCAACCGCGGTATCGACGATATCCGCGCCATCATCGACGAGGTCGCCTTTGCGCCCACGCGCGCCAAGTACCGCGTCTATATCATCGACGAGGTGCATATGCTCTCGCGCGACGCGTGGAACGCCCTGCTCAAAACGCTGGAGGAACCGCCCGCGCACGTGGTGTTCATCCTCGCGACCACCGAGGTCAACAAGATCCCCGAGACCATCCTCTCGCGGTGTCAGCGCTTTGATTTTCACCGTATCAGCCCTGCCGATATCTCCGCGCGGCTGCATGAGATCGCCGATAAGGAAAGCATCAGCCTATCGGATGAAGCGGCGCTTTTGATCGCCGTGATCGCCGACGGCGCGATGCGCGACGCGATCTCGCTCCTCGACCGCTGTATCGGCATTTCTTCGGACGTCACTGCCGAGGTCGTTCGAGCGGCGGCAGGCTTGGCGGCACAGGGTCAGCTCTTTGAGATCGCCAACTGTACCATCAATAAAAACGTTAAAAGGGCGCTCGAGATCATCGACGCTTTGTATAAGGACAGCAAGGATATGGCTTCATTATGCGAAGAATTGCAGAGCCACTTCCGCTCGCTGATGCTGATCAAAACGGTCAGCAAGCCGCGTGAGCTGGTCGTGATGAGCGACCGCGAGTTCGACGCGGCAGTCGCCGAGGCGGCGTATCTCTCGCTGCCCGATATCCTCTATGATATGGATGTGCTGGCACGGGCACGCTCCGC
>DGUQ01000025.1:1407-21721 GCA_002394725.1 Ruminococcaceae bacterium UBA4306
CTGTTCAAGCGCGTCACCGCGCTGGAAAAGGCGGTCAAGCTCCTGCAAAACAACGGTGCCGCGGCACCGATTTCTCAGGCGCAAACAACTCCGACGACTGTGCAAGCGGTTTCTGCACCTGTGCAGACAAATCCCGAACCTGTGCAACTTCCCCCTGAATCGGTCACAGAATCCGAATCAGATCAACAGAAAGAGGAGAGGGAAGAGGCTCCCGTTCCTCAGCCGGAGGAAGTAATACAGCCCGATCCCGTTCCCGAGCAAACGCCTGTGAACCCACAGCCCGATCCTCAGCCTGCTCCGCCCGTATCGGCTCCCGAGCCGGAGCAACAAGCGCCTGCTCAGCCTGCGGCGCCGCAGCGGCAGAAGGTGGATATGGAGGCGCTGTATTATAACGCCAAGCCCTTTGAGATGTGGCAGGATGTGGTGTCGAACCTCCGGCATTATTCGCGCGCGATAGCCGCCGCGTTTGAGGATACCAACGCCTACGTCAGCGGCGATTATCTTTTGATCGAGACCAATCACGAGATTGCCTTTGAGCTCCTCAAAAAATCCGCCCAGCGTGAGGAGATCCGCAAGGCGGTGCAGGAGATCACCGGCAAGGTCTATAAGCTCGGGCCGTATAAGCTCCCCGAAAAAAAGGTGAGCAAGGACGACGTGCTCGACAATTTTATCAACCGACTCAAATCCTCCGGCGTCAACGTCACGGAGGAATGATAAAGCCTTCCCCTCGGGGGGAAGGTGTCGCCGTCAACTCTGTTGGCGGTGACGGATGAGGGGACAGCCTTTCTGTATGATCCATGACGCAATGAGGCTGTTTCTCATCATAATATATCACCCTGTATTCTCTTTGAATCCAAGTGCAGGCGGAACAGTTATCCCCTCATCCGCTTCGCACGGACACAGTCCGCTCAGCACCTTCCCCCCGAGGGGAAGGCTTTGGAGCGTCACAGCGAGGCGAGAGATTATGGGAGCCAATCACACCGAAAGGAAGATCAATATGAAAGCAAGATTACCCCAGGGCTACGGCGGTGGCGGCGCCGGAAATCTCCAGCAGCTCGCGCGTCAGGCGCAGAAGATGCAGGATCAGATGGAAGCGGCTACCGAGGAGCTGAACGCGAAGGAATACACCGCGTCCTCGGGCGGCGGCATGGTGAATGTCACCATCACCGGTGCGCTCGAGATCAAGAAGATGGAGATCTCGCCCGATGTTGTCGATCCCGACGATATCGAAATGCTGCAGGATCTCGTGACCGCCGCGGTCAACGAGGCGATCCGCAATGCCAATGCCGACAAGGAAGAGACCATGAACAGTATCTCCGGCGGTATGAATCTCGGCGGACTGGGCGGCTTGTTCTGATGGCATATCATGTAGCGCCGCTGCAACGGCTCGTCGAGCAGTTTGAGCGTTTGCCCGGTATCGGCAGCAAGACGGCGCAGCGACTGGCGTACTTTGTGCTGAATATGTCCGAGGAGAGAGCCAAGGAGTTCTCCGACGCGATATTGCAGGCGCACAAGACCATCCGCCGCTGTGAGATCTGCTGTAACTTCTCCGATCAGGAGCGCTGTCCGATCTGCCGCAATGACGCGCGTGACAAGAGCGTGATTTGTGTGGTGGAGACGCCGCGTGACGCGATCGCGATCGAGGGCACGGGCGAGTATAAGGGCACCTATCATGTGCTCCACGGCGTGATCTCTCCGCTGAGCGGTATCGGTCCCGACCAGCTGTGTATCAAGGAGCTGCTCTCGCGGCTGAATAACGGAGAAGTGAGTGAGGTCATCATGGCGACCAACCCCACCGTAGAGGGTGAGGCGACCGCCATGTATCTCTCAAGGCTGCTAAAACCGCTCGGCGTCAAAATCACGCGCCTAGCCTACGGTATCCCCGTGGGCGGCGATCTGGAATACGCCGACGACGTGACCCTCGCCAGAGCGCTCGAGGGCAGGAGTGAGCTGTGATGGATAATATCAAGATCATCGCCAATAATAAAAAGGCGTATCACGACTATTTCATCCTCGAAAAGTACGAGGCAGGCATTGAACTCGCCGGTACGGAGGTCAAATCCCTGCGACAGGGTCGCTGTAATCTCAAGGACAGCTGGTGCAGTATCGTCAAAGGCGAGCTCTTCGTCAACGGCATGCACATCAGCCCCTATGAGCACGGCAATATCTGGAGCAAGGATCCCGTGCGCGTCCGAAAGCTCCTCATGCACAAGCGTGAGATCAATAAGCTCTTCGGCACCTTGCAGCAGCAGGGCTTGTCGCTGATTCCTCTTTCGGCGTATTTCAAGGGCAGCGTCGTCAAATTAGAGCTCGGACTCTGCAAGGGCAAAAAGCTCTATGACAAGCGCGAGGACGCCGCCAGAAAGAGCGCCAAGCGCGATATCGACCGCGCGATGAAAGAACAAAATCGGTGAACGGTTAATGGTTAACGGTTAACGGTGAAGGTTTCTCGCTTTGCTCGGTCATTTGTATCATTTGGGTGAGGGCGGAGCCCTCCCACAACCATTCACTATTCACCTTTCACCATTCACCGCAACGCCATCGGCGTTGCCTATAGGGGGATGTAAAGGTTTCGACGGGGACGGCGAAACTTGGTAAGCGAGTAGCGGTGAGGCGCCGCTTGAAAAGCCTCAACTTAAAAACAAACGACAACAATAAAGTTGCTTTAGCTGCTTAATGCAGCTCGTCTGCCCGGGAGTACCGCGCCCCGGGACAAGGCGTCGACAGCGGTTTCTGTGAACAGCCCACGCCTTTAAGCTGTCACACATCAAAGGCTACCGAAGCGCATAGCCTGTTATTGGGCGCTGCGTCGGGGGAATCCTAAAACAATAACTGCACTCGGAGAAAACCTTGCGGAACTGTTTTCGGACGTGGGTTCGATTCCCACCATCTCCACCAAATAACAAAGAACCCCAGTGAAAATGGGGTTCTTTATCTTTTTGGCATGAATTTGACATGATTTTATAGGCTTTCCAGCTTTTTCAAAGTTTCTTCTTCTGTTGACGGGTACAGATGCGCGTAGTGTTTCATTGTCGTTCTGATGTCCGAATGTCCGAGACACCTTTGAACTGCAAGAAGGCTGATACCCTCGTTGATCAGAAGAGTCGCGTGGCTGTCCCGAAATTCATGAATCGTAATATGATGCAGACCTGCGAGCTTTGCATATCTGGCATTATGGTTTTCGAGATTCGTATCAGCGATAGGCTTGATACCGCCGCATAATCTCCAGTCATCATTGAACTGATCGAATTGTTCAAACAACGACTTGTGATCCTCAATTACCTTCATAGCGTTTTTGGGCAATCTGACATCGCGATAGGAAGAAGGGTTCTTTGGCGGCGTTTCTTCGTATCCCTTTACCTTTTGACAAATACTGCGTCGTACATGCAGAATATTTCCTTCCAGATCCGACCATTTCAGTGCGTTCATTTCGCCCTTACGCAATCCGCTGTAGAATAAGAGGTAAAAGAAAACACAGCATGCATAGTCTGTAAGATTCTTTCGGCAGTTTAGCGCTGCCTGATAGTATCGATCGAATTGTTCTTTTGTGTAGTACTGGTACTGTTCTTGCTTTACGATGAAGCCGGAATCTTTGAATTTGCCTACATTACGCAGCGGATTCTTCGGAAGATATTCCATCCGTACCGCGTAATTGAGCAGAGCGTTCAGCTCGCGAACAGCGTTGTTTTTGGTTGATATCATGATATCTTTTTGACCGAGCCTGTTCTTCCATTCCTGCAGAACGGGAACGGTCAGACGATCGATCCGTTTATCGGCAAGATCGGTATTCAGCACATGATTGTTTAAGATAGACTTTGTTTTGTTCAGCGTTGAAGTGCGGACTTCGTGAATCTTGGCGGCAATATACTCCTCATATAACTGCCGGATGGTGATCCTTCTCGAGAAATCTTTGTCCTGTACTTTGCGCTCCAATGCTGCCTCGGCGTTTTTGGCTTCCGATTTACCGTAGACACGTTGAGATATCTGCTTGTATTCACCGTTACTGTTAGTATAGTTCACTACGACACGATACTGCTGCTTGCCGTTTTTCTTCTTGTCAATTTTATAAATAGGCATAAAAATCCCCCTGTAATTTTGTGTTGCAAAATTCACAAGGGTATGATAGAATATTGATATGGTTTGGCGACCATATTCGTGTTACACCCTTGTGTTGCGCGAGCCGCTCTATCCTGCTCCAACAGGGTAGGGCGGTTTTTCTATTTAGTTGAAAGTATAGTTTACATTATTGCAGGCAAAAACTGAAAGTATAGTTATACTCTCCATTGGTGACCGCAGGACTGGCATACGGCAATGCTGTGGACTGTATTGACGATCTTCTGCTTTTTGGGCTTGATCAGCTTGACGATTAACGCAGGAAGAGTGAAGACGAGCCACTTGATCGGAAGCCACCACCAGCCTACGAAAAGCCACCATGCGCAGCCGTGATGTTTATCCTTTAGCTGAACATTGTTGATAACCTGCACATTGACGTTCGTGCTGTGGCATCTGGGGCAGACAATACGCGACTGTTGCTGAGCAATAGGAATCGATACAGCAGTATTCTGTGTGTTAACGGGAGGTTGTGGAGAAGTCACTTGCAATGACTTACCACAGTTATTGCAGAATTTTGAGGCATCCGGTTGATGATGACCGCAGTTTGGGCAATACATAATTCTTTCCTCCTTAAAAATTATCTTTAACGCATAGCCAAACTAAAGTGCTTACTTTAGTTCTCGTGGATCGTATAATACTCAATATCGATCCTCGGTACCGATTCATTATTGCCGAGAACGGTCTCGTAAGTATACAGCCCTTCGCACACACCGTACAGATCGATAACGTCCTTTTCGAGGATTCTGTCGCCGCCTTCGGGGATGGTCACGGCGCAAATAATGGTATCTTTCCAGAGTTTGCCGCCTTCTGCGAACTGATTATCTTCGGCGGTGACATTGACTCTCAGTGTAGTTGTTTTATTAAATACAGATTTAGAGTCAAGAACCTGGATCACCTGACCGGTATATTTCAGATGATCGCCTTTGTAGTTATCGGGGTTACGAGCAAGGGTGCTGTAATCAACCGTCTCACAGCTGTCGATGAATTCTTTCTTCACCGTTTCGGGATCCTCTGTAGCAGGCTCCGGAGCCTCTGTCTTTTCTTCCTTTGCCTCGGTAGCCTTCTCTTTCTCAGCGCCGGAGGATGCGCTTGATACGCTCGAAGAAGATCCACTGCTATCCTTAGATCCGTCGGTCTTTTCACCAAAGGCGCCGCCGATCACGCCGACTACCACAACACCTACGATTACCCAGATCCACCACTTCTTATACCACGGCTTTTTCGGCTTGGGCTGCGCCGGCTGCTGTGTCGGTGGCTGGATCGGCTGCTGAACCGGTTGGGGAGTCGGATTCTGATTCTCTGCTGCAGGTGCAGCAGGTGTGGGGTTCGGCTCCTGCTTCACTGCCTGCAGATCTGCACCACAGTTGTTACAGAACTTTGACTCATCGGGTTGTTGTTGACCGCAATTAGGACAATACATGTTTTTCCTCCTTGAATTTGGATTTATATAATTCTATTGAATTGATTTGCTTACTTCTTTGACTAATCCCATGATCCTGATCCTCTGGACGTCCTGTCCCTCAAAACGGCGCGGAGGATAGTATGGATTGACAGACTGCAGCTCGATCCAGTCATCTCCATATACCACACGTTTGACGACCGCTTCTTCATCGTCGATCAATACGATGGCGATCTGACCGCTGTCGACGGATTCTTGCAGTTTGATCAATACCTTTGATCCGTCATCAATCATAGGGGACATGCTGTCGCCGACCACGTTGACCCAGATGTATTGCTCCTGCTCGCTGGGGGACAAGATCTGTGTCGGCATATACCCGACGATCGTGTCCTGCGCCAAGACGTTAAAGCCTGCGGCGGCACTGTCGTAGACAGGGCGCATATAGATGTTTTCAAGCGGAAGGGGAGAGACGGTAGAATCGTCCCAACCCATGAGTGTTCCGGTCGGTAGAGAAAGAGCTTTTTCTAATATAGGTATAACATCAATAGGGATTTTCTTTGTTGTACCTTTTTCATATCGTTGAAGATTCGTCTTTGGAATATCAGTCATTTTAGATAGTTCGCCCAGACTGATACTCTTCTTTTCTCTGTAATATGCGAGTCGTTCTCCTACAGTCATTAAAATCACCTTGACTTTTTTGATATCGGATAGTATAATGAGAGTACAAGGAAACAGCACAGGCTGTTTCGCAATACAGTTTAATTATTTTTCAATAACCGTTCTGTGGTTGCGTCACAGGGCGGTTATTTCTTTATGCTTAAAACGATAATCGTTACTAATAAAGCAAAACAAATTATGTATTCCAAGCAATCACCCCCTCTCAAGGGTGTCGAAACAGCCGCCGCCATTTCCTTGCAAAACTATTATATCTCAAAAGTTTCAAAATTGCAACAATAACTTGAAAAATCTTTTGATAAAGTTTCAAAAACGGGTTGACAAGTTGATATTAACAAGCTATAATTGAAGTGTTCCAAAAATGAAACAAGGAGGTGATATGTTTGGTAGATATCAATTTGCTCAGAGCGGAAACCGTTAAAAGGGGCTTTAAGGATAAGGATGTAGCAGAAAAAGCGCAGAAAATATCACAGCAAGCGCATGCAAAGAAGTTGAGAAACGTTACAAAGTTCTCAACCGATGACGCATCGTCTATCTGCAAATTCCTCGGGATTACCGATAACGGCCTTAAAGCTGCTATTTTTTTGGTTTAACCGTTCCGAAAATGAAACAAAAAACCAAAACGAGATAAAAACGCAAGTTAAGGAGGAACTATGGAATTACAAAATATTTTAGAGCTTCATAAAAAATGGCTCAACGATGACCCGGAAGGAGAGCGCGCTGATCTTCGCGGCGCTGATCTTGACTTCTCATGTTTACCTCTTTGGCGTGGGTCTTTAACTGCACACTTTGATGATATTCCATATTTACTTCGATTAGAATTACATATATGATAACGCCCCAAAAGGAAATGTTCGCTTATCAAAAAATGTGTTCGCTTCGACTTCTTTTTTGTTCGCTTTTTTTGAAAAGCCTAAATTGTATTATTTCTTTAGTCTTAACACATTGATAGAGGCGTATCACATGAACTCATATCATTTATCAATAGCAAGAATTTATTCGGTTATTCACTTGCTTTTATTCGTCCCGTGGAATATAATAGTTGTGATAATAGCAAAAAAGGTGATTATATGGGCTATATGACTGCCGGAGAAGCAGCAAAAAAATGGAATATTTCTCAACGCAGAGTACAGATTCTTTGTTCTGAAAACAGAATTGAAGGAATATTCAAGTTAGGTGAAAACTGGGCTATTCCCGACACAGCTGAGAAACCTTCTGATAAAAGGCTGAAAAAGAACAGGGAGGAAAACAAATGAATGCGATAGATTTATTCTGCGGAGCTGGTGGCTTGTCCTATGGATTTGAAAAAGCCGGCGTAAATATCCTCCTTGGAATTGACAATGATGCAATGGCACTTAAGGTTTTTGAAAAAAACCATAAGAATGCAAAATCCATATGCGGCGATATTACTCAATTGCATTATAATGATGTTAAAAAGTTAATCGGCGATACTTCTGTCGATTTGATTATAGGTGGACCGCCTTGTCAGGGGATGTCCCTTTCAGGACCCCGTAAATTTGATGACCCAAGAAACAAGCTTTATCTTTCTTATATCAGATTTGTTCAGGAAATAAAACCTAAGGCTTTTGTAATAGAGAATGTGCCCGGATTGGTTAGTTTGTTCAAAGGACAGATCAAGGACAGTATTATAGAACGGCTAACCAAATTAGGTTACAAAGTAGGTTATAGAATTCTCTGCGCAGCAGACTATGGTGTACCACAAAGCAGAAAGCGAGTTGTTTTTGTTGGTTTAAAAAAGGAATTCTTTGATTTTGACAGAATCAAAAAAGAAGATATGGTAACTTGTGAAATGGCATTGTCGGATTTACCTCCGTTAATTGATTCTCTTGGTGAAGATCCGGCAGAATATGAAACATTGCCTCAAAATGAGTATCAGAAACTAATGCGGCAGAATTCTGTGCAAGTACGTAATCATATTGCAGCGGCACATTCGGAGAAAGTTCGCAGTATCATTGCGCTTGTGCCCGATGGCGGAAATTATAAAGATTTACCGGATGAATATAGAAACACACGCAACTTTCACGTTGCATGGACAAGATTTAGAAGTGATAAGCCGGCACCGACCATTGATACCGGTCACAGACATCATTTTCATTACAAGTATAACCGTGTGCCTACCGTGAGAGAATGTGCCAGACTTCAGTCGTTCCCCGATGATTTTATATTTGAAGGAAATAAAACTCAGCAGTTTAGACAAGTAGGAAATGCAGTGCCGCCAATTATGGCAAAGGCTATTGCAGAAGCATTGTTAGAATATTTGGAGTAATAGATTATGATTTATAAAGTTCCGGATGAATATTATTTCAGAATACATCATAGCCGTCCGAGATTTAAGGATGACGTAGAAAATGTCCTGATATATATGGCGACGGAAATTGCTAAGATTACGGAAAAGGACAGCAAAGAATTTGCCGATGAGTTGAATAACGCCATACGGCACTATCCCGGAAACGGCGAAAAGAAAGATAAGACTATCAATAACTGGCGAACTGAGATTTCTTCAATATTTGGTTTACTGGAGTTTGAAGACGGCAAAACAAAACCCGGATACAGAGCCAGACATTTGGCACAGTATCAGGATATGGTCGAGTTCTTCAAAATGTTTTTATTCAGTTTTCAGTATCCCGGTGCGCATATAAAAGTACACTCCTGTTTTGACCAAATTCGTAACGGAGTAAAATTTAAGCCGGCACAGTATATTCTTTTACTTCTTCAATATGCAGAGTCTGTTAGCGGAAAAAGAGAGTATATCACGAAAGCAGAAGCCTGTCACTGTATTTTTAACGATTTAAGGTGCACCAGAGATTGCGAACACGTGAGTATTGTATGGGACAGAATTATCAAAAACAGAGAAAACGGCGTTGAATATGATGAAAAGGGTGATACGATCCGATACGCCGGAGATATTCTCGATTATATGCAGATTGCCAACTTATTGGTGTGCTATGATCATAAGCACTTTTACAGTAACGAAAAGAGAGAACCGGAAGCGGTAAAAGCATTTATTGAATCTAATCTTTGGTTTGGTGATTATGATTATCTCTACAGCTTGATCTCCTCTGATTCTGAACCGGATAAGCCTGAAAGAATTAAAATGTATTACGGAGAAATCAACAAACATTACAATAGCTGGTATCGGTATGTAAATAAAAAACCGGAGGGCGTTGATTTTAGAACCAATCTCCTTTCACTTCTTTCCGGCTCGGACGAAGAGTTTATGAAAGAGAAAGAGAAAACTCTGCTATCATTCTATAACACCTTGTCAGAGAAAGGAATACCCAAAGCCAAAGAAACCGGTGACTTGGGCGAAGATATGATTTACATTCACGAGTGCAAGAGAGTTAGAAATTTAGGAAGAAGTGATATACTTCATATTATCAAGCCGATTCCAACGCCTCTTGCAGTCGGATATGATATTCAGTCTGTTGAACCAACCGGTAAGATAAAATATAAAAAGCGTTATATAGAGGTAAAAACCACACTGACCCGTGCCGTTGTCAGAAATGCTAACTATAGATTTCACCTTACGCCAAATGAAATAAGCACAGCAGAAACCGTCGGTGACAGTTATTATGTTTACCGTTTGATTGTCAGCGGTAATCATGCAAAGCTGTTCATTATCCAAAATCCGGTGAAACTATTTGAGCAAGGAATCATTACAATGACTGACAATAACGGAGCAGATGTATCTTTTGACATTAAAAATGCACGTGCCGGTAATTTTGAGGAGTTGTTAACGTGGCAAAATTAAAGGTTGCATCACTGTTTTGCGGATGTGGCGGAACAGATGTAGGGTTACTGGGCGATTTTGAATACCTTAACACAAAATATCCCGGCAACAATATGGAAATAGTGTATGCAAATGATATCGACGAAAATGCCTGTAAACTATTTGAAGATAACTTTGGCATCAAACCGGATAACAGGGATATTCGGGAGGTTAGTTCTGACGAGCTCCCTGATTTCGATATTTTAACGGGTGGATTTCCCTGCCAGTCTTTTTCGGTAGTTGCTCAGAATCCGAAACGTCTTGGAATCAAAGATGACCGTGGAAAACTGTTTTTTGAGATGTGCCGAATACTTCGGGAAAAGCATCCAATGTGCTTTATAGCTGAAAACGTGAAGGGGATTTTATCTGCAAATAAAAAAGAAGCCTTCCCTCTGATTATTGAGGAATTTGAAAATAGCGGATATTCTGTCACCTATAGTATTCTGAATTCCGTTAAGTGCGGTGTTCCCCAAAAAAGAGAACGTGTTATCATTGTCGGTTTCAGAAAAGACCTAAACATTTCATTCGATTTTTCGGATATTCCCGAACGCAGTGAAGATGAATATGTCCCGTTAAAAAAAGTCATAGACAGTGTGGTTGATGAAAAGTATTTTTTCAGTGAACGGGCAGTTCAAGGAATGCTGAGAAAACGCGCGATGATGAATAAAGGGCGAGCACAAGATGTTTCCAAACCCTGTAATACGGTTGGCTCTCATTTGGCGAAAGTATCCTTAAACAGTACAGATCCTGTATTATTGGTTGACGGTAGATACAGAAGATTTACGCCGCGTGAGGTTGCCAGAATTCAATCTTTTCCGGAAAACTACAAGTTATCAGGAACAGATTCTGCTCAATACAGGGCGTTAGGGAACGCTATTCCTCCGGTGATGTTCTGGTATGTTGCGAGAAGTGTGCAGTCATATCTTGACAAAAGCAAAGGAAAGCTATCAAATATCAACGATAAAAGCGTGGATAACAGGGCAGAACATGCCTAAGAGAAATAAAATAATAAAAACAAGGTGATTTGATGAAAGTACTCAAAAAGCTGTTCGGTGGGCTGAACATGACATGGTGGAAGCTGATCTTGTTCGCGGTGATCGCGGGCGTGTATACGGGGCTGATCAATCAGGTGCCGTTTTTGCACGATACCTCGCTGACCGACCCCGCGATCTTCTTTGACCGCTGGGTGCTGTGCGGTATCCTGATCATCATGAACGCGAAAAGCAATCTCGATTCCGGGCTGAAATGCTTTGTGTTCTTTTTGATCAGTCAGCCGCTGATCTATCTGGTCGAGGTGCCGTTCCTCGGGTGGTCGGTCATGGGCTATTACCGCAACTGGATTCTCTGGACGATCCTGACCTTCCCGATGGGCTTTGTCGGCTATTATATGAAGAAGGACAAGTGGTGGGGATTGCTGATCCTTATGCCGATGCTTGCGCTGCTCGCCGGTCACTACGGGGGCTATCTCGGACAAACGTTCTTTTCGTTCCCGCGCCATTTGTATTCCGCGATCTTCTGCGCGGTAACCATGCTGATCTACCCCGTCGCCATCTTCAGCGAGAAGCGCGTCCGTATCGCGGGCGTTGTCATCAGCGCGCTGATGATCGTTGCGCTGACGATCTGGACGATCATACATCCGCCTGTCTACGACACGGATATCCTGTACAGCGGCGGTGAGCAGGGCGCGGTGTTCGACGATACCTATCAGGCGAGCTTCACCGATCCGTCCTACGGCACGCTGTCGATCCGCTATGAAGAGGCGATCGAATCCTATATGGTGCATGCCGAACTGCGCAAGGCGGGTCAGGCGGAGGTCGTCTTGAAAGCGCCCGACGGCACAGAAAAGCACTATGAGATCGATATCCACCGCAATACCTATGAGATTACGCCTAAGCAGTTTAATGAGGATGATTTTCCGATGAATGCTATACGCACTCATTGAGAATTTAAGGTGACATCAGCTGAAAAAGCTATTAATGATATCCTGCAGTAAACCGAGTATTATTCTTAATAGGAATTAAGATTTGGCTTGATATGCTATAATATCAATAATATCTTCTTGTTTAGAAGATAATATCGGCAAGTAACATTTTATTCCATTATGAGGAGGGAATTGTATGAAACGTATTCTCAGCTTGATCCTTGCAGTCGCTATGTTATGCAGCGTTTGCTGTGTGACTTCCTTTGCCGAGGCGAGAGAGCCGCAAAACAACGGAGCTTCCGGCGACAACCCGGCTGTGGGCAACAGTCTCGGAAATAAGCCCTACACGGTACAAAAGATATCAAACCCCGATCGCGGCGAACGTGAAGTCGACGGTCTGATCGAGGGAGGAGACCGCGAGAACAGCTACACATGGCGTTTGGCGATGCGCGGCGACGATATTTATGTTGCCACAACACGCAACATTGCGAGCGCTCTGGTCAATATGTACGGCGGTGAGTTCGCAAAGGCAGGTATCTCGCTCGATACCTTCTGGTCGATGATCGATGTTGTTACCAACGGCGACATTCCGCGCAACGACGCGAACGAGGGAGCGAACATTATCCGCTATAACCGTAAAACCGGTCAATTTGACGTCATCTATACAGCTGACACAGGCGACTATTTCCGCATGGCGGTCACTTTCGGTGATAATGTATACTTCGGTTCCTATTCTGCTGTTCCGACAAATCCGCAGTATATCCTCAAACTGGATACCGAGGGTAACTTTACAAAGGTATTTGAGACGATGGGTTCCGTTTCTCTGCGCGCGAACTGCGTCTATGACGATCACCTGTTCTTTGCCGGTGCGGATGACCGCACTCCCGTTGCGGAGGGCGAGACCGCTCCCGTCGCAAAGATGGCGGTTCTGCGCAAGAGTAACGAGGATGATACCGTTTGGGAGCGTGTAGCTGATTTCAGAGATTTCGGCAATACCGCGTATGATCCGATCCATACCAGCTGGGCAGGCGCTCCGATCTGGGAGCTTGCCAATCATAACGGTTATATCTACGCGACCGCGCCGACCCACAGCGGCTTTGTTATCTACAAGGGCAGACCTGCCGAGGAGGGCGAGGACGCGAACGAGTACGGATGGATCTGGGAAGAAGTCGCAGGTATGACTAACGGGATCAATCATCCCGGCTTGTCCGACGTAGAGGGCGGTGAACCGGGCACCATGCGCTCTTTGATCGGCTCTGTTTATGAATTCAACGGCGAATTGTATGCCTATAACTTTGACCACAGCTTCGGCGGCGAGGCGTCCGCTTTCGCGGGTATGCTGCAGCAGGTTGCCGGTCAGGACGTCAAGGCGAGTGAGTATCTCTTCTATCTTTATGATTCGCTTCATAATCCGCAGAAGGTATGGAAGCTCAACGACGAGACCGGCAAATTTGAGGAGCTGACTGCCTTTACCGAGATGATGGAAGGTACCACGAACGAATATGTATGGCGCCTGGGTGCGTATGACGGCGACCTGTACGTCGCCACGATGGACGCCGGTATCTTCTACAACTATCTGACGCAGCTGACCAACGGCAGCTTTTTCTCGATGACAAAGGAGGAGCGTCAGCAAAAGCTCGGCTACATCAACGATCTGCTTGCGCTGCTCGCTAAGTCCAAGGGAAATGAATTGATTGAGAAGCTGAAGAGCAAGCTGGCGGAGCTCAAGGCGTTGCTTGAGAACTTTGATCCCGAGGCGACGTTCACCGAGGCGACATATGAGTATCTCATGAAATATGCCGGTCTTGAGACGGCGGTCGATGAACTGCTGACTCAGATAAAGGAACAGATCGACCAAAAATTGGTCGGCGAGATGGCGGAAGAGATCATCGACTCCCGCGAGAACAATATTGCGACAACAGGCGTGGGAGCTTACAACGTCGATTTTTCGTACCTCTCCGACGTCCTTACCGAGGAAGAGATCGCCGAGCTGGATGCCTTCTTCAACGGCGATATTCCCACGGATGGATACGTATGGTCGTTTGAGTTCGATTCAGTTAAGTTCAAAACCGAGCTTAAGAGTATGTTCACAAAGCTGCTCAAAGACAATATCGATCTTATTCGGACAAAGCTTGAGGAAATCTACAACTCTGTTGACTGGAAGGGTCTGGAGATGTACGCGTATATCAATAACGCTGTCATGAACGATGAATGGGGCTTTGATATGTACCGTACCTCTGACGGTGGTGAAACGTTTGAGGTCATCACCCGAAACGGCTTCGGCGACAAGTATAACTACGGTTGCCCTGCTTTCCTCGAAACAGAAGAAGGCTTGTATTTCGGCACCTGTAACCCGTTCTACGGCGGTCAGCTCTATCTGCTGACGAATATGGCGCAAGCGCCTGAATCCAATATCCTCGGTGATGTTGACGGTGACGGGAAGGTGACTGTCCTTGACGTGACCTGTATTCAGCGTTATATGACGGGTATTCCGACATTTGCTATTCACGAAGCCATAGCCGATGCGAATGAGGACAAATCCATCACGATCCTCGACGCGACGAGTATCCAAAGGTGGCTTGCCAATATGCCTTCAAACGATAATATCGGCAAACCGATCTCGTAAAAGAATCTAACAAAAGTGAGGATGTTTGATTTGAGAAAAAAAGTTGTTGCTGTGATCGGCGTGTTTGCGCTTTTGATGAGCGCGACGCTGGTCGGCTGTAATAAGACAGAAAGCACCGAGAAACAGGAGATCATCGGCATCATCGGCGCGATGGACGTTGAGGTCAATTTGCTCAAGGAATCCGCCAAGATCTCCGAGACCCAAAAGATCGCCGAGATGGAGTTCTGCAAGGGCAAGATCGGGGATAAGGAGGTCGTCATCGTCAAGTGCGGCATGGGCAAGGTCAATGCCGGTATCTGCGCGAACACCCTGATCAATGAATTCGGCTGCACCAGGATCATCAACACCGGCGTCGCCGGCTCGCTGGACAACAAGATCGATATCGGCGATATCGTGGTATCCACCGACGCGGTACAGCACGATTATGACGTTGAGGCGATCGGCTTCAAGAAGGGCGAGATCCCTTATACCGGCAAGGTAGCCTTTGAAGCGGACGAAGCCATGCGTAAGGAGGCTGTCGAGGCGGTCAAGACCTCCGCGCCCGATATCCATGTGTTTGAGGGCAGAGTTTGCTCGGGCGACCAGTTTATTTCTAAAAAAGAACAAAAGGACAAGATCATCTCCGATTTCGGCGGTATGTGCTGTGAGATGGAGGGCGCCGCGATCGCGCAGACGTGCTATCTGAACAGCACGCCGTTCGTCGTCATCCGCGCGATCTCCGATAAGCCCGATGAGACCGAGATCGTCGAGTATAAGGTCTTTGAGGAACAGGCGGCGCAGCGCTGTGCCAAGATCGTCCGCTATATGGTCGAGAGAGGATGATCCTCCGCGGTCAGCTTCTGTGTAATAATCAAAATCAAAAGCCCTGTCTTTCCGTTTTGTGAAAAGACAGGGCATGATTATTTTATTTGTGACCGAACATGATCCGATCGGGGAAATCACTCCCAGTGGTGGAGCTCCTTGGGATCAAGCCCGATGTTCTTCGCGTGGAAAACGGGATTGAGCTTTTGTTTTCTTTGCCCCTCAAAATCCTTGAGCGCCTTGATCGCAATGCCCGACAGGATGATACAGCAGGGGATGTTGATCAGCGTCATACCGCCCATCGTGATATCCGCCAGCGCCCATGCCAGATCCATCGGAGTCAGCGCGCCGAAGAAGATCACCGCGACACAGCAGAGGTAGAACACGGTCATGAATTCTTTGGAGGGTTTTTTCTTCTTGTTGAGATACGCTAAGGCGTTGTCGACATAGTAGAGGTTGCCGATCAGGGTCGTGAACGCGAAGAGCACCATCGCGATGGTGATGAAGATCGGGCCAAAGCCGCCGAATACGGTGGATACCGCCTGCTGGACATACGGCGCGCCGGATACGTCCGTGCCGCGCGCAACGCCGGAGGTCAGGCACATCAGTGCCGTAGCGGTGCATAGGAGCATGGTGTCGATGTAGACGGATACGGTCTGTACCAGACCCTGCTTGACGGGATGGGTGACGTCGGCAGACGCCGAGGCGTTCGGAGCGGAGCCTACGCCCGCTTCGTTAGAGAACAGACCGCGCTTGATGCCGAATACCATGCACGAGCCGGTGATGCCGCCGAAGATCGCGCGGAAGTTGAACGCGTCCGCAAAGATCGCCTTGAAGGTGCCGGGGATGTTGGGGATATGGGTGAAGATGATGATGAGCGAGATCAGTACATACGCGATACCCATCACGGGGACGATCCTCTCGGTGAGCCGGACGATGCGCTTGCCGCCGCCCATCAGACAGAAGCCGACGAGCAGCGCAAGGATGCCGCCTACGATCACGGGCGTCCATGTCTTATCATAAAAGTCGTAGATCTCAAAGGAGGATTGCAGGTTGTAGGAGCACAGCAGATTGAAGCCGAAGGCGTAGGTCGCAATCAAAAATACGCAGAAAATGCCGGCGATCAGCGGCTTTTTGAGCGCCTTTTCGATATAATACGCGGGGCCGCCGAAGAAATGGCCGTCTTTGTCCTTTTGCTTGAAGATCTGCGCTAAGGTGCTCTCGATGAACGCCGACGAAGCGCCGATGATGCACATCAGCCACATCCAGAAGCACGCGCCGGGGCCGCCCAGACAGATCGCGGTCGATACGCCGACGATGTTGCCGGTGCCCACGCGCGACGCGGTCGATACCATCAATGCCTGAAAGGACGATACCTTCTGATTGTCGGCAGGCTTTTCGACGATCAGCTTGCACGCCGTACCAAACAACCGTATCTGTACGCCCTTGGTGCGGATGGTGAAGTACAGCCCTGCCGCAGCCAATACGATCACAAGGATGGGAAAGTACATAATGTCGTCGATCTTGTTGAAAATATAGGTGATAAAGTCCATGGTCGCCTCCGAACAGTTGGTAAATTTATTATAGCATAGATTGTATTATCAGCACAAGAGAATTCGACGTTTTGTGTGCGCTTTTTTCAAAATCATCCATATCGCTTTGATCGCTGTCATCAATCGGACGACAACAGTTGACACAATGCGTAAAAACAATTATATTTTATACTAAGTAGATTTTCGGAAAAAGAACGGTTAACTTATGAATGATTGGGACAAGATAACAATGTATATAAGCAAGGATGGCGACCGTGAGGCGGCAGAGCAGCTGTCGCGTCGGCTCGGTGTGCCGATCGCGGACAGTATGGGGGAGGAACTCACCCTTGTATTCGACGGCACGGGACTGTCGCTGGTCGGTTACGGTATGCGGTATCAGGGCGACTTTTCCCGTATGCTCAACCGCGTGACCAAGGGGCGGCTCCGCCACGAAATGCTCGTCAAGATCGCCAAGACGAAAACCGAGCATCCCACAGCGGTCGACGCCGCCGCGGGGATGGGGGAGGACAGTTTCCTGCTTGCCGCCGCCGGTTACGAGGTGATCCTCTTTGAGCAGGACGCGGTCATTGCCGCGCTGCTTCGGGACGTCCTGCGCCGTGCGCGTGAGGATGAACGCCTGCGAGAGATCGTCGGCAGGATGCGCCTGACAGAGGGCAACAGCATCGCGCTGATGCCGCGGCTCGGGATCACGCCCGAGATCGTCTATCTCGACCCGATGTTTCCGCCGCGAAAAAAGAGCGGCTTGATCCAAAAGAAGCTCCAGCTGATCCAAAAGCTCGAACAGCCCTGTGCGAATGAGAGGGAGCTGTATGACGCCGCCGCGGCATTGCACCCGAAGAAAATCATCATCAAGCGGCCGCTCAACGGCGCACTGCTCGCCGAAAAAAAGCCGAGCTATACCGTCAAGGGCAAGGCGATCCGCTATGATGTGGTAGTGCTGTAAAAAATGTCATTGCTATATATGCGGTACGTCGCAAGCGCCGTACCCTACAATCCTCTGTAACGCTATATCAACCAAATTGAGGTGTAATAATGGAATACCAACCGATCGCATATATACACAACGATTTCCCGACCAAGTTCGGACTGCCGCGCCAGAGCGGACTGTCCGAGCATTTGATCTCACAAATTGTCATGGAAAAGGAATACCGCAACCCCGACGCCTTTCGCGGTATCGGGGAGTTTGAATACCTGTGGCTGATCTGGTGCTTTGAGCCGATGGGGAAGCGCGCTACATTGGAGAACGCTTCAACCGAGGATCGTGTATCCAAGCGCGCTTCAACCATGCACGCATGGTCGCCTACCGTCCGACCGCCCAAGCTCGGCGGCAATAAGCGCATGGGTGTGTTCGCGACACGCTCTCCCAATCGTCCGAATCCGATCGGGCTGACTCGCGTCAAGCTGCTGCGCACCGAGCTGACCGCCGATCGGGGGCTCGTCCTCACGGTATCGGGAGCCGATCTGATGAACGGCACCGCGATATTGGACATCAAGCCGTATCTGCCGTATGCCGACAGCGTGCCCGACGCCGCGACAGGCGATTACGGCCCCGAGCACCAGCAGATCATGGCGGTCACGATCCCCGATGATATCGCCGCCCTGTTCAGCGAGGAACAGCGCGAAGCGCTCAAAGAGGTGCTGTCCTTCGATCCGCGTCCCGGGTACCAGCATGATCCCGATCGCGTGTACGGCTTTGCTTACGGCGGCTATGATGTGCGATTCAAGGCGGACGATCACACCATCACCGTTGTGGAGGCGGTACCCATTTAAAAGCCTCCCTTTGGTAAAGGTGAGGTGTTGTCCAAATCTATTGATTTGGGATACAACACCCATACACAGGAGAGGCGCCGAGGTACGAGGCGGAGGGATTGTTAAAATGTACGAGCAAAAGCGAGAAACTTATTATTTGTAGCAAGAAACTTATTACTTGTAGTATTTGACGTTTGACTTTTTACGCGGATTGTACTATTCTATATCAATAAAGCAAGATGAAAGGATGATACGATGTTCTGTCAACATTGCGGAAAACCCATCCCCGACGGCGCGAACCACTGCAGCTTCTGCGGCGCCCGAGTCGATGAGCCTGCTCCGCGTCACGCGCGACCCGAGGATGACGAGCTCTACTCCTATTCCGACCGCCGTGTTCCGGACGACGACGTCACCCGGGTATATGAGCCCGATCAGATCGATCAGACCAAGGTATATAACTTTGCTGCGTTTGAGGGTCAGGGCAACGGCTATGATCCGAATCGTGATCCGAATTACGATCCGAACTATGATCCGAACGATGATCCGAACGATGATCCGCGCTATCCCGACGGCCCCGTGCCGATCGGCGATGATTATGAGAATTATCAGGACGGACAGAGTGACGACACCTTCATGGACAGGGTCGATCAGCGCTTTCGCCGTGACGAATACGATGATGATTATGATGACCCTCGCCGTCCGCGCAGGAAAAAGAGTAAGGCATGGATCTGGATCATCGTTGTGATCCTTGTCATCGCGGCGGTTGTGATCGCGTTCTTCGCCCTCAAGGGCAAGCTCTTCGGCAAGAATGATACAAAGCCCAGTGCTCCCACGACCGTTGCCGCCACCGCACAGCCGACGCAGGCTCCTGCGACACAAGCGCCTGCTCCTACCGAAGCGTATGAGGAGGAGCGTGAACCTGAGACCTTCGCTCCCGCGCCTACCGAAGCGCCTGTGATCGTGACAGAAGCGCCCCGACCCGAGACGCAGGCTCCCACGCCGACGCAGGCTCCCGTACCCACGACGCCCGTGTCAAACGGCGGACAGGAGCAGGTCGCTGAATAATGAAAATAAAGAGGAAATGCCGACACCTGTCCAATATCATTAAGTTTAGGAATATGTATCTCGCTGACGCTCGGACAATTGATACAATCCCTCAGTCACCGTTCGGTGACAGCTCCCTTTACCAAAAGGAGCCTTTCTTAACTTAATGATATTGGGCACCTGTCGGCTTTTCTTTTTGGTGTTTACAAACTTCGACGGATATGGTAATATAATACTGTATGAGCAATTTTTTTTGATTGATACTACATTTCTACAGGAGGATCAAAATGAAAAAGGTTTTGATCATCGGCGCGGGTCCCGCGGGACTGACTGCCGCTTACGAACTACTCGACAGAAGCAAGGATTATGAAGTCACCGTTCTCGAGGAGAGCGATGTGTTCGGCGGTATCTCGCGTACCGTCAATTATAAGGGCAACCGCATGGATATGGGCGGACACCGCTTTTTCTCTAAGGTGCCCGAGGTCAACGAATGGTGGGAGAAGATGCTCCCCACGCAGGGCGCGATGCCGTTCGACGACCGTGAGCTCGGCAGAACCTCCACCGTCAAGGAGGGTGGCCCCGATCCCGAAAAGTCCGACCGCGTCATGCTCCGCAGAAACCGCCTGTCGAGGATCTTCTTCAA
>DGUQ01000049.1:0-5563 GCA_002394725.1 Ruminococcaceae bacterium UBA4306
TCGTTGTCATGCATCTGAACAGAAATAGGTCGTTGGATCATGAATCACGTCGGCTGAGGAAGCAAAACGCCAACGTAGGGAAGGTCATTGACCATCCGCTGAATGACGGGAGTGGATAATTGCAGAAACCGTAGATAGGGCGGATCAGACACCTGCGGTGTCAGTCGACCGATGGTCGTCCCTACGGAAGCAGAGATATGCTCCGCATTTTATCCTCATGTATTAGAATGGTTTCGGGAGCAGCAAGCCGCTCCCCTACGGTAGACGTTTTATCTGCTCCGCATTTGGATGGCATATTTTCGGAAAAGTTTCGGGAGGAGCATTCCTCGGCGGAGACGCCTCCCCCTCTGTCACTTCGTGGCGTCTCCCCAACGGGGAGCACCCCTCCCCTACAATAAACGTTGCAGTGGATTTTTATGGAAAAACTTTGCTCTTAACCGATTCTTCACACAAACTCCCCTTTCCGTTCATAATTTGTTCATAAATCCAACAATTTACTCACACAATGCGCCCGTATACTATAGGCATAACAGAAAAACAAACAACAACAGCCCACAGGAAAGGAGAATCACCATGGCTTTTACTTATATCTTCAAACGAGTTGAAAAGAAATACATGCTCACCAAGGAGCAGTATGAATCTCTGATCGAGGCGATCACCCCCTATATGGAGATCGACAAATACGGCGAGACCGAGATCCGCAACATCTACTTCGATAACGCCGACGATGAGCTGATCGAGACCTCGCTGAAAAAGCCCACCTACAAAGAAAAGCTCCGCCTGCGCTCCTACGGCATTCCCGAGAATGACAGCACCGTGTTCTTTGAGATCAAGAAGAAATACCGCGGCATCGTCTACAAGCGCCGTATCTCCATGACGCTCAGTGAAGCATACGAATACATTGAGAGCGGCAAGCTCCCCTCCCACCTCGAGGGCAACATCCCCGTCGAGATCGACTACATGATGCACCGCTACTGCCTGAGCCCCAAGGCATTCATCAGCTACCGCCGCGTAGCGTGGGCAGGCAAGGATAATCCCGATCTGAGGATCACCTTCGACCGCGACATCACCTCGCGCTATGACGACACCCGGCTCGAGAGCCAGTCGGACGGTCACAAGGTGCTCGACAAGGACACCTACCTGATGGAGATCAAGATCCCCGGCGCAATGCCCTTATGGTTGGCTCACGCGCTCAGCGAGAGAGGCATCTTCTCCCACAGCTTCTCCAAATTCGGCACCGCGCACGTTCAGCAAAAGCTCAAGATGGCGTCAGGCTTCTGATACCGTCGAACAATATAAAATGTCATTGTGGGTAGTACAAACCCATACGACGTTACGACAACCGATAAGCACTGATCACTAAATAACATGGATATACTCAAAGGAGGAACAAATTATGACATTCAACACCATTTTTACCGGCGACAGCATCACCCTGGTACAGGGACTCATTGCGGCAGGCACAGCGCTTATACTCGGCTTCATCTCATCCTACGTTTACCGCTTTAAGAGCTATTGCTCCAAGAGCTTTGCCGTCACACTCACCATCATCCCCGCGATCGTAGCCATGCTGATCATGATGGTCAACGGTCTGTCCGCAGGCGCGGGCATCGCGGTACTCGGCGTATTCTCACTGGTACGCTTCCGCTCTCAGCCCGGCTCCTCTCGCGAGCTGCTCGCGATCATGCTCTCTATGGCGATCGGTCTGGCGTGCGGCGGCGGTTACGTCACCTTCGCGGTATTCGCGGCAGCGGTCGTGTGCATCGTATGGTTGGTTCTCTTTGCCACTCCCTTCGGCAACACCGCAAAAAAGGAGCTGCGTATCGAGATCCCCGAGAACCTCGACTATGAGGGGCTCTTCGACGACATCTTCAAGGAATTCACCACCAAGAACGAGGTCATCACCGTCAAGACCGTCCAGATGGGCAGCGTTTATGAGCTCAGATACCATATCTCCATGAAAAAGGATAAAAACGAGAAGGCGTTCATCGACGCGATCCGCGCACGCAACGGCAACCTGCCCGTATCCTGCGGCAGAGCCAAGAACGAGACCGAGCTGTAACAATTGTTTTCTTTCCTAACATATACGGATATTATCATTAACCATCTACTCCTCTTACGATATATCCAAACAGATAGCGGCGACACTCATCGGGTGCCGCCGTTATCTGTTTGTTTAATGCTAAATAATTGATAAAAATCTTGCTTATTTTCAGAGTTCATCGTATAATGACAAGGAACGATCCGCCCGTTACGGCTGAAATTAGACGAGGTTATTATGTCACAGTTAACGCAAAAAGCCATTCAAACATCCTTTACCAAGCTGCTCGACAGCAAGCCCATCGACCACATCACCATCAAGGATATCACATCCGACTGCGGTATTTCGCGCAACACTTTCTATTACCACTACTCCGACCTGCCCGATCTGGTCGAGGAAATGCTGATGGACAGCGCTCAGGAGCTGATCAAGGCCTATCCCTCGATCGACTCGCTCGAGGAATGCGTCAACGTCGGCGCGCAGTTCGTCCTGCAAAACAAGCGTGCCGCCGGTCATATCTACTACTCGTCCCACCGCTATATCTATGAGCGCTGCCTGATGAAGGTCTGCCGCGAGGTGGTCGCCGAATACTTTGACATCGCGATCCCGAAGGGCGCCTTCAACGACGAAGAACGAGAGCTGCTGATCGAATACTACAAGTGCGTCAGCTTCGGCATCATCGCCGACTGGTGCGATAAGGGGATGAAGGATGATTATGCCGATTCCTTCAAAAAACTGCTCGATCTGCGAAGGAAGATGCTTCCGTCCGACTTTATCAAATAAACACGGCCTTTCAACTCCCTTTTTCGGGGAGTTGTTTTTTGTGCAAAAGTGAAGAAGTGTCCAAAATTTGAGCACTGAAAAATCTTTGCGAATGGTAATTTTAATTCTTTTATAGTATTTTATATAAGTATTATAGAACATCGAAGGTGAAAGAATGAAATTATCCAAAGCGATTGTAAAGCTGCGCGTACCGATCGTATTGCTGACGCTGGTGCTGATGATACCGGCGTTCATCTTTATGGTCAAAACGCGCATCAATTATGATATGCTTACCTATCTGCCCGAGAGCATGGACACCGTCAAGGGGCAAAACATCCTGATGGACGAGTTCGGCAAGGGCGCGTTCTCGTTCATTATCCTGGAGGATATGCCCGACAGGGACGTTGCCGCTCTCAAGGAGAAGGTCGAGCAGGTCGAACAGGTCGACAGCGTGTTGTGGTACAACAACCTCGCGGATATCTCCGTCCCCAAGGAAATGCTGCCCGAAAAGGTGTACAGCGCCTTCAACACCGATCACAGCACCGTGATGGCGGTGTTCTTCAAGACCTCTACCTCGTCCGACGAGACGATGGACGCGATCCGCGAGATCCGTTCCATCACAGGTGAGAAATGCTTTGTCTGCGGTCTGTCGGCACTGGTCACGGACCTAAAGGATCTGTGTGAGAAAGAAGAGCCCATCTATGTCGGCATCGCCGTCATCCTCGCGCTGATCGCGATGATCCTCCTGCTGGACAACTGGCTGATCCCACTGGTGTTCCTCGCCTCCATCGGCATGATGATCGTGCTCAACCTCGGCACCAACTTCTTCCTCGGCGAGATCTCCTACATCACAAAGGCGCTGTCCGCGGTGTTGCAGCTCGCTGTCACGATGGACTACAGCATCTTTCTGTGGCACAGCTACAATGAACAAAAAGAGATACACAATGATAATAAAGAGGCGATGGCGGTCGCGATCCACCAAACCTTCCTCTCTGTCGTCGGCTCCTCCGTCACCACGATCGCCGGCTTTATCGCCCTGTGCTTCATGACCTTTACACTCGGCCGTGACCTCGGCATCGTTATGGCGAAGGGCGTACTCTTCGGCGTGATCGGCTGTCTGACCGTTCTGCCGGCGCTGATCCTGATCCTCGACAAGCCGCTGTCAAAGCTCAACCATCGCTCACTGATCCCGAGCATGAAGAAGCTCTCCGGCGGTATCGTCAAGATCTTCCCCGTATTCCTGATCATCTTCCTCCTGTTGATCCCACCGTTTTTGTACGGCTACATCCAGACCAACAACGAGGTTTACTACGATATGGCGGATTGTCTGCCCAAGGAAATGGATTTTGTCATCGCGAACACCAAGCTCAGCGAGGACTTCAACATCTCCTCCACCCATATGGTACTGATGGACAGCTCCATCGATAACAAAGAGGTCAAAAAGATGATCGGCGAGATGGAACAGGTGGACGGCGTCAAGCAGGTATTGGGTATCGAAAGCCTGCTCGGCTCTACCGTCCCCGAGGACATCCTGCCCTCTCACATCAAAGATATATTAGAAAACGACCGCTATGAGCTGCTGCTCATCAACAGCGAATACCACAGCGCGAGCGACGCGGTCGGCGCGCAGATCGACTCCCTCAACGAGATCCTGCACCGCTATGATCCCAAGGGCATGCTCATCGGCGAGGCACCGTGCATGAAGGATATGATCGACACCACGGGTCACGACTTTGAGGTCGTCAACCTGATCTCGATCATTGCGATCTTTATCATCATCATGCTGGTAGAACGCAGCATCAGCCTGCCGTTCATCCTGATCTCCGTGATCGAGCTCGCGATCTTCATCAATCTCGGCTTGCCTCACTACTTCGGCGAGTCACTGCCGTTCATCGCTCCCATCTGTATCAGCACGATCCAGCTCGGCGCGACCGTTGACTACGCGATACTGATGACGACGCGCTATAAATCGGAGCGGCTTTTGGGCGCGGACAAAAAGGAAGCCATGCGCACCACCCTCACCGCCTCCATCCCCTCCATCCTCGTCAGCGGCGTCGGCTTGTTCGCGGCGACCTTCGGCGTGGCGGTCTACTCCGACATCGACATCATCAGCTCCATGTGTATGCTCTTAGCACGCGGCGCCGTGATCAGTATGCTGATGGTCATCTTCATCCTGCCGGCACTGCTGCTGCTCTGCGACAAGCTCATCTGCTACACCACCATGGGCATGCGCAAATGCGTCAAGAAACATTGATCGAACGAAACGATTTTATAAAGGAGAGTAATTATGAAAAGACTGATCAAACTGATGAGCATCATCCTCTGTTTGGCGATCGCTCTGTCGACCTCGCTGATGGGCGTATTCGCTCTGTCACTCAAGGGCGTCAGCCTCAAATCCGACGACGATACGGCGACCGCCGATGAAGCGCCGCTCTTTAAGGACGAGACCGTCTATGTCATGGCGAAGGCGGACGGTACGGTCGACAAGATCATCGTCAGCGACTGGATCAAGAACAACAAGAAAGCTGACGTCATCAAGGATGTCGCTGCCCTCGGCGATATCGAAAACGTCAAAACCGACGCTTCCTTCACGATGGACGGCGACAATATGCGCGTCTGGCAGGCGAACGGCGAGGATCTCTATATCCAGGGCAAGGGCACCGAGAAACTGCCTGTCGATCTGTCCCTGACCTACACCCTCGACGGCAAGGTCGTCACGCCCGATCAGATCGCCGGCAAGAGCGGCGACGTCACCATCCG
>DGUQ01000049.1:5675-17707 GCA_002394725.1 Ruminococcaceae bacterium UBA4306
GAGCGCATCTATGTGCCGTTCTTCATGCTGTCGGGACTGTTCCTCGACAGCGCATCCTTCAGCGATGTTAAAGTCACTAACGGCAAGGTCGTATCCGACGGCGACCGCATCATCGTGGCAGGTATCGCGTTCCCGGGCTTACAGCATGATCTGGGACTGAGCCGCGACACCGCCGAGATTCCCGACTACTTTGAGATCACTGCCCATACCGATAACTTTAAGCTGGGCACCACCGTCACCATCGCCGCCAACGGCTTATTCGACAAGCTCGGCACAGATAAGATTGACAGCGTCAAGGATCTGAACAGCTCACTCGACAAGCTCGACTCCGCCATGTCGGCGCTGATCGACGGCTCCTCACAGCTGTACAGCGGCTTGAACACCCTGCTCGAAAGCTCCGGCACACTGACCTCGGGCGTTGACGCGCTCTATGACGGCTCCGTACAGCTCAACGACGGCGCGAAGCAGGTCAACAGCGGCGCGGGCGCGCTGGAAAACGGCGCCGCGACACTGAGCGCAGGCAGTATCACGCTGGACAACGGCGCGTTTGATCTGTACAGTGGTCTGAACACCCTCGACCTCAACAGCTCCAAGCTGACCGACGGCAGCAACGCCACTTTCTCCGCGCTGCTCTCCACCGCGCGCACCTCACTGCAAAATGCCGGTCTGGAGGTCCCCGAGCTGACAAAGGATAATTACGCCGCCGTGCTCGATCAGCTTGTCAAACAGCTCTCCGATGATAACGTCAAGGCTCAGGCGACCGCCGCCGCGAAGGAAAAGGTCACAGCAAGTGTAGAAGCAAACCGCGACACCGTTACCGCCGCTGTCACTGCCGCCGTCAGAGAGAATGTAATGGCGCAGGTCACTGCCGGCGTGCATGATCAGGTCACCGCCGCCGTGATCGGCAGCATGGGCTACAGCGTAGAAGAATACAACGCGGCAGTCGCCGCAGGTATGGTCGATGAAGCGACGCAGGCACAGGTCGCAGGCGCGATCGAAGCGCAGATGAACGCCGACAGCACACAGGCGACCATCACCAACCTCACCGATCAGAACATGCAGAGCGACGAGGTACAGGCGACGATCACCTCCACCGTTGACGCCAAGATCACGGCGCTGATCGACGAGAACATGCAGAGCGACGAGGTTCAGAAGGCGATCACTGACGCGCTCACAAGCGCCAAGGCAGGCAGAGAGAAGATCCTCGCGCTCAAGGCACAGCTCGACAGCTACGGCACCTTCGACACAGGCTTGAAGGATTACACCAACGGCGTAGGCGCGGCGTCGGGCGGCGCGTCACAGCTCCACAGCGGTACCTCCACCCTTCGCGTCGGAGCCGCCGATCTCAGTGCCGGCGCGTCACAGCTCCACTCGGGCACCCAATCTCTCAGCGAGGGCGCGTCCCGGCTGACCGACGGTATCCTCACCCTCAAGGACGGCGTACCTGCCCTGACCGAGGGTGTGACCCTGCTGCGCGACGGCGCCATGACGCTCAACGAGGGACTGAAAACCTTCAACACCGAGGGCATCAGCAAGATCACCTCGCTCAAGGACAGCGACCTCGGTAAGATCGCCACCCGTCTGAAAGCGACTGCCGATGTTGCCAAGCACTACAAGTCCTACTCCGGTCTGACCGATGAGATGGACGGCGAAGTCAAGTTCATCTACAAGACCGAAGAGATCGCATGATCCATCAACGACAAAGAGGCTGCCAATCGCAGCCTCTTTTTTTCTTAAAATGACATCCTTTAAATCCAAAAAGTATGATTGATTTTTGCTCCCTCATATGGTAAAATAAGACAAACCGCACCGCAGAACATCGATTCATGGAGGTCAAGACATGAAATTACAGGAATCCGGTGAAATGTATCTGGAGACGCTCTTGATACTATCAAAGGAAAAGAGCTTTGTCCGCGCGATCGACGTGGGTGAGCACATGGGCTACTCCAAGCCCTCCGTCAGCCGCGCGATCGGGCTTTTACGTAACGGCGGCTTTGTCGAGGTCGGCGACGGCGGCGGTCTGAGCCTGACAGAAACCGGCAGAGAGGTCGCCGAAAAGATCTATGAACGCCACAGATATCTGACTAAGATGCTGATGGAGATGGGCGTTGATGAAGAGACCGCCACCCAAGACGCGTGCCGCATGGAGCATGTTGTCTCGGACAAGTCCTTTACCGCCATCAAAGCGTATTTCCATTATAACGAAGCGTAAAGCAAAAAATCACCCACTGCGTTATCACAGTGGGTGATTTTATAAACGATCTTATTTTGCTTTCGCGATCGCGTCGAGGATCGCGGTCTTGGGCTGTACGCCGATCATACGCTCCGCCTCGGCGCCGTCCTTGAAGACGATCAGGGTCGGAACGCTCATGATGCCATACTCCATCGCGATATCGCCGCACTCGTCGATATCGACCTTGTACACCGCGTAGGAGCCGTCGCTCTCAGCGCCGATCTCCTCGACCGTGGGAGTCAGCATTTTGCACGGACCGCACCATGTCGCGAAGAAGTCGACCAATATGACGCCGCTCTTGATTTTCTCAGCAAAATTGTTTTCATTTAAATGTTCTACTGCCATGTTTTTACCTCCGTTTTTAGTCAACACCACATCATTCAGGTGTGCGGTGTTACCTTGATTTGAGCTGATTATAGCATATTATATCCGCAAAGTCTATCAATAATTTATGAACAAATACAAATAATAATTTCTGCTAAAGGAGTGTTGCATATGTACGATCTTATCATCATCGGAGGCGGCGTCGCAGGGATGACCGCCGCGATCTACGCCGCGCGTTCGGGTCTGTCCACGCTGATCATTGAAAAGGCAGGCTTCGGCGGACAGGCAGCGCTTACCGCCAAAATCGAAAACTACCCCTCCTATAAAGAGATCGACGGCTTTCAGCTTGCCGCCGATATCAAGGCGCAGGTCGACGCACTGGGTGTGGAGAGCCTTTCCGCGCAGGTGCAAAGCCTGACCAAGGAGGATGATGTTTTCACTGTCACGACCGACAGCGACAGCTATCAAGCCAAAGCCGTCATCATTGCCAACGGTGTGCGCCGCAGAGAGCTGGGCATCCCGGGTGAGGACGAATTCCGCGGACGCGGTATCAGCTGGTGCGCGGTATGCGACGGCGGCTTCTTCCGCAAAAAGAAAACAGCCGTTATCGGCGCCGGCAACTCGGCGCTGGGCGACGCGATCTATCTCTCCAACCTCTGTGAAGAGGTCTATCTGATCTTCCGCCGCGACTATCCCACCGCAACCAAGAGCTATATGGATAAGCTCGAAACCATCGATAACATCCATCTCATGCCGCGCCATATCCCCGTTGAGATCAAGGGCGACCGCCTTGTCACGGCGCTCACGATCAAAAATATCGACAGCGGAGAGGAAACCGACCTCGAGATCAACGGCGTGTTCGAGGCGATCGGGCTGATCCCCGACAACGATGTTTTTGCCGATCTCGCCGAGCTGGACGAGAACGGCTATCTCCTCACCGACAGCGAGATGCGCACCAAGACCCCCGGACTGTTTGCCGCGGGCGATACGCGCCAAAAATCCCTGCGCCAGATCGTCACCGCTTGCTCCGACGGCGCTCAGGCGGCTACCGCGGCACATGACTACATTTCTGATACTCGCTTACGCTCGAACATCGATACAATTCCTCAGTCACCTAACGGTGACAGCTCCTCGCCGGAAGCGGCTCCCCCCTTGTCCGCTTTGCGGACATTCCCCCAACGGGGGTACCTTTTCCCAAAAAAGGAGCCTAAGTAAATGATGACCGATATTCAAACACGTTTGTTCCACTTGCAGGATGAAGGTTATCAGTCAGGCTCCGTCAAGCTGAATCCCTCTGTCGATCCCGATACCATCATCGGCGTGAGGATACCGGCTATCCGACAGCTCGCCAAGGAGCTGAAAGGGACGGAAGAAGCGGCGGAATTTCTCTCTGTCCTTCCGCATGAATACTTTGAAGAATACCAGCTCCACAGCTTTTTGATCGGCTTCATCAAGGACTTTGACGACGCGTTGACAGAAGCCAATCGCCTGCTGCCGTATCTCAACAGCTGGGCGCTGACCGACTCCATGCGCTTCAAGGCGTTCGACCGCGATCCCGAACGACTCCTGCCGCAGATCGACCGATGGCTGAAGGACGACCACCCCTACACCGTGCGTTACGGCGTCCTCTGCCTGATGAACTACTTCCTCGATGATCGATTTGACGCTCGATACCCTGCTATGGTTGCCGCGGTACACGACGATGAATACTACGTCAGGATGATGCAGGCATGGTATTTCGCGACAGCTCTCGCCAAGCAGTATGACGCTATCCTGCCCTATCTGACCGATCGTCGATTAGCGCCGTGGGTACATAACAAAACGATCCAAAAGGCGGTAGAGAGCTACCGCGTTACCGCGGAGCAAAAAGCCTATCTGCGGACATTGAAAGTGAAATAATCAGTTGACTAAAAAAATAAGCCGACGGTGAGGAAACTCGCCGTCGGCATTATTTATCTGTTGATCAGACAGCGGCAGTGATGACGCTCTTCTGTCTGTTCGGGATCGCGAACGCCACGTTGATCGCATGGTCGCCGATACGCTCGATATCGATCAGCATATTCAGGAAGGTCGTGCCTGCCTCGGCGTTGCACTCACCCTTGTTCATGCGCTGGATGTGGTTCTGCTTGTAGTCATCCTTGCAGTCGTCCACACTGTCCTCTGCCAGAATAATGCGCTCGATCAGCTCGGGAGAGCCG
The DNA here is from genome assembly GCA_002394725.1 of Ruminococcaceae bacterium UBA4306. Lineage (GTDB taxonomy): Bacteria > Bacillota > Clostridia > Oscillospirales > Acutalibacteraceae > Ruminococcoides. The sequence continues at coordinate 10,431 of DGUQ01000049.1, forward strand.
CCCTGCGCGTTGAACATCGCAAAGCTCAGCTCCATCAGGCTGCGGCACTTGTCGCTGATATCGCGCATCTCACCCATCGCCGTATCGGAGAAGGTAAGGTTGTTTTCGTTGATATAGCGCACATATTCGACGATGTTCTCGGCATGATCGCCGATACGCTCCAGATCCTGTATCGCGCTGTACATCGCCGCGACGATCTGTCTGTCGTGATCATCCAGATCGAGCGCGTTGATCTTGACGATATAATCGGTGATCTCCTTAGAGAGGTAGTCGATGACCTTCTCTCTGTCAAGCACCTTATCGATCGATTCCTTGTCCCGATCGAAGAACGCGATCATCGCGCGGTTATAGTTCTTCTGCACCAGACGGCTCAAGCGCGCGACTTCCTTTTCACACTGCAATACCGCCATGGGAGGGGTCGTTAAAATACGGTTGTCGATAAACTCGACCGCCATCTTGTCCTTTTCCGGATCCTCCTCGTAGGGCAGGATCTTCTGGGTCAGCTTGACAAGGAAGGTCGCGAACGGCAGCAAAATGACCGTCATCGCCACATTGAAGAAGATGTGAGCGGCTGAGACCTGCGCCGCGGTGCTGGCAGGCAGCAGCTTTTCGATCGTGTCCGCTACGGGGAGAAGCATCGTCAGCGGCGTCATGATGATCACACCGCAAAGCGTGATCAACATATTCAGCACCGCGACCTGCTTTGCGTTGCGCTTGGCGCCGGCGGCGGAAAGGAACGCGGGAACTGTCGCGCCGAGGTTCATACCGAATACGATGAAGATCGCCTGATCGACATTGATCGCGCCCGCGGCTGCCAGCGCCATCAGAATACCGACCGAAGCCGATGAGCTCTGGATCACAGCGGTCACCGCCGTACCGAGCAGAATACCGACAAAGGGATTGTTGACGCTCGACAGGATGTTGTCGATCAAGCCTGTCTCGTTCAGACTCTTCAAAGCGCCGGACATGATATCCATGCCGAAGAAGAGGATACCGAAGCCGGCTAGGATCTGGCCGTAGTATTTATACTTGTTCTTCTTGACGAACATCATCACGATGACGCCGAGGAAGATGAACAGCGGTACGATGCTCTTGATGTCAAACGACAACAGCACCGAGGTCACACAGGTACCGATCTTCGCGCCGAAAAGGATACCGACCGTTTGAGCCAGCTCCATCAGACCCGCGTTGGTAAAGCCGACAACCATCGCGTCCGTTGCCGATGAGCTCTGGATCACGGCAGTGACAACCAGACCGACCAGCATACCGAGGAAGCGGTTGGAGGTGATCTTTTCGAGCAGGGTGCGCAGCTTATTACCCGCGGCAAGCTCCAGACCCTCTCCCATGTACTTCATACCAAGGAAGAAGAGTCCCAAACCGCCGAGCACTTTGAATAAACTCAATATACTCATTTTGAACTCCAATTGTTTTTGCTTTTTACAGAGAAAAAGCAGTGGTAAAGAAGTATCACAACCGCGATACTTCATTCCGTTATATAGGGTGTTTTTCAAATTACCCTATGATAATAATACTAAATCGAAAAGTCAATTATTTTCCAAAAAAGAAAATAAAAAGAAAAATGGACAAAATCGGCAAAGTATACAAACCTTCCCTCTTTTGTGCATATAAAATCACCAAAAAGTTTTTATCTCGCTGCTCTTTCATCGGTAACGATATGCTCGACCGTGTCGTGTTCTGTGTCGAGGTAATCCTTTAAGAATGTGGGATAAAAGCGATGGCTGTTTAACTCATCTATCGGCACCCAAACCATACTCTCTTTATCATTGAAGTGGGTATAGCTTTCGCTGTGCAGCTCCTTTGTCCCGCGCGGCTTCATCAAAAAGTAGAGCGAAATCTCATGACAGGACAAGCCCTTGTCATAGGCGCCGTCACCGTTCCAGAAGTTTTCGTGAATGACGGCAAGCCGGTCGATCTCATACCGGACGCCGGTTTCCTCGAACACCTCACGCAAAACCGCCTGTTGAGCCGTTTCACCGTGATGGATGCCGCCGCCGACCGAATAGAGATAATCTTCTTTTTCATTTCCGACCAACAGAACGCAGCCGTCCTCAACGATGATCGCGGCGGCTCGGTATCGGAACCATTCTTTTCCCTTTGTAAAACAACAATCGTGAGTCATGTTTTCTCCGGTCATCAGGAAGGTATGTGCGGCTTCACATACACCGTATTGTAATGCACATAGATCACCTTGCCGGGCAGAGCGCCGTTGGGCTTGCTGACGTTTTTGACGCGCGTATAATCGACCGGTACCTGCGCGCTGTCCCTGCCCTTGCTGTGGGCAGCGGCGATCTGTGCCGCCTCGAGGATTGCGGTGTCGCTGATCTCCTTACCCTCGGCGCAGATGATGACGTGTGTGCCGTGGATGCCCTTGGTGTGCAGCCACATATCATTCTTTTGCGCCGTTTTCAGCGTCAAAAGATCATTCTGCTTATTATTCCTGCCGACAAGTATTTTAAACCCGTCGGAGCTCGTGTATTCGATCGGCGGCAGGGGCTTATCCTTGCGCTTGACATTCCCCTTGTTCGTCTTGAGATAGCCTTGTTCTCTCAGCTCCGCGCGGATCGCGGACAGTTCCGCTTCCGTCTCACAGCGCGACAGCTCATCCTGCACGCTCTCGATGTAGCTGAGCTCCTCGGTCGCCTTCTCGATCTGCTCGGTGAGCATGATCTCACGCGTTTTTGCCTTGTTATATTCTTTATAGAACCGCTGGGCGTTCATCGCCGGAGAGATCGTGGGATCAAGGCGGATGGTGAGCGGCGCGTTGTCCTCGGCATAAAAGTTCTCTACCGTCACGGCTCTTGCCCCACGCTCGATACGGTACAGATTCGCCTGCAAGAGATCGCCCTTGATCCGCAGTTGCTCACGGTCGGCGCACTTCTTCAGATCCGCTCTTTGCAGATTGATCTTGCGCGACAGGCGGTCGATGGTATTGCTCAGCAGCTTGCCGATATCGGCGGATTTCGCCTTCATCCGCGCAAGGCGGTCGCGATCGGAAAAGAACGTGTCGAGCAGCTCGCTGTAGCTCTCAAAATGCCTGACAGATAACGCGCCCTCGTACTGGCGCACATCCATAAAGCAAAAATCCATCGGCGAGCCGTCCGCCTTATCAATCAAGGTCGGCTCACCTTTGCCCGCTTCGACCAACTCCTTGAGCGCTGTGACCTGCGTGAGCATATCGCTGTCGGCAGAACGGAAGCAGAGCTCACGCGCGACCATCGGCGAGACGCCCTGGATCGTGTTCAGCACCGCGCGGTCATCTCCGCCGAGCATATCGATCCGCTCGACGATCTCCTCGGGCGTACATTCTTCGATACACAGCTTATCCTGCATACGGGGCAGCTCATACGGCATCTTCGGGAGCAGGACGCGTTCCTCCGATACGGAAAAATCGATCCTCCGCACCGTGTCGATAACCCTGTCCTCGCCGTCGGTGAGAACGGCGTTGGAATAGCGCCCCATGATCTCGATATACAACCGCAGCTGTTCACGGTCGCCGATCTCATTGATCGCCTCAAAATGCAGGCACAGTACACGCTCGTTCTTCGGCTGAGTGATATCGCTGAGCCGTGCGCCGCCGAGACGCTTTCTGAGCAGCATACACAGCATCGGCGGAACGGGAGGATTCTCGATAGAAATAGAGGAAATATGCACACGCGGTGCATCCGACAGGCGAATCAGCACCTTTTTGGCGCCGTCCTGTGTACGAAACGCGAACACCAGCTCGTCGCGCGCCGGCTGATAGATCTGATTGACGCGCGAGCCGATCAGCGCGTCGCTCATCTCACGCCGCACCATCGTCATCATGATTCCGTCAAACGCCATATTCTCACCTCGGTTTAATTAGAAATGCCTAATTCCTCGTTATTTATGATATTTCGTTCCCTTAGAGATCTGGAACGCGCGGTAGAGCTGTTCGAGCAGCATCACGCGGCACAGCTGATGCGGAAAGGTCATCTTCCCTATGCTCAGCTTAAAATCAGCTCTCGCTTTCAGCGCGTCGCTCAGCCCCCAGCTGCCGCCGATGATCAGGTCGATCGCGCTGTGCGTCATGCTGATATCCTCGATCTTTCGCGACAGCTCCTCGGAGCTGATGTTCCTGCCCTCCACGCACATCGCAATCACATAGTCGCCCTTGCCGAGCTTCTGCATGATCCGATCGCTTTCGGCAGCGATCGTATGGCGTATCTGCGCGTCGGACGGGTCATCGCTCACACGCTCTTCATTCAATTCTATGATATTCAGCTTGCACAGCGGCTTCATCCGCTTGCTGTATTCTTCGACCGCGTCGCGCCAATACCGCTCCTTGAGCTTGCCGACGCAGATGATGTTGATCGTGAGCATAGCAATCACTCCTAAAGGGCGAGGGCTTGCTCTCGCCGAACCATATAATGGGATATTGTTCTTTTATTCGGTATGCCGATAGGGTGACAGGAATAATCCGAACCGTGGTTTTGACGGGCATATTTCCGCCTGCCCATAGTTAAAATCCTCGCGAACCCGTCAAGGGTTCGCTGTGGTTTTGCCGCGGTCAGACGAAAATCTGCTCCGCCAAAACTCCAAAGGACTGAAAATGAGCAAGATTTCGAGCAAGTTTCGGTGCAGAAAGTGCAGGCAGGCTGGCGCCTGCCAAGATTGATAAGCCGAAAATTGCCGAAATATTGCCATTTTCAGCAGGTTCGGATTATTCCTGTCACCCTAAGCGCCGTGCTCTAAAAAATCACGGATTTTCCGTTGGTCACGACGGGCGCGACGTCAAGCGTGTAATCGGCGTTGAGTACCATGCCGGCACGGTTGAGCGAATCGATCGTTTCGTTCAGCGCAAGGTGCGGCGTGTTGTTCTCCTCACTCAGGTGTCCGAGGATGATCCTCGTCAGTCCGGCGCCGACAAAATCGGGCATCGCCTCCGCGCAGGCGGCGTTGCTCAGGTGTCCGTTGTCGGAGAGAATACGCTTCTTCAAAATATACGGATACATGCCCTCGCGGAGCATATCGATATCGTGGTTGGATTCGACGACCGCGAGGTGAGAGCGAGCAATTGCCCTGCGCGCGTCCTCGGTCAGATAGCCCGTATCGGTCACGACGCTGACTCTTCTGCCGTCGGGCGTCGTGATAGCGTAACCGCAGGGCTCCGACGCGTCATGTGAGGTCGCGACGCGCTGTACGCGGAAGTCGTCCGTCTCGATCACATCCTCGATCACGTTCAATCGCGCCATCGCGGGTACCTTGTCATTCTCTGCCAGATATGCGAGCGTGCCGCGTGAAGCGTAGAGCGGAATATCATAGCGCTTGAGCAATACCTTGAGCGCGCTGATGTGATCGGAGTGCTCATGCGTCACAAAGATCGCGCTGACGTTGCGCAGTGACAGATCGTTTGCCGACAGCGCCAATTCAAGCTGTTTAAGGTTGCGGCCGGCGTCGATCAGGATCGCGGAGCCGTTGCCCTGTATGTAATAGGAATTGCCCTTGCTCGACGAGAAGAGCGGTACGATTTTAGCCATTGATGTTAAAATCCCTTCATAAGAAAAAACTATAAATCGGGTGTGGGCACAGCCCACCATTCATGATTCATTTCTCACTAGAAAAGCCACCCTGAGGTGGCTTTTGAAATCTTAAGCTGTTGTCGCTATACTTGTGGGATCGGGAAGATAAATCTTCTTGATATCCGCGCCCAGGCTCTGGAACTTGGTGACCACATCCGAATAGCCGCGCTCGATGTAATTGATGTTCGAGATACTCGTAGTGCCGTCTGCCACCAGTCCGGCGATCACCATCGCCGCTCCTGCGCGCAGGTCGGTCGCCTTGACGGGAGCGCCGGTCAGCTTGCCGCCCTCGATGATCGCAAGTCTGCCCTCGACAGAGATCTTCGCGCCCATGCGAACGAGCTCGCTGACATACTGATAACGGTTATCCCACACGCTCTCATTCACGATGGAGGTTCCCTTGACGGTGGACAGCAGCGCCACAAACTGCGGCTGACAGTCGGTCGGGAAGCCAGGGTGCGGCATCGTCTTGATGTTGACGCGGTTGAGCGGACGCTTGGTCGCGTCTACGATGACCGCCTCGTCATATTCCTCGATCTCACAGCCCATCTCCATCAGCTTGGAGCTGATGCTCTCGAGGTGCTTAGGAGTGATGTTGCGGATCGTGACCTTGCCTCTGGTCGCGGCAGCGGCAGCCATATAGGTGCCTGCCTCGATCTGGTCGGGGATGATGGAATAGGTAACGCCGCGCAGATAATCCACGCCGCGGATCTTGATAACGTCGGTACCGGCGCCGCGGATGTTGGCGCCCATGGAGTTGAGGAAGTTCGCCAAATCAACGATATGCGGTTCTTTAGCGGCGTTTTCGAGGATGGTCTGACCCTCCGCCTTGACAGCGGCGAGCATCAGGTTGATGGTCGAGCCGACCGACACGGTGTCGAAATACACTCTCGCGCCGTGGAAGGAGCCCGAGGTGGTGCTCTCGATAACAGCGCCGTTGACCAGCTCATTGTGCGCGCCCATCATCGCAAAGCCCTTTAAGTGCTGATCGATCGGACGCACGCCGAAGTTACAGCCGCCGGGCAGGGCGACCTTGGCGTTGTGGAAGCGTCCCAGCAATGCGCCCAGCAGATAGTAGGACGCGCGCATACCGCGAACCGCGTCATGGGTCGCCTCCCATGTGTTGATGGGTCTCGGATCAATATCCAATGTATTCTTGTCGACTCTGCGCACCATCGCGCCCATATCCTGCAGGATATTCGCGATCAGCGACACGTCGGAGATATTCGGGATGTTCTCGATGCGGCAGGGCTCGTCACACAACACTACCGCCGGGATGATCGCTACCGCCGCGTTCTTCGCGCCGCTGACGGTCACTTCGCCGAATAAGGGCTTTCCGCCGTTGATAACTATCTTTTCCAAATCTGTACACTTCCTAACAACTGCTCTTTGGTTTCTGTTTTAACCTCCGCTTCGCTTTTCGCAAACGCGACAACATAGCGGATCATACGAAATATATGTCACACGACAGCGCCGTGTATGAATCAAAAGAAAGGTAAAACAGGGCGCGTTTTGAGCGCACCTATCCTATTCTGCTTATACAATACGATAATACAAAGCCGACATAAAGTCAACCGAAAAAATCTTTTGTAATCTTTTTTAGTGATTTTGTATGTTTTTATCCTTACCGTCTGTATGCTTTTTCTATACTTATTATTCTTTTATGTAATTATTTTGTAATCAATTCCGCTTATTTTCCGCACTTCCGCAAATTTG
>DGUQ01000048.1 GCA_002394725.1 Ruminococcaceae bacterium UBA4306
GTCATCGCGACCCCCGGCTGTGAATCTAACGTCAAGGAAATTTTTGACAAAACATGGGAGCTCAGACAGCGCCCCGAGGTGATGATCTTCAACCAGTTTGAGGAGATGGGCAATCCGTTATGGCACTACAACGTCACCGGTCACGCCTTAGCGGACGCGTTTGAGGCGATCAAGGGTGAGAAGGATCGCTTTGCAGGCGCGTGCTTTACCTCCGGTTCGGCAGGCACGATGAGCGCGGGCGACTACCTCAAGGAGCAGTACCCGACCCTCAAGCTCGGCGTCGGTGAAGCATTGCAGTGCCCCACCATCTTGGACAACGGCTTCGGCGGTCACCGCATCGAGGGCATCGGCGACAAGCATATCCCGTGGATCCATAACGTCAAGAACACCGACATGGTCGTTGACATCGACGATGAGGACAGCCAGAGACTGCTCCGACTGTTCAACACGCGTGAGGGTATCGATTATCTGGTGTCCGTGGGTGTGGAGCGCGAGCTCGCCGAACAGCTCAGCCTCTTGGGTATCTCGGGTATCGCGAACATCCTGTGTTGTATCAAGATGGCGAAGTATTATGAATTCACCGAGCACGACGTCCTCGGCACGGTGCTGACCGACTCAGCCGATATGTATCAGAGCCGCATCAAGGAGCTCGAAGAGATGTACGGCGACTACGATATGCACAAGGCGGAGCTCGACCATAATCTGCACATCCTCAACCTCAAGGACGACAACATGCTGGAGCTGGGCTACAAAGAGCGCAAGCGTGTGCATAACCTCAAATATTACACATGGGTCGAGCAGCAGGGCCGCACCGCCGAGGAGCTCAACGCCCTGTGGTATGACGTCGAGAATACCTGGGACGCCGTGCACAAGCAGGCAGAACAGCTCGACGAATACATCGACGCGTTCAATAGGGAAGTTGGCTTGATAGGCTCCCTTTCCTAAGGTACCCCCGTTGGGGGAATGTCCGAAGGACAAGGGGGGAGCCGCTTCCGGCGAGGAGGCTGGCGCGAAGCGACTGAGGGTTGCCATGAGTAAAGAAAAACCTATCCCCAGAGAACTGCAATCAAGGAAAAATGCTCGTACATTAAGAAAGAATCCGACAAAGGAAGAAAACCATCTTTGGTATGATTTCTTGCGTTGTTACCCTATCCGATTTCATCGTCAATATGTGATAGAATCATTCATTGTCGATTTCTTTTGTCCCAAGGCTAAACTGGTGGTTGAATTAGACGGCAACCAACATTATGAAAAAGAAAGTGCTGTCAACTACGATTTCAAACGCACAAAAGAAATTGAGAAATATGGTTTTCTGGTATTGCGATACACAAACCTCGACATACAGCGTCGATTCAGAAATGTTTGTGAAGATATAGACCGCCATGTACAAGAGAGGTTTCAACCCTCCGACACGTGACACGAGTGTCACGTGCCACCTCCCTTAGGAAAGGGAGGCTTTATACGAGGTACCCCTATGAAACATATCACCCACTGTCAATGCGTCAAATGCGGCAGGACATACGCTCCTGCTGCGGATATCACCACCTGCGAGTGCGGCGGTATCCTCGACGTGATCTATGACTACGACTATATCAAAACCAAATTCAATAAAGAGGTGCTGGCGCAGCGTGACGAGCCCACCATGTGGCGCTATCGCGAGCTGCTGCCGATCGAAAAAGACACCGTACCCGAAGGACTGAGAGTCGGGATGTCGCCGCTCTATGAAGCGCCGAATATCGCCGCCGATCTCAGCATTAAGAGGCTGTACATCAAAGACGACGGCGTCAACCCCACCGCGTCTCTCAAGGATCGTGCTTCCGCCATGGCGGTGACCAAGGCGATCGAGGCAGGTTACAGCACCATCGCCTGCTCCTCCACCGGCAACGCCGCCTCATCCCTTGCCGGCAACGCGGCAAAGGCAGGGCTCACAACCTACATCTTCGTACCGGCACGCGCGCCGAAGGGCAAGATCGCCCAGCTGATGATGTTCGGCGCAAACCTGACCGCTGTGGACGGCAGTTATGAAGAGACCTTCGAGCTGAGCAAGGCAGCGATCGACAAATACGGCTGGTACAACCGCAACGCCGCGATCAATCCCTATCTCAGCGAGGGCAAAAAGACCGTCGCGCATGAAATATGCGAGCAGCTTGATTTCCGCGCGCCCGACTTTGTCGCGGTATCGGTCGGCGACGGCTGTACCGTGGCAGGCGTATACAAGGGTCTGTACGACATGTCCATGGTCGGCCTGATCGATCATATCCCACGCATCATCAGTGTGCAGGCGCAGGGCTGCTGCCCGATCAACACCGCCGTGATGACGGGTCAGGCTTGGCAGCCGCAGGAGGAGAACACCTACGCCGACTCGATCGCTGTGGGCGTGCCGCGCAATCCTGACAAAGCCATCAATGCTATCAAGGACAGCGACGGTATCTGTGTCAACGTCACCGACGACGAGATCCGCGCCGCGCAGAAGTACCTCGCCAAAAACGCCGGTGTGTTCGGCGAGCCCGCCGGCGTGACCGCTACGGCAGGACTGATGAAGCTCAGCCGCGAGGGAAAGCTCCCCGAGGACGCGACCATCGTGTCCATTGTCACGGGCAACGGCTTGAAGGACATCGATTCCGCTATAAAGTCGGTTGGCGAGCCCGTGCACTGCAACAATGATTTAGCGGAGTTTGAAGCGAAGTTCGGGTTGTAACATACGCCATGACAACAAAAGGGTGAGATCGCCACGGCTCCCAAGGAAACCTCGCAATGACTATTAAATTGGATATTCCTGACTTTTGGGTATATAAAACGACATCCCGGGGATCCTTTTCCTCGGGATGTCGTTTTGTCATTATCCTCTTTGCGCTCGTTCCATGCGCTTCCAGCTGATGAAGCCGTAGATATCTCCTGCGAGGAACGCCGCGAAGCAGATCACGGTGCTCAAATAACTGCGGTCGGTCAATGCCGCCATGGTCCACAGGATCATCAATACCACATCGTTACAGGCATAGGCGACCGCGTAGTACGGACTGCGGCGCGCGGTCAGGTAGACGGCGGCAAAGCTGGTGCTCACGGAGAGGGTGGACGGGATCAGATTCGCCGTGCCGAGCGCGCGCAGGAGAAAGTAGAACAGGATCGTCACGGCGACAGTCAGCACCGCGAGCAAGAGCCATTCACGTTTCGTCAGCTTTGCGTTGACCGTTACCTGAGCGCGGTTACCGCGGTAGGGATTGCGCAGCCACGTGATCAGCGACCAGACCGACATCGGGAGCGTCATGCCGACATAGGTCAGCAGCTCGCCGTAATACGCAAAGCGAAAGGAGATGTAGCCGTAGGCCAAGGCAAAAATGATCATCAGCACCATGCCGATAGGGTTGCCCTTGGCGGCAAAGAGCAGGGACGTCACGCCGATCAGCGACGCGAGCAGGTTGAGCAGATCACCGCCGAACGCGATATGCGACACGGCGATCAGACAGACCGATACCGTCCAAATGATTTTTTCGGTATTACTGAAATAATTCAGCTTATCATAAAAACGTTTCATGCTTCACTTCCTAAAAGCTTGAAAATTCCAAGGCTGAATGCTTTCAGCCGCGCAATAAATAACGATTAAAAAAGCATCCGAGACACATCTTCAAAGACCTAACGATGTGCCGCGAATGCTTGGATACGCGTATCTACATTCCTACCCGGTGGCAGATATTCAGTGAGGAGTCTTTTTTAATTAGGAGTGAGGAGTTGAAACGCTTCATTGATAACTTATAGGAATCGTAACACGAAGTGTTTCCCGCAATTCCTCATTCCTCATTTCTAATTTCTAATTAATGTTACGCCAGCTTCAAATCTCCGTCCTTGACCCAGCCGATCCTGCGCAGGAGCAGGTTGATCAACGGCGTGATCACGGCAGGGAGTACGATACAGATCAGGATCAGTCCGATCCAGTCCATCGCTCCCGGAGCAATAGCCTCGGCGCCTTTCGCAATGGCTTCCTCGGACGGATTGAACCAACCGGTGATCACACCGATCTGACCGCATAATCCGCAGGTGCCCATGCCCGAGTTAATCGGCGCGCCGTTCATCTGGAGCTTGAACACGCAGGTTGCGATCGGGCCCGTGATCGCAGAGGTCACGATGGGCGCGATCCAGATACGCGGATTTTTGACGATGTTCGGCATCTGGAGCATCGAAGTGCCCAGTCCTTGACTGACCAGTCCGCCCCAGCGGTTCTCACGGAAGGACATCACCGCAAAGCCGACCATCTGGGCGCAGCAGCCAGCCACGGCAGCGCCTCCGGCAAGTCCCGTGAGCGCGAGCACCGAGCAGATCGCCGCCGAACTGATCGGCAGGGTCAGCGCGATACCGACCAGCACCGATACGACGATGCCCATCAAAAAGGGTTGGAGCTTCGTTGCCGAGTCGATCAGGATGCCGAACCAGCTTGCCGCCGTACCGATCGGGGGCGCGATCAGCTTTGCCAGCGCCACGCCGACAAGGATCGTTACCCCAGGAGTCACAAGGATATCGACCTTCGTTTCCTTACTGACCGCCTTGCCGCATTCGGCGGCGATGATCGCGATGACCAGTACGGCTAACGGTCCGCCCGCGCCGCCCTCGGCGTTCGCTGCCCAGCCGACTGCCGCCAGCGAGAACAACACCATGGGGTCAGCCTTGAGCGCGTAGCCGATCGCGACCGCCATCGCAGGACCCGACACCGCCATCGCGTAGGTGCCGATATCGGTGAAGAACTGCCAGCCCGACAGTACACCGACGGTCTTGATGATCGTGCCGATCAACAGGGAGCAGAACAAGCCCTGTGCCATCGCGCCGAGCGCGTCGATACCGTAGCGCTTCCACGATATCTCGATATTCTTGCGTTTCAAAAACGCCTTTACTTTTGACATTGGTTATCCCCCATTTTTGTAGGGGCGGGTCTTGACCCGCCCGATTGGAAATCAAAATTGATTGACAAATATGAATATAAACAACAAAATGCCGAAAGTCAACGGACAATCGGCATTTACTCTGTTTTGAACAATTTCAGCGTTTTAAAGCGCTGTTTTATTGCACAATTTTTTAACGGTTTTCTGTGCTCTTTACACAGCATGAGCGGTGGCGACGACGTCCACGCCTGTGCCGGCGACGTCCGCGATCAGCACCTCGCCGATCACGACGGGCGCCTGTACCTGTGCGGCGTTGATCGCCTCCATTACCGCGTTGATCTTATCCTTGGGAATATCGTACTGCGTTTTGCACGCGACGCGATCCTTCTTACCGCCCGTGACCTTGATCGTCGAGGTGACGACCCGGGTAGGGTTGGTGACCTCTTTTTCCGCATAGGTCTTGCCGCGCGGACAGGTGTAGCCGCTGATATCCTTGATCGCATCGCCGTCCATCTCGACGGTCAACAAACAGCCCATCGGGCAGTTGATACAAGTCAGTTCTCGTATTTCCATAGCATTTCCTTTCAGGAACAAATGATGATGAAAAATGCGGTGCATTTCCCTTAATTCCTCATTCCTAATTTCTCATTCCTAATTGTTTTCTATCTTAACCGTAATCGTTTTTAAGTCGGGGTATTCGTCAAGATTCTTCTTTGTCAGGATTACCTGCTCCATCTCGCCGGGCGCTAAGATGCGCTTCTTTTGATGGCGGACGCGGTTATCGTCAAAATACACGCTGATAAAGGAATCCTTGTACACATCCCCCACGCGGAAGCGGATCGTCAAATTGTCCTCGACATGATCGGGACGGACGGTGACGGGCACGGTGTAGCGTACGCCGCCCTCAGCTTTGACGGTGATCTCTCTGCCGCTGTCGGCGGCGTGCTCACCACGCGCGTAACGTGACGCGGTCACGCCTGCTTTTGCCGCTTCTTCGGACACAAAATCCACGAGGTCATGCACGTGCAGGACATTGCCGCAGGCAAAAACGCCCTCGATGTTGGTCTCCAGACTTTCGTTGACGACAGGACCGCCCGTCACGGGACTGAGCGCTACACCGGCGGCAGTGCTCAGCTCATTTTCGGGGATCAAACCGCAGGACAGGAGCAGGGTATCACAGGTATAGCGTTCCTCGGTGCCCTTGATCGGCTTGCGGTCGGCGCCGACCTCGGCGATGGTCACGGCAGTGATATGCTCCTTTCCCTCGATATCCACGACCGTGTGCGATAATCGCAGGGGGATCCCAAAGTCATCCAGACACTGGACGATATTACGCTTCAAGCCGCCCGAATACGGCATCAGCTCCGCGACAAGCTTCACCTTTGCGCCCTCTAAGGTCATGCGGCGCGCCATGATCAGCCCGATGTCGCCCGAGCCGAGGATGACGACCTCCTTGCCGGGCATATAGCCTTCGATGTTAACTAATCTCTGTGCCGTACCGGCGGAGAAAATGCCTGCCGGACGGTAGCCGGGGATGTTCAACGCCCCACGGGGACGTTCACGACAGCCCATCGCGAGGATGACCGCCTTCGCCTCAATCTGAAACATGCCGTCCTCACGGTTCATGGCAGTCACGACCCTGTCGGGTGAGATATCCATGACCATGGTGTTCAGCAGATACGGGATCTGGCGTTCGTTCACTTGCCGGATAAAGCGGTCGGCGTACTCGGGACCTGTCAGCTCCTCCTTAAAGGTGTGCAGACCAAAGCCGTTGTGGATGCACTGGTTGAGGATGCCGCCGAGCTGCTCATCGCGTTCTAAGATCAGGATGCTTTTTGCGCCGTCATCATATGCCGCGACAGCCGCCGCCAGACCCGCGGGACCTCCGCCGACGATGACGATATCTACTTTATTCATTACTGTCACCGTCCTTTGTACGTGCGTTGACGATCGTGGAGCTGCCGCCGCTCTTGGTGACCTCGGTCAGGTCAATGTTCCGCTCACGGCGCAGGATCTCCATCACCTTGGGACTGCAAAAACCTGCCTGACAACGCCCCATGCCTGCGCGTGTGCGGCGCTTGACGCCGTCGAGCGAACGAGCGCCGACAGGGCGGCGGATCGCGTCGAGTATCTCGCCCTCGGTGACGGATTCGCACCGGCAGATGATGTTGCCGTATGCAGGCTCACGTTTGATGAGTTCATTGCATTCCTCAAGCGATAATGTCGAGGGATCGAGGATATCCTTGCGCTGAGCGATGAAATCCGCTTTCTCACCCAAGCTGTATTTTTTCTGTATCAATTCGGCGATGTATTTGCCGATAGCAGGCGACGCGGTCAAGCCGGGGCTTTCGATACCGGCGCAGTCAAAGAACCCGGGGGCGTCATCGGGCTCGCCGAGGATGAAATCGCCTCCGTCCTCATGCGCGCGCAAGCCTGCAAAGGAGGTGATAACCTGTCGGATCGGGAGATCCTTGACGCTCAGCGCCGACTTTTCGATCACGCTGTCGATCCCCTCGGCAGAGGTAGCGGTGCACTCCTTGTCATCCATATCGACCGCGGTGGGACCGACAATGGTATTGCCGTGGACGGTGGGTGTGACCAGCACGCCCTTGCCGAGCTTGGTGGGCAGCTGGAAGATGGTATGGTTCACAAAGCCCCCTACCGCGCGGTCGAGCAGGATATAGTCGCCGCGGCGCGGCGTGATCCTCAGCTTCTTTTCAGATACCATATTATGGAACACATCCGCGTAAACGCCTGCGGCATTGACAACGACCGTGGTCGTATACTCTCCGTCATCGGTCACGACGTGCCAAATTCCGTTATCAGAATATACCTTTTTTACTTCGGTATCAAAGCGGAATTCCGCTCCGTTAACGGCAGCGTTCTCGGCAAAGGCGATGGTCAGCTTGAACGGACAGATCACGCCTGCCGTTGGCGCGTAAAGCGCGGCGACGACCTCGTCGCCGATATGCGGCTCCATCCGGAGCAGTTCTTCACGGCTGAGGATCCTGAGACCTTCTACGCCGTTCTTCTCTCCCCTCTCTTTGAGAGCATCGAGCTCGGGGATATTCTTTTCATCGGTACAGATGGTCAATGAGCCGATGCGGTCAAAGGGCACGTCCAGCTCCTTACAGACGTCGCCCATCATGCGGTTGCCCTCAATATTGAACCTTGCCTTGAGAGTGCCGTTGTGCGCGTCATAGCCCGAGTGAACGATACCGCTGTTCGCCTTGCTGGTGCCGGAGCAAACGTCCTCGTTCTTTTCGAGCACCAGAATCTTGGCGTTATATTTGCTGAGTTCTCTCGCCACGGCGCAACCGATCACGCCCGCGCCGAGGATAATGATGTCGTACATGTTTCTTGTTCCTCACTTATTGGATAGATAGCCTTCCCCTCGGGGGGAAGGTGTCAACAACGTTGACGGATGAGGGGCTCACCTTGCATCCAAATGCTTTATACAAAGAGTTTTCTTCCTTTCATCGAACTCTCAATTTGACGCCCGATGTCATGACATACATTGTCAAACTCTTTATGTATTTGTCGATTGGTATATCGCAACACTTTAACCCCGATTCTTCTAAAATAATCATCACGTTCTCTATCGTGGTGTTCTCCGGCTTCTGAATAATGTTGTGAACCGTCGAGTTCAATTATTATTCTTGCTTCGGCAACATAAAAATCAACGATATATTCTCCGATCACCTTTTGACGATTCACAGTAACAGGTAATCGTTTCAGATAATCATACCAAAGGTGTCTTTCTTCTTTTGTCATATTCTTACGGAGCTTTTGTGAAAAACCGGTTAGTTTATTCTGCATCGTTCACCACTCTTTGAAAAACAGATTGAAAGAATAGGTTATCCCCTCATCAGTCAGACATGTCTGTCTGACAGCTTCCCCCCGAGGGGAAGCCTTTTTCACTCCTCACTCTACTTCGCCCATCCTTTGGTGGCGGCGACGGCTTTGTTCCAGCCGTCGATCTCCGTTTTGCGCCACTCATCGTCGCGCTCGGGCAGGAACTCGCGTTCCCTGTGCCACTGGCGTTTGACGTCCTCTTTATCCGTCCAGAAGCCGACTGCCAAGCCTGCAAGATACGACGCGCCCATCGCGGTGGTCTCAACACAAGCAGGACGGTGCACGGGGGCGTTCATCACGTCCGCCTGGAACTGCATGAGGAAGTTGTTCATGCTCGCGCCGCCGTCGACCTTCAAGGAATCCAGACGGATGCCCGAATCCAGCTCCATAGCGTGGAGCACATCGTTGGTCTGGAAGGCGAGCGATTCGAGCGTCGCGCGGATCAGGTGGTATTTGTTCACGCCGCGTGTCAGTCCCATGATCGCGCCGCGCGCGTAGGGATCCCAATGCGGCGCGCCCAGACCCGTGAACGCCGGCACGACATAACAGCCTGCGGTATCGCTCACACGGGTAGCGAAGTATTCGCTGTCGGGCGAGCCGTCGATCAGCTTGAGCTCATCACGGAGCCACTGGATCGCCGCACCGGCGACATAGACAGAGCCTTCGAGCGCGTAATTCACCTTGCCGTCGAGTCCCCACGCGATGGTGGTGAGCAGTCCATTCTCGGAAAAGACAGGCTTTTCACCCGTGTTCATCAGCATGAAGCAACCGGTACCGTAGGTGTTCTTTGCCTCGCCCTCATTAAAGCAGGTCTGTCCGAACAGCGCCGCCTGCTGATCACCGGCGGCGCCGGCGATCGGGATCTCGCCGCCGAAGAATTCGGGGTCGGACACACCGTAGATACAGCTCGAGGGCTTGACCTCGGGCAGCATGGAGGCAGGGATATCGAGCTCTTTTAAGATATCCTCATCCCATTGAAGGGTATTGATGTTGAACAGCATGGTGCGCGAGGCGTTGGAGTAGTCGGTGACGTGGATCCTGCCCTTAGAGAGCTTATACATCAGCCATGTATCGACCGTGCCGAAGAGCAACTCGCCGCGCTCGGCGCGTTCATGCGCGCCCTCGACGTTCTCCAAGATCCAGCGCAGCTTTGTCGCGGAAAAGTAGGGGTCAATGACCAGACCCGTCTTTTCACGGAAGCTGTCGGTCAAGCCCTTTTCAACGAGCTGATCGGAATAGTCGGCGGTACGGCGGCACTGCCATACGATCGCGTGACAAACCGGCTGTCCCGTCGCCTTATCCCAGACGATGGTGGTCTCACGCTGGTTGGTGATGCCGATCGCGGCGATCTCGTCATAGGACGCGCCGATCTTGCGCATCGCCTCACGCGCGACGCTCAACTGCGTCTGCCAGATCTCGTTCGCGTCATGCTCGACCCATCCCGGCTGCGGAAAATACTGGGTGAATTCCTTTTGCGCTACCGAGCACATATTTCCCTCGCGGTCAAAGAGGATGCAACGGTTCGAGGTCGTGCCGGAATCCAGCGCCATGATATACTGCTTCATAGATGCCTCCTATCTATCATCTGTAGGGAGCGGTGCGATTCACGCTTCCGGTGCACCGCGATTTTCATCTGTTGATATTATACCAGTTTTGTTGGTGTTTTTTCTATCCTCATAGCATACAAGATTATGATCGGAAAACTGTACAATATTACCTTACCGTGGTATAATACTTCCAAAATGAAGTTGAGGTGCGATATGATCAAGATTTTATTCGTCTGTCACGGGAACATCTGCCGCAGTCCGATGGCGGAATTCGTAATGAAACAATACGTCAAAGACGCCGGACTGGAAAAGGAGTTCGAGATCGCCTCCGCCGCTACCAGCCGTGAGGAGCTGGGCAACCCTGTTTATCCCCCTGCCCGGCGTGAGCTCGCAAAGCACGGGCTGTCCTGCTCGGGCAAGTACGCACGGCAGATGACCGCCGCCGACTATGACCGCTACGATTACATCCCGATCATGGATCGGAACAATCAACGCAACATCATGCGGATCATCGGCAGCGACCCCGAGAACAAGGTGCGCCTGCTGATGGAATACGCCGGCAGCACGCGCGACGTCGCCGACCCGTGGTATACGGGCGACTTTGCGGCGACGTGGGACGATATCACTGTAGGGTGCAGGGCGTTGTTGGAGCATATTATCGAACAAAGATAGTCGATACATCGTATCATAGAGAGGCAGAAAGCAATGAACAGAAAATTATATGTGATCGATTCGATCACTTTTGTGTTCGGACTGGCGCTTTTATTTGTCGCAAAGGGCTTTGGCAATCTGAGCGCGGAAAGTGGCTATGCTTCATTGAAATGGGTTTTTCTCGCGGTATTGGTACTCTTCGCCGTTATCAGTAACATCTTCTATTACCGCAACACCAACGAAGCAGAGATTGCTATCGGCAATTCTTCTCTGCCGCTTGTATTCAGTTTTGCGTTTGTCGGCATCTACTTCAATCCTCTCATCATCTTTACTCGTTTCCCGAACGCCCCGATGACAGCAAACATGCTGATCCTGTCGGGTATCTTTTGCATCTTCGGCGCGCATTTCTTTTACTGCCTCGGTATCCATCTCGATAATATCGGACTGCTTAAATCCGACGGTGATCCGCATTCAACTCATCTCTTTTGTCACATCGGCGCATTATTAAAACGTGTATCGCCTCTATTCTATATTGTCGGCGGTTTTATAACACTTGCCGTTACAACAAACGCACATTAAAAACAGGCTGTCTGAACAATCAGGCAGCCTTATTTGATATTTGGGTTTATTTTATGAGATATGTCGTTCCGTTTACGCGTAGATCAATCTTGCGGCGGTGTCGAAGTCATAGTGCAGATTCACCATGCTGACCGCCTCGCCGAGCTTGCGCGTTAAGCTGCGCTCGATGGCGGCGATGGGATAATCATCGTCGAGAGTGATGTACTTGAGCAGCCAGCCCCTTTCATTGCGCTGGGCGCGCATGATGCGCATATCGCGCATGGAGGCTGTCTCCTGAGCGGCGGCGTACATAATGTTCTCGGGCTTGTCAAAAGTTCTTTCAAATAACATGGTCATTCTCCTTTTTTTAATAAGCATTGTTCGTTCCTACAATCTTATTATAACAAAGGATCATGACAATAAACGGGACTCTGGCACGCGCATCCATCGCGTAAATT
>DGUQ01000138.1:0-12325 GCA_002394725.1 Ruminococcaceae bacterium UBA4306
ACCGAAAAAAGCAGCCGCGGCTGCCGCGGGCGCGGGTATGAAGATCGCCGCTCCCATGCCCGGTACCATCGTATCCGTCAACGTGTCCGACGGTCAGTCCGTCAAGAAGGGCGACGTCCTTGTCGTTCTTGAAGCGATGAAGATGGAAAATGAGATCAAAGCGCCTAAGGACGGTACCGTCACCGGTATCTCCGTCAGCAAGGGCGAGAGTGTAGACACCGGCGCGACCCTCGTGACCATAGGCTAAGGAGAATAGAATGAGCAAGAAGATTTTAGTCACAGAGACAGCGCTGCGCGACGCGCATCAGAGCCTGATCGCGACCCGTATGACGACCGAAGAGATGCTCCCGATCCTCGATCAGATGGACAAGATCGGCTACTATTCGCTCGAATGCTGGGGCGGCGCGACCTTTGACAGCTGTCTGCGATTTTTGAATGAGGATCCGTGGGAGCGTTTACGCATCATCCGCAAGCATTGCAAGAACACTAAGCTCCAAATGCTGTTCCGCGGACAGAATATGCTCGGCTACCGTCACTATGCCGACGACGTCCTCGAGTATTTTGTACAGCGTTCTGTCGCGAACGGTATCGATATCATCCGTATCTTTGACGCGCTGAATGACATCAAGAACCTGCAGGTAGCGATCAAGGCGGCGAAGAAGGAGGGCGCTCACGCACAGGTAGCGATCAGCTACACCACCGGCCCCGTCTTTACCGACGAGTATTATGTCGAGTACGCCAAGCGTATTGCCGACGCGGGCGCCGATTCCATCTGTATCAAGGATATGGCGGCTTTGCTGACGCCGTACCGTACCGAAAAGCTCGTCAGGGCGATCAAGTCCGAGGTCGATCTGCCGTTGCAGCTCCACACCCATTACACCTCCGGTCTTGCTTCCATGTGCCTGATGAAGGGCGTTGAAGCAGGCGTTGATATGATCGATACCGCGATCTCTCCGCTGGCGCTGGGCACCTCTCACGCGCCGACCGAGAGCATGATCGCCGCTTTCATGGGTACCGAATATGATACGGGCATCAAGCTCGAGAGCCTGACCCCGATCCGCGAGTACTTCATGACCCTGCGTGAGAAGTATATCAAGAGCGGTCTCCTTGATCCCAAGATGCTCGCCACCGACGCCAAGGCGCTGATCTATCAGGTGCCCGGCGGTATGCTGAGTAACCTGCTCAGTCAGCTCAAGCAGGCAGGCAAGGAGGATCAGCTCACTCAGGTGCTTGAGGAAGTGCCGCGTGTGCGTGAGGACAGCGGTTATCCGCCGCTCGTCACCCCGACCTCCCAGATCGTCGGTACACAGGCGGTGTTCAACGTCATCATGGGCGAGCGCTACAAGATGTGCACCAACGAGTTCAAGGATCTGGTCGCCGGCAAATACGGCACCACCCCGATGCCCATCGACCCCGAGTTCCGCAAGCGCATTATCGGTGATATGGAACCGATCAATTGCCGTCCCGCGGATCTCCTTGAGCCGGAGCTCGATAAGCTGCGTGCCGAGATTCCGCAGTATATGGAGCAGGAAGAGGATGTGCTCAGCTACGCCCAGTTTCCGAAGGTCGCGATCGACTTTTTTGAGAAGCGCCGCAACAAAAAGCTCGGTATCAACTCCGCGCTGCTCGATAAAGAGAACAAGGTTCACCCCGTTTGATCGGGATAGAAAAAGGCTGTCGGATTCGACAGCCTTTTGCAGTGCTAAGATACTTTGATAAAGACTTGGGTGAATTCGTTGAGCGGATCGGATGATCTAGCAAGATTCATCGCTTCCGCGGCACGCAGGTCAACTTCGAATATTTCTTTTGCGGAAATATGATCGAGATGATCATAATCTGCCTTGACCTTGACGATCAGCGGTATTCTCGCGCCTTTGAGTAAATCCTCCGATCCCGATCGGATACCGAGGATCCGCAGATAGGGGACAGAGGTATTCTGCATATCGGCGGTGATGTTGAGGAAAGCCGACAGGATGATACGGCGTATCCGCGCCATGGTGTAGCGTTTTGTTTTAACAGTGTTATATATTTCTCCTAAGGAATTAAACTGCTTTGCCGCGTCGATCATGCGGTATTCCAACCCCTCGCTGACGTCGGCGATTTGCCGCAATTCTTCTGCTGAGATCGTCTTGAGCCGGTAGAGGATGGCAGGCTCAATGCTTTTGATCGTACACGGATGGGGGATCATCATCGGAGTGAGCGGTTGGTACGGTTCGCCGTTTTCGATCATTTTACGTATCTTGCTTGCCGAAGCGATCTTGTCGCGGATCGTGTCTTCATCATGCTTGACGTTTTTGCGCGGAATCGCGATCGGCGTGATCCCGTCCTTTTTGCATGCCTTGATGTACTCGATCGCGAGTATGTTGTTAGGCTGATCGATGATGGCGGCATATCGCTCACCGACCGCCATGCTCAGCGCCTTCGGATAATACGCTCCGTTCTTCATCGCGGCGTGTATCTTGTCGTTGATGAGCTTGTTTTCAAGCAGTGCGACGATCTTGTTCAGCTCGTTGAGCGAGCTTTCCGCACCGAAAAAGAGCCTGTCGCAGTTCATTGCCGCGGCAATACGCACGCCGTTTTGCGCAAAGGTCTGTGCGCTTGACATCGCGTAGACAGTCGGCAGCTCCACCACGATATCCGCGCCGTTTTGCAAAGCGGCTTTGGCTCGGGCGTATTTGTCCGTGATCGCGATATCGCCGCGCTGGACAAAATTACCGCTCATGACGCAGACGATCTCGTCATGGAAATCTGCTTTAATTTTCTGCAAAATAAATTTGTGACCGTTATGAAACGGATTGAATTCGCAAATCACCGCCGCACGGCTCATTATCTCACCAACTTTAAAAAATCACTTGAATTACGATTGATTTTGTACTATTATAGTATAGGTTAAAAATATTGATTTTTCAATACAGGAGGAAGAATTCTATGAAAATATTAGTTATCAACGCCGGTAGCTCCAGCTTGAAATATCAGCTGATCGACATGGATACCGAGCAGATGATCGCCAAGGGCAATTGTGAGCGTATCGGTCAGGAGGGTTCCTTTATCGGTCACAAGACCGCTGACGGACGTTCCTTCACCAAAGAGATCCCCATGCCCGACCACGCCAAGGCGTTCATCGCCGTCAGTGACGCGTTGCTTTCCGAAGAATACGGCGTCATCAAGAACCTCGACGAGGTCGCGGCGATCGGTCACCGTATCGTCCAGGGCGGCGCGCTGTTCAGCGATCCCGAGCTGGTCACCGAGGAGGTCATCAAGGGCATCGAGAGCCTGATTCCGCTCGCGCCGCTTCATAACGCCGGTCACGTACAGGCGATCCGCGGCTGTCAGCAGGTATTCGGCGACAAGATCCCGATGGTCGTCGTGTTCGATACCGCGTTCCATTCCACCATGCCCGAAAAGGCGTATATGTATGCCGTTCCTTATGAGTATTACGAGAAGTACGCTGTTCGTCGTTACGGCGCTCACGGCACCTCGCATCGCTTTGTCTCCGGCGCGATGGCGGATCTGATGGGTAAGGACATCAAGGATTTAAAGCTCATCACCTGCCATATCGGCAACGGTTCTTCCATCACCGCTGTACAGAACGGTAAGGTGGTCGATACCTCTATGGGTCTGACGCCGCTCGACGGTATCCTGATGGGCACGCGCTCCGGCTGCCTTGATCCCTCCGTTGTCACCTTTATCGCTGAGAAAGAGGGATTCACTCCCAAGGAGATGAACACCCTGCTCAATAAAAAGTCCGGTCTTTTGGGTATTTCCGGCGTTTCGAGCGACGACCGTGACGTCACCAAAGCTGAGGAAGAGGGCAACCATCGTGCCGCTCTGGTACATCAGATGCTGTATTATCAGATCGCGAAGTATATCGGTCAGTATTGGGTCGCGATGGGCGGCTGTGACGGTATCGTATTCACCGCGGGCTTAGGCGAGAATCAGCCTGCTCTGCGTGAGGCTGTCATCGATTATCTCGCGTTTGCCGGTGTGAAGCTGAATAAGGAGGTCAACGCGACCACCCGTGACACCGCGTTTATCTCCGCGGATGATTCTTCCATCCCTGTCGCGGTTATCGCCACCAATGAAGAGCTGGCGATCGCGCGCGATACCAAGTCTATTGTCGAAAAACTCTAATAGGCTCCCTTTCCTGAGAAGCGCTTCTCTAAATTGCAAAAAATCCGTCCTTGACTGTTTTAGTCGGGGACGGTTCTTTTTCTATACAGAACATGTATCAACAAAAAACCAATTGGTTTTTTTGAAAAGCAAAATAACCTAAGAGAAAGAGAAAGAAAAAGAATAAAGAAAAAGATAATGAAATGAAATGATAATGATAAAGCTAAGAAGAATACGAAGAAGAATCCGCTTGACTTTTCAACAAATCAACATGTTTTCAACATAGTTATCAACATGAAGAAAAACAGGACGATCATCGTCGTCCTGAATTATTGATCATATTCATTTCATATCATTTTTTGAATGTCATTATGAAGCAATTTAGCGCTGCGGCGATCTCAACCTTATTCCTGCTGTCATTCCTTGATTCCGTTCAACATATCCAGCCCGTGAGCAAGACAGGGGAGGACAAAGCCCAGATTCTCGGTCGCTCCCTTGGGTGAGCCGGGCAAATTGATGATCAGGCTTGTTCCTTTGATCCCGGCAATCCCTCTGGACAGCATGCCTCTCGGCGTGATCTCCATGCTCTTTTGCCGCATATACTCAGCGATTCCGGGCGCTTCCCGATCAATGACCTCTTTTGTCGCTTCGGGCGTGATGTCGCGCGGCGCAAAGCCTGTGCCGCCGGTGGTGACGATCAGATGAATCCCCTTGTCACAAAGCTCTGTCAAGGTGCGTTTGATTGTATTTTTCTCGTCGGGAATTATAATCAAATCCAGAACTTGATATTCCTGTTCTGTGAGCATTTCCGCGACGGCAGGACCGCTTTGATCCTGATAGATTCCCTGCGCGGCTCTGTCGCTGACGGTGATGACGGCGGCTGTGTACATAAATCGATTCTCCTTATCGCCTTCCTTTTGAGGGGATAGCGTTTATTTTCCGAACGGGCAGTGCGGATAGGTGCATTGATCGCACCCAAGGCACAATCCGCCCTCTCCGAAGGCGACAAAATCCGCCTTGCGCAGTCTCACGCCTGCCGCGATACGAGGGAGTACTAGATCGAAGATGGTCGCTTTGGCGTACATCACGCAGCCGGGCAAGCCCATGATCGGGGCGCCGTCCTCAAAGTAGCCTAACAGGAACATCGCGCCGGGCAGGACAGGCGCGCCGTAGGTGACGATATCCGCGCCGCTTTCCTTGATCGCGCCGGGGGTGCGGTCGTCGGGGTCTACGCTCATGCCGCCGGTACAGAGGATCATATCTGTTTTACCCTTGACCTTGTTGATCGCCTCGACAATATGCTCCATACCGTCGTCAACGGTCAGGTGCCGGGTGACGGTGATGCCGAATCCGCCGAGCTTTTCGATCAGTACGGGAGTGAATTTGTCCTCGATCCTGCCATGGAACACTTCGCTGCCTGTCGTGATGACGGCGGCGGTTTTGAGCGTATAGGGCAGGACGTTCATGATCGGGTCGATGCCGACAATCTCCTCTGCTTGATCGAGCTTTGCTTTATCGATCACGAGCGGAATGACCCGTGTGCCTGCGAGCTTATCGCCCTTGCGGACGGCGGTATCACCCCTTCGGGTCGCGATCATTAATTTTTCTATAGAATTAACAGCGTTCAGTTTCTCTCTGTCAAGGGTAAAGAGTCCGTCGGTTGTGGCGACAAGCTCGATCTTGCCCTCCTTGACCTCACTGCGGCTGATGTTGGCACCCTTGCAAAGGCGGCAAAGGATCTCTGCCGCGTCATTCTCATGGAGTTTGTCCTCGTCAATCTCAAAGATGTAGAGGTTCTCCTTTCCCATGCTCAGCAGGATCGGGATATCCTCCTTTGTGACGACATGCCCCTTGCAAAATCTTGCTCCCTTGTATTCCCCGGGGATGATCTGCGTCATATCGTGGCACAGCACCTGTCCGACGGCTTCGGTCGTTTTGATTAATTTCATGGTTTTATCTCCTAAAAGGCTCCCTTTGGTAAAGGGAGCTGTCAACGAAAGTTGACTGAGGGATTGTATATTTGTTCGAGCAAATGCGAGTATCAGATGATAATACAATCACCGGGCTTGATGGTACCGCCCTTGCGGATGATGGTGAAAACGCCCTCGGTGGGCATAACGCATTTGCCGGTCAGCTTCTTGATCTCGCAGTCGTTGTGACACTCCTTGCCGATCTGCGTGACCTCTAATTCTGTATCGCCGATCTTGATGATCGTGCCGATCGGCAGGCGTTTCAGGTCTATTCCTTTGGTAAGGATATTCTCGGCAAAGTCGCCGTGGTTCAGCTCCATGCCGAGCTTGCGCATTTTATCGACGCTCTCTTCGGCGAGCAGGCTGACCTGTCGGTGACGGTACTGCAGGGGCGTATCCGCGTTGACGGCGTGAGCGTCGCCGATGATCCCGTGATCCTTAAGCAGGGTGATCGAGGGGACAGGATGCTTGCGCGTGCCCTTCTTCTCGCTGATACAGGTGGCTGTAACGGTTGCGTTCATCGCTTGTACACCCCACTTTTCCCACCGCTTTTGTAGCTCAGTCGGATGTTTTGTATCTCGATATCACGCTGGACTGCCTTACACATGTCATAGATGGTCAGCGCGGCGGTGCTGACGGCGGACAACGCCTCCATCTCAACACCCGTACTGCCCTTGCATCTGACGGTTGCGGTGATGTGTATTGTGGTATCGGTGAGTTGAAAATCGATATCCGCGCCGCTGAGCGTCAACGGATGACACATCGGGATCATATCGGATGTTTTCTTAGCCGCCATGATGCCGGCGATCTGCGCCACCGCGAGGACGTCGCCCTTTTTGACGCCGCCGTTCTTGATCAGCGCCATCGTATCGGGATTGACGGCGACAGTGCCCTCGGCGATCGCTTCACGATAGGTGACGTCTTTCTCGGTGACGTCCACCATTTTAGCGCGCCCCTGTTCATTGATATGTGAGAATTCCATCTTATCCTCCGATCTCATTCATATAACGTGCGGTTGAAGGGTTTGCCGAGCCGAATCGATGGCTCCGCGGCTTTTGCAGGATCCCGTTTTTGATCGCATCCGTGAGTTCTTTGCCCTGTAAGCCTCTCAGATCGATCTCCTGATCCGAATGAAGGCAGGGCTTGAGCTTGCCGTCCGCCGTGACACGGATCTTGTTGCAGGAGGGACAGAAGCTGTGTGACATCGGGCAGATCAGTCCGATGGTACCCTTGTGATCGGGCAGGCGATAGACGCGCGCCACTCCGTCGATCCTGATCAGCTCGGCGTTTTTCAGCATGCTTTCTATCACAGCGGTCGTCATGAAGCGGTCGCGCTCCCAATTTTTGGCTACGCCCAGCGGCATGAGCTCGATAAACCGCACATGGATGGCATTGTCCTTAGTGAGATGGATAAAATCATACAGCTCTCCGTCATTGATATCCTTGAGCAGCACCGTGTTGATCTTGATGTTATCAAAGCCCGCGCTTTGAGCCGCTTCGATCCCCTTGAGCACATCCTGCGGATCACCGCCCCGGGTGATTGTTTTGAACGTTTCGGGATCCGGACTGTCAAGGCTGATGTTCAGGCGGTTGACGCCCGCGTCCTTCAGCTCCTTTGCCATCGGCGCTAAGAGTGAGCCATTGGTCGTGATCCCGAGCTCGATAGCGCCGTCGATCGCCTTGATATTGCGGCACAAGGTGACAAGCCCCTTTCTGACCAGCGGCTCACCGCCTGTCAGGCGCACCTTGGTGATACCCAGCGCGTGTGCGGCGCGGACGATCTCGGTCATCTCCTCGATGGTGAGCATATCCGCGTGACTTTTCTTGCATACGCCCTCTTGCGGCATGCAGTAGATACAGCGGTAGTTGCACAGATCGGTGACGGATAACCGCAGATATTGTATTGTTCTTCCAAAGCTGTCTTGCATGATCATTTCAGATCCTTATCATCTTTTGTTAGCTGTTGATAGTAGACTTCGGTATCGACGATCTCCTGTGTGACGCCGTCTGTGACGGGGATCACCTCGGAACATAGCTGACGCACCTCGTCGATATCATGTGATACCAAGATCGTCTCACCGCCGAAAGCATGGATGATATCGCGGATGTAGGGGATCAGCTGATATTTGAGCATCGTATCGAGGGAGGAGAAGGGCTCGTCCAGCAACAGCGCCTCGGGGGAGGAGGCGAAGATCCGCGCTAACGCGACGCGCTGTTTCTCTCCTCCCGAAAGAGTGTCGGGACGGCGGTTCTCCAGACCGTTTAGCCGGAATTGTCCGATCAACTCACGCAGCTTTTGTTCACGTTCCGTTTTCGGCAGTTTTCGCATGCCTGCCGTGATATTGCCGCTGACGGTCATGTTCGGGAACAGGGCGTATTCCTGGAACAGGTATCCGACCCTGCGCTTTTGCGGCGGCAGATCGATGTGCTTTTCGCTGTCAAACAGCACTCTGTCGTTTAATTGTATCACACCTGTGTCGGGCTTTTCAATACCGGCGATACATTTGAGCGTCATGCTTTTCCCTGCGCCCGACGCGCCGAACAGCGCCGGAGGGTTGTGATCGCATCGGAACTTCGCTTTCAGCGTAAAGCGGTCAAGCCGTTTTTCGATATCGACATCAAGCATTACGGGCGCCTCCTTTGCGGCTTTTCGAGCAGGTTGACGACCAGTAGGACAACGGCGGAGATCGCGATATTGATCAGCACCCATTTGATCGCCAGCTCATCGTTGCCGGTGCGCCAGAGCTGATAGACGGCGGTGGATACCGTGGCGGTCTTGCCGGGGGTATAGCCTGCGATCATGGAGGTAGCGCCGTATTCGCCGAGCGCTCGCGCGAACGACAGGACAACGCCTGCGATGACGCCCTGCTTGCAGTAGGGGAGACGGATACGCCAGAAGATGTAGGTGTTGGAGAGCCCGAGCGTCCTGCCGGCGTCGGCTAAGTTTTCATCAAAGCGCTCAAAGGCACCGCGTGCCGTACGGTACATCAACGGGAATACCACGACGGAGACGGCAAAGATCGCCGACCACCACTGCATGGTCAGTCGGATATCCCAGTTTTCCAGAAAATACGCGCCGATCAGTCGTTTTGGTCCCAGCGCGAGCAGCAACAGATAACCCACCACCGTTGGCGGTAAGACCAGCGGCAGTGTGAAGATGACGTCCAGTATGCCTTTGAGGACTCGGGGCAGCTTAGCGATATAATATGCCGCCGCGATCCCGATGAAAAAGACGAAGATCGCTGAAATCGCCGCGATCCTCAGCGAGTTGAATAAAGGGTATAAGTCCATCGTAGCTCCGATAATGGAATTGTATCCTGTGACAAATCCATTCAATCATTTTAATAAAGGGGTAAAGCCTACTTCCTCAAACACTTTTGACGCTTCCTCTGTCTGCAAAAAGCGGAGGAATTCCTTTGCTTCAGCCGCGTGAGCGGTCTTGCTCAGTACGGCGGCAGGGTAGATGACCTGACCGCACATTTTCTCGTCTGCGGTATCGGCGACCTTGAGCTTAGCGGAGAACGCGTCGGTCTGATAGATAATACCGCAATCGACCGTGCCCTCGCTGACCTGTGTGGTGACCTCCTTGACGTTGGAGCCGTAGGTCAGCACGCCCTTGTTCTTCAAGGCGCTTTCCTCCAAGCCGTAGTAGGCAAAGATCTTCTGCGTGTACTGTCCGACGGGAACATCCTCGTTGCCGATCGCCATCAGGATGTCGCCGTTTTCAAGGTGAGCCTTCATATCCTCGTAGCTTTGGATGCCTGATTTGGAATTCTCGGCAACACACAGCGCGACCTTGTTTTCCAGCAAATCGATACGGGTCGATGAATCGATATAGCCGCCTTCTTCAAGACCGTTCATCTGCTTTTGCGCCGCGGAGATAAAGAGATCGCAGACTGCGCCTTCTTCGATCTGCGTTTTCAGCGTGCCCGAGGAATCAAAGTTATAGGTGATTTTTATGTCCGGATGTGCCGCTTGATAAGTTGTTTTAAGATTTTCAAGCGTTTCGGTCATACTTGCCGCGGCAAACACGACGAGCTCGGTCTTTTCGGCGGATTTCTCGTCGGCGGTTGCGGCAGATGTGGCGGCAGGCGCTTGATTTTCGGTATTCTGCCGCTGATCGCACGCGCAAAGGATCGCGGTAAGCGTCAGAACGGACAGGAGTAGGGCAATGATTCTTTTCATCCGTATCAACCTTTCTCTTAGTTATACATTTATATTAGCATTTTTGAGCGGTTGACACAACGAACGATATCCCGTATAATAGAATTATCATTCAGTATGACAGAATAGGTGAGCGTATGGATGAAAATAAAGGGAAGGTCAAGTCACTGTCAAAGGCGATCGATCTGCTGGATATTCTCAGCGCGTCAAGACATGGGCTGAGCCTGAGTGAGTTATCCGAGCGTGCAGGGTATCCCAAAAGCACGACCCACGCCTTGGCGTCGACCCTGCGCGACAGGGGACTGCTCCGACAACTGCAAAACGGTGATTACGCGCTTGGCATGCGGCTGTTTGAGTATGGCTCGGCGGTATCGAGGGGCTTTGATATCAGCGAGCTGTCCCGACCGTATCTGGAGAGTTTAAGCTCCCTGACGGGCGCGAACTCCGTAATCAGCCTGCTCGACGGCGAGAGCGCGGTATCCTTTGATTACGCCGTCAGCTCCTCGGGAGTGCAGATATTGCCCGAGATCGGCGTCAGACTGCCGCTGCACTGCACCTCGCAGGGGAAGCTGATGCTGGCATATCTGCCGCAAAGCAGGGTGTTGTCGCTCCTTCGCCGACAGTCGATGCGCCGTTATACGCGGCATACGATCGATGATATCGATCTGTTGCTCAGCCGGTTGGCTGAAATCAGGGAAAAGGGCTGTGCCGTGGAGGACGGCGAGTATAAGGTAGGTTTGCGATCGGTCTCCGCGCCTGTATTCGACGCCGAGGGCGTGCTCAGATACGCCCTGACCACGATCGGCTTCTTCCGCAGGGTCAGCGCGGATGATTTTGTCAACGCTGTCAGGGTGACCGTCGATCAGGCAGGTATGCTCTCCAACGCGCTCGGCTACTCCGACAAAACAATCACAGATCATATGTAAAAAGCTGTCTCCGAAAGGAAACAGCTTCTTTTTGATATATGCTCGCATTATGTGGTGCTCGGCTTGAAGTCGCGGTCGCCTGCCTCGGTCGTATCTCTGAACAACAGCGAGATACACCATAATGCCGCCAGAGCGACAACGACATAGACGATACGGGCGATAATGCCCGACTGTCCGCCAAACAGGAATGCGACTAAGTCAAACTGGAACAAGCCTACGGCGCCCCAGTTGATACCGCCGACGATCAGCAGTGATAACGCAATTTTATCCAGCATCGGTAAACCTCCTTACAGTAAAACTGTAATGCTAGTGTTTGCCGAAATCAAGCGGATATTCATATGACCTTGGTAAAGTAAAGAATTAACACAACGATACCGATCAGGATCAGAACGCCCGCGATGACGCGTGAGATCAGGATCGCTTTTTTTAATTTGAATTTGTGGATCATGATCTCGGGAGGGAAGGGGAGAAAGAGGTACATCACACCCAGCACCAGCATCGCGACAGCCATGCCGATCGCGCCGATCTCTCTGGTAAACGCGTATAAAAAGAGGCAAATGCCGATCGCCAGTACAAAAATACCGTTGATGACAGAAAAGGGTTTTTGATATTTTTCGCGCAATTCATAGAATTTATTCGAGGAATTTTGACATTCATCCGAACAGAACATCTCGTGATAGGAGATCTCCTTCGCGCAATACTCGCATTTTTTCATGTATATCACCTTCTGTATTTTAACACGAATCATAAATGTTTGCAATGTTAAGTTTTCATTATTGGCAATTTTGTTCAAATATTACTTTAATATTTGTAGAAAAAGATAATTGAAGAATGATGACAGATTTGTTATACTAACTATGAGGAATACTCAGTATAGGATAACTATGTCCGGTTATCCGTAAATTTTAGGAGGAATAATATGAAAATGAGACGATTAGTAAGCTTGCTGCTGGCAGTCTTACTCGTTATGTCCTGCTTCTCCGTCAGCATCGTTGCTACCTCGGCAGCTGTTGCTGATCAGGCGGAAACAGCAGCGAATATCGATGTAGCTGCTGCAGGCTCCGCGTATGAGGATATGCAGAGTAAGACAACCGTCGAAAACAACTACGGTCTGTCCAAGACCGTGAATGACGGTACGATTCTGCAGGCATGGAC
>DGUQ01000138.1:12519-14565 GCA_002394725.1 Ruminococcaceae bacterium UBA4306
CGACGGTCAGAACGGTTGGTGGATGTACTACCAGCCCTCGGGCTTCCAGCTGAACAACAGCACCGATAACGCGCTGGGCACCAAGGCTGAGTTCATTTCCATGTGCGACAAAGCGCATGAGATGGGCTTGAAGATCATTGTTGACGCGGTTATCAACCATATGGGTACCAAGGACGGCGACGATAACAACACCTCGACCGATCCGATGTCCCATGTCACACCCAAGGCTCAGACCTTTGAGCCCGAGATCTATAACAACAAGCTGTTCCACAATCCGTGGAAAAAGATGACTTATATTGAGAACAACGATACTCAGTATAACTCTACCTACGACCTGACCCGTAACTGCACCTCCGGTCTGCCTGACTTAAAGACCGAGGACAGCCGTGTTCAGAAGGCAATCTATGATTACATGGAAGAGCTCGTACAGTCCGGCGCCGACGGCTTCCGTTTTGACGCCGCGAAGCACATCGAGACTCCGGATGATCTCAGCAGCCTGAGATCCGATTTCTGGACCAACACCTTGAAGAAGGTGCAGGCAGCTCACCCCGAGAAGGAAATTTACGCTTACGGTGAGATCCTGAACACCTGCGGTATCGGTCGTCCGTACACCATGTACACCAAGCTGTTTGACGTCACCGACTCCAAGGGTTATTGGCAGATCAACAACGCTGTCAAGAACGGCGGTTCTGTCGGCGAGTGGAATAACGCAACTCCCGGCTACCCGAGCTCCAACTTCACCGCGTCTAACGCGATGCTGTGGGATGAATCCCATGATACATATGTTGACAAGTCCACTACCGATCTGAATACCACTCAGCGCGGTAAGATCTGGGCTCTTGTTGCCGGTCGTGCCGGTATCTCTTCCGTATACCTCGCTCGTCCTTCCGACAGCACGAATACGAATGATCTGTATAACATCGCGATCGGTGAAGCGCGCAAGACCTCTTGGTCCAACGCTACCACCAAGGCGATCAACCAGTTCCATAATTACTTCATCGGCCAGTCTGAGTACTGCACCAGCAACTCCGGCGGTACCGCTTATATCGAGAGAGGTTCTACAGGCGCGATGATCGTCAACCTCGGCGGCACCACTGCTAAGAACGTCACTCTGACCAACCACAGACTGACTGAGGGCACCTATAAGGATGCGATCACCGGCAACACCTTTACTGTCACCAAGAGCCAGATCAAGGGCTCTGTCGGTTCTTCCGGCGTTGCGGTTCTCTATGAGAACAACGAGGCTCCCAAGCCCACCGATCCTCCCGAGACCTATATCCTCGGTGATGTTAACGCAAGCGGTAAGGTTGACGCGAACGACGCTACTTTGATCCTGCGTTCCGCTATCGATATGATCACGCTGACCGATAAGCAGAACCGCGCGGCTGACGTTGACGGCGACGGCTATGTCACCGTTATCGACGCTACTTTGATCCAGCGTTACCTTGCTGAAAAACCTGTCAACTATGACATCGGTAAGGAAAAGACCGTACAGCCTGTACAGCCGACTATCCCGATCGTCATTCCGACGACAGGTCCCGATGATCCCACTGAGCCTGATCCCGGTCAGGGCGGCACGATCATCTTCTCCAACAACAAGGGCTTCAGCACCGTTAATATCTATTATTGGTCTGATGCAGAGCAGCCTGTCGAGTGGCCCGGCGTTGCGATGACCTCTATCGGCATGAACGAATACGGTGAAGAGAGATTCACCTTCGATATCCCTGCCGGCATGACTAACTATATCATCAATGACGGCAGCCAGCAGACTGTCGACATTCCGTTCAACGGTTCTACCGGCGTTTACATGACCGATCAGGATGCGGAAGGTCATTATAATGTAGAATTCTACGATATTGACCCGACTCCCGGTCCCACTCCGACTCCCGGTCCCGATACTGAGGTCTCTTTCCTCTTGACCGATAACTTCGGTTGGGGTCAGGCATATGTCTATGCTTGGGATGATGAGGGCAATGAGCTTTACGGCGCATGGCCGGGCTCCGCTCAGGCTGAGACCACTACGAATGAGTACGGCGAGACTCAGTT
>DGUQ01000019.1 GCA_002394725.1 Ruminococcaceae bacterium UBA4306
ACGCCGAAGCCCGGTCCGGTGTCGGCAACGGTTATCTCGACGCCGTTCTTTACTTCTCGGGTCTGAATCCGGATGGTAAGCGGATCGAGGTCTGGATCGACGCCGTGCTTAACGGCGTTTTCCACGATGGGCTGCAGGGTCAGCGGAGGCAGTCTGAAGCTCGTGTAAGGCGTATCGAACTCAACAAACAGCTTTCCCTCAAAGCGTACCTGCTCTACCGCCAAATAAGCCCTCATGTGCTCCAGCTCCTCGGCAAAGGGTATCGTTCCCTCTTTTGCGATCGCCGTGAAATTCTTTCTCAGATAATCGGTAAAATCCAAGGTGACCTGCTGCGCCTTGGGCGCGTCCTGCTCGATTAGATAATAGATGCTCGTCATCGTGTTATAGATGAAGTGCGGCCGCATTTGCAGCACGGCAAGACTTGCCTTTTGATTCGCCAGCTCTTCCTTTTGCTTTAGATACCGCTTTCCCTGATCGATAAACAGCATCAATTCCATAGCGAGCAGCATAATTGAAACAGGCGCCAGCAAATAAACCAATATGAGAATGAATTGGAGTTTTGAAAGTTGTTTTCTTCTGCGGATTACTGCGATCAAGCTGACGATCAGACTGATAGCCGTAAAAAGCAGATAAACCAGTATCAGCCAGCGCTTTTGCTCTGTGCCGCCCGGCAAAAGAGTGCGTTGCAGCAGGTCGCCGACCGCTGCCGCTGCGGAAACTCCCCAAAGGCTGAGGATCAGCTTCCACAGGAAAGACTTATGGGGCTCCTGCGAACAGCAGCGAAGGAGGTAAAGCGTCAGCAGAGGGATGATCGTTGATGAAAACAAAGCGGCGAGAAAATCACACGCTGTTTGAAGCGGTATGTTATGCCAATACAAAGCGGAAAACCGGCTGATCAAGCTCGCCGAGGTTTTCAAAACCATATCGGAGAAAAAAACGACGCAGAACCACCGCCACCGGTTTTCGAGGTCGCGCAGGACCAAAACGACCGATATTCCCAACACGGCGATCAGCAGGGTAGTCGAATCGATCACAGAATAGTAATATGTCGTCCAATCCATCATAGCCGCAGCCCCCTGATCGGAAATCTCAGGCGTGTGAGTTGATCGCGCACCTGTTCAGCGGAGAGGGGTTTTACGGCAAAGCCGCAGGCGCCGGTATCCCACGCCTCCAGCGCGTAGTCGGGATAGGCGGTCAGATAGATCACGTTGGTGCGGGGATTGATTTTCAGCAGCTCACGGCACAGTTCAAGTCCGTTGAGCTTGCCCATTTCGATATCGATATAAGCAAGATGTACGCGGTTGGATTTGGCAAATGTCAGAGCTTCTGTTGGAGAAGTAAAGCCCGTGACCGAAGCGTTTGGAAGCAAGTTGCCGATTACCGACATACCGCCCTTTAGAATGATACTCTCGTCATCCACCATAATGACGTTCGGTTCCTCTACGGTATTGTCGATCGTTTCCAATAAAATGTTGATATCTATATCTAAGCATTTGGAGATCCGCAGAAGCAGAACGGCGTCAGGGATGCGCCGTCCCGTTTCCCAGTTCGCTATCGTGGTGCGTTCCACAAACAGCATATCGGCGAGCTGCTGCTGGGACAGCTTTTTATCGGTCCTGAATTGTTTCAGGGTATCGGCGAAGGAATCCTTCATGTGCTTTTCCTCTCTTGGAAGTAAACTGTATCTATGATTATAAGGGATGTGCCTTTGAAATACAACAGCATTCCAAAATAAGATGTCACGCTCTGACACATCTTATTGTCTTATGGAGTATTTATGATAGAATTAAACTGAGTAATTTTGTAAAACAGCGGAAAACAAGGAGGCAAAAGTATTCGCCGGTTTTCAGGTAATAAACGTTTCACGTTTTATTATATCAATTTTAAACTAAGGAGAGAAAAACATGAAATTTCCAAATGCAGCAAAAGGCGTGAAAAAGATTTTCAACGCCGAAATCATTTCACTGATCGCCGCCTTGGTCAGCGGAGCCGGACTCGTTATGAGCTTGATCGGAGCTTCGAAAGAAACGAATGAGTCCGCCGGTACAACTCTGCTTGCCGTTTCGGGCGCTTTGTTGATCGTTTCCGGTATCGCGCTTTTGGTCGCAGGGATCATGAACATCATCGGCTTTATTCAGGCGGCAAAGGATGAGGAAGGCATCAAGAGAGCAGTGCTCTGTACGGTATTCAGCGCTCTGTTTGCGTTCGTTGCCGCGTTCTTTCAGAATCAGACCGGCTTCCTCGGCGGACTTGGCACCGTTTTATCGTCGATTGCCACTGTGTTGAATATGCTTGTTGCGCTCTTCATGATCGGCGGTCTGATGAATCTGTCCGCGAAGTGCAACAGACACGATATGGTCAAGAGAGGTCATAGCATCCTTACCACGATCGTCGTTTCCTACCTTATCACTTTGGCCCTCAGTATATTGATTCGCTTCGGCGCATATACATCCTCTTTCGGCGCAGGCGTTATCAACTGGCTGTCCGGTCTTTCGGCGCTGTTTACCGTGTTCATCTACGTTCTCGAGCTCATCTATCTCGCAAAAGCGAAGAAGATGCTGGCAGAAAACTAAAAACATTGACCGTGCAGCGGCAGTACGGCAAAACAAATGTACCAGTACGGTAACGGCGGCGAATACTTTACAATGGTTCTGCATGACGATTTTATGTCAGGCAAGGGATATACTCCCGACGTCATGAAGGAGGAAATGGATTCTGTTTCGGTCACTGCCGAAAAAGGTCTGCTGAAACGCACCACCAACACCGGCATTTACACGAAATGGTCGGAGGGTGAAGAAAAGGTATGGGTGAGATTCAGCGGCAAATATTCCGCCGATTATGACGACGACGGTATCGTCAGCCTTCTGTCCGCGGTATATTCGGATACGGGTTATGAGGCGCAGGGGAAATATGAGGTCAAAAAGGAAAACGGAAGGATCACTGAGATCACTCGGTACACCCCCAGCGGCGGCGAGTGGAAGCCGGATGAACAATATGTTTTCGAGTATAACGATACCGAGATCAGCCCGTCAAGATACGCAGCGATGATCAATTACTTTATTACCAATCACGGCGGAAATTATTATTGTTACAACTGGTATTAAAACTTTTATAATATATAGGAGATGATAAGTCTGATCTGCGTACAAAACTACACCAAGAAGTACGGTGATAAAACTGTTGTGAACGATATCTCGTTCACCGCAAAAGACGGCGCTATCACCGGATTTATCGGTCACAACGGAGCCGGTAAATCAACAACGATCAAAGCGATCACGGGCGTTATACGCCCGACAAGCGGTTCCATTACGATCAATGGGATCGACATCCAGAAGGACGGAAAAAAGGCGAAAAGTCAGTTCGGCTATGTTTCCGACAGCCCCGATCACTTTTTGCGACTAAGCGGAGTTGAATATCTGAATTTTATGGCGGATATTTATGATACGCCCTTAGACGGAAGATCCGCGTTCATTGAGAATTACGCCAAGCGCTTTGGCATTTACGACTCACTGAACAGCACGATACTCTCGTATTCTCACGGAATGCGTCAAAAAATAATGATCATGGGCGCGCTGATCCACAATCCGTCCGTATGGATTTTAGACGAGCCCCTAACCGGCCTCGATCCGCAGTCGGCATTTGAGCTCAAGCAGATGATGCGCGAGCACGTAAAAAAAGGGAACTCGGTGTTCTTTTCAACACACGTGCTCGAGGTTGCCGAAAAGCTGTGCGACGAGATCTGCATCATCAAAAAAGGGGAGCTTTTGTACTGCGGAACACTTG
>DGUQ01000004.1 GCA_002394725.1 Ruminococcaceae bacterium UBA4306
TCGGCAGCGGCGTTCATCATGTTGCCCATGACTAAGCTGCCGTCGTAGATATAGGTCGGCATCGCTTTGTCAGCGAGCACGATCAACAGCTCGGGAGCGCCGTAGAACGGGTCGATATCCATGCCCATGATCGCGGCGTTCATCTTCATCAACTTATCTCTCAGCGCCTTGTCCTTGACGATGAGGATGATCGGCGATTGCTTGCCCATTCCTGTCGCGGCATAGGTGCCTGCTTCGATGATCGCGTTGAGTTTTTCATCCTCTACGGGATCGGGCTTGTAAGCACGGCAGCTGCGGCGTGTTTTCAATACGTTTAATGTTTCTGACATAGTTGATTCCTCCTAAATTATTTTCTATCTAATATGGACCCTTCTCCGGCACGTAACGGATAGGTGTTCAAACGGTCATGCAAGCGCTCGCGCGTCTTTTGGATGACGCCGAGCATTTCTTCTTTATGCAACGGCAGATATCCCTCCATCGGCACGACGTTTGACGGATGAGAACCGAAGTAAATCGTATCGTTCAGTTCCAGCTTTCTGATCAGCAATTCCTGTTCATCGAGAAGCTGACCGTAGGTACATTCTTTGAACACACCGCTTTGCATATCGTAATACAGCTGACAGCCTTTATCGGCATGGAGTGTTCCGATGAACAGCAAATGCGGTTGAACGCGATTCAGCATATCCGCCGTTGCTTCGGCGTTCTCCTTCCAAAGATCAGCCCCGGCACAGCCGAGGATCACGTTCAGGCTGAAATCCATCCCTGCTTTTTTCAATCGGAGCAGTTGTGTCACGCTTTCTTCATTAGTATATCCTTTGTTCATCATCGTAAGCGCTGTGTCAAAGCCACTCTCAACGCCGATATCCAGTTCGTTGATACCGCATTCTCTGAGTCTGAGCAGCTCTTCATCCGTCTTGTTGCAGATGTTGAGGATTGAAGCATACATTGAAATGGTCTCGACCTTGGGGAGCTTCTCATGTATCAGATCGGCGATCTTTTCCAGCCGTTCCGCATTCAGAACAAACGCGTCGCCGTGCTCTAAGAACACGCGCTTGACATTCGGCATCGTGCGCGATGCCTCTTCTATATCCTCTGCTATCTGTTCCATCGGGCAAACAGAAAAGGGGCGGTCATGATACATATAACAAAAACTGCATTTGTTGTGACTGCATCCGACTGTGACCTGCAACAGCAGAGAATCCGCTTCAAACGGCGGACGATAGATGATTCCTGTGTAGTGCATGACCTCATCTCGCTTTCATATAGTCGATGTATTCATTGCCCCAAGTCTCCAGAGCGGAGACGACAGGCTGAAACTTTTTGCCGATATCCGTCAGGGAGTATTCCACCTTCGGCGGGATCGCCTCATACTGCACACGCTGTATCAGCCCGTTTTCTTCTAAGCTCTTGAGCTGAACCGACAGCGTTGCGTGGGTCATCTTCGGCATCTTCCTCAATAGCTCGTTGAAGCGTAGCGGTCCGTCCTGCAAATAGAGCAGGATCAAGACCGCCCACTTGCCGGAGATCAGGCTTTGCGCTGTTGCATAAGGGCATTTTCCGAAGCGTTCTTCTAAGGTCGTTTGTTGATCCATGTTTATCATCTCGCTTGTCACTTTTTTGAACTGCTTTAATTATACGACCGTTCATCCAATATGACAAGTACGATTTTTTATGATACTCGGTATCTTTTGTGATACCTTCGCGCGATTGCCACAACATTAGGTTGTACCCAACACAAGTTTTCGGTCATTTTCAAAAGGATCAATGTCAGCTATACTGTAGTCACAGCAAGAGAAAAGCTGAATTTATAAAACTTAAATCAGGAGGAAATCACTATGACTAACATCGAAAAGGCTTTGGCATTGATCAACACATTCGCAACTACCGATACTGAGAAAGCTGCTTCTTTACTCGCTGAGGGTTATATTCAGCACAATCTCGCATTCGGCACCGGAAGAGACGCATTTGTCGGTGCGGTTCAGGCACTCGGAGCTGCTCCCGTGAAAACCACCGTCAACAACATCCGCGCTTTCGAGGACGGCGATAAGGTATTCCTGCAGACCGTTTATAACTTCGCTGGTGCAGGCGAACAGGTCGCCTTTGATATCTTCCGCTTTGACGAGGACGGCAAGATCGCTGAACATTGGGACAACCTGGCTGATAAAGCAGAACCGAATCCCTCTCGTCACACGCAGATCGACGGCACTATGGAGAAGAAGGATGTGGACAAGGAAGTGACCCGCAAGGTGGTTTCTGCTTTCGTAGGCGACATTCTTCGCGGTGAGAATCCCGACAACATCACCTCTTACTTTGACGGTGACAACTATATCCAGCACAACACCGGTATCGCAGACGGTCTGTCTGGTCTCGGCAAGGCGCTTGCGGCTCTCGCTGAGCAGGGTATTCAGATGATCTACAACAAGACCTACATGGTTCTGGCTGACGGTAACTACGGTCTGGCAGTTTCCGAAGGCACCTTCGGCGGCGCACCCACCTCTTACTATGATCTGTTCCGCGTCGAGGATGGCAAGATTGCCGAACACTGGGACGTTATGGAGACGATCGCCGATAGAGAGACCTGGGCAAACGAGAACGGTAAGTTCTGATTACGGTCCTTATATAACAAAGCGTGAGGCAGTTACCTCACGCTTTTGTGTTATCTATGATATGCTGCATAAACTTCTTTACAGTAGGACTCAATCTGTCATAATCCTTGAAGATGAAGGCGATCGAATAGGTCAGCGTTTCGTCATCAAAGGGAATCACGCGAATGTTTTGGAACAGCATTTTTGCACCGCTGTTCTCAGGTGAGATAAACACACCCTTGCCTCGATTGACTAAATCATAGATCTGCATCACATCGGATGACTCAAACGATTTTTTCAGCGTTACACCGTATCTGCTGCTGAAGTCCCCGATCATATGATGATAGTGTGATTTCTTCTCGACCATCAGCAGGTTTTTGCGGTGCAGCTGCGCAAAGTTGACTTTTTCATACTGTGCTAAAGGATCGTCTTTGTGAACATATAAGCAAAGCGGAACTGTGAGCACGGGCAGGTGCTTGAATCGCATACCGTGACGGTTTTCAGGAAGCGCCAGCAACGCAAAGTGTTTAGAATCCTCTTTGACATAATCATCAATGTCCATATCCGGCATTTCCATACGATTCAGCGTAATGTTGGGATACAGTTCTTCGAATTCAAACAGAAGCTCGGTATCCAGAATACGAAAGATAAACGGAGCACAGGCAAAGCTGAGCGTCTGCGGACGGTTGGATAACGCAGCAAAGACCTCGTCCTCAGTATGGCGGAATCGCTCTACAATGGGACTGAATTTGTGATACAGCAATTTGCCTTCCTCCGTCAGCACACTACCCTTCACTGTACGCTCAAACAGATTGCAGGAAAGCTCCGCTTCCAGATTCTTCATACAACGGCTGAGCGCTTGCTGAGAGATAAACAGGTTTTCGGCAGCTTTGGAAATACTTTTGTGTTTCGCTGTTTCTACAAAGTATTCGATATGCTTGAACTCCATACGATCACCTCATTTATATGGTCATTATACCATAACTCTGAAGGAGTTGTGGTATAATCAGCCATCGCCCGTTGTCGCAACGCGACAAACTGGGCGGGCATATAAATCTGTATAATAACCGGATTTATACGGTTATTATACCACAAATTCAAATTGTAGCAAGACAAACGCGAAGATTTATGTTATGATATCAAAAAGGAGAGATAGAAATGACCGTTCAAC
Source organism: Ruminococcaceae bacterium UBA4306 (assembly GCA_002394725.1). Taxonomy (GTDB): domain Bacteria; phylum Bacillota; class Clostridia; order Oscillospirales; family Acutalibacteraceae; genus Ruminococcoides. The sequence goes on from DGUQ01000004.1 coordinate 3,757, forward strand.
AGTACCTTAGCTATATTGTAAACGATATCCACTGCACGATCGTAGCCACCGTGGATGATAAGGGCTTGCCCGTAACCTGTGCAATCGATATGATGGATGCCGATGAGAACAGTTTGTATTTTCTGACAGCGAAAGGTAAAAACTTTTATGACAGGCTGAATAAACGACAATTCCTCGCTTTCACCGCGATGAAGGGCGAAGATACCATGACGAGTGTTGCTGTTTCCGTAAGAGGAAAAGTGCGCGAGCTTGGATTTGACAAGATACCGGAGCTGTTTGAGAAGAATCCGTATATGAAAGAGATATATCCGACTGAGGAAAGCCGTCGCGCGTTGACTGTGTTCCAAATCTATGAGGGCAGCGGCGAGTGGTTTGATCTCAGCAAGAAGCCGATCGAACGAGCGTCGTTCGCTTTCGGTAAAGCCGAAGAATCTCCCGAGGGCTATAAGATCACAGATGCCTGTATCGGATGCTCAAGCTGTTTGGACGTCTGTCCGCAAAGCTGTATCATATCCGACACTATCCCGTATGTGATCGAGCAAGAGCACTGTCTTCACTGCGGCAACTGCCATACCGTTTGTCCTGTCAATGCAGTGATAAAGCAGTAAGAAATAAAATCCTAATACTAAACTCTGACTAAAAGAATTGAAATCTATCGCGATAAATCCCGCATAACTTCGTTGTCGGACTTGACAGGCGCCAGCCTGCCTGCGTCCTCCGCCTCGCTATGCAGAATTTCTCGCTGATACCTTGTCAAATATTTTAATCAGAGTTTAGTATAAGAGAATAACCGTTGTGAGCCGATATACGTTCACAACGGTTATATCAAGGAGTACAAACCGTAACCTTTGATTTGTAACTTGACTGAGTACACTGATCGTAATAGAATGATCTCAGGTGATAATGATGAGTAAGATTTTTGTATCAGGTCTTGCTAATGTCGAGACCTCATGCGCCGTCAAAGAGTTTCCGATCAAATATCAGGCGGTGGATTACAACTTTTTCGGTATCAACTCGATCGCTTCAGGCGTCGGATTGAACGTTAGCCTCGCGCTCACAACGCTCTCGGATGAAGTGACTTTTGCCACTTTTGTCGGGGATGATACCGCAGGAGAGTCTGTCCGTAATGCTTGTAAACCGATTGTAAATCTCAGAATCGCGCGGTGTGAACAGACGCCGCAGAGCGTCGTTTTGTACGACAAAAGCGGAAAAAGACGCGTGTATACCGATCTGAAAAATGTGCAGGAAATCTGTCTGCCCGATGATTTATATACCGACTTAGATACCTTTGACGCGTTCTGTTTATGCAACATAAACTTCTCGCGCGATCTGCTTTCAGCGGCAAAAAAGACGGGCAAACCGATCCTCTGTGATGTGCATTGTCTTTCGGATATCCACGATGAATACAACGCGGATTTCATGAAAGCAGCGGATGTACTCTTCCTATCCAACGAAAATATCATCGGAAAAGAAGAGGAATTCGTCCGCAAACTTACCGCTGTTTATCCCTGTAAAATCGTTGTCGTAGGGGAGGGGAGCGACGGCTCATTGCTCTATGAGCGCGAGCAAGATCGCTTCACCGTGATCCCGTCCGTCTATACACGACCTATTATCAATACCGTCGGAGCGGGAGACGCTTTGTTCTCAGCCTTCACGCATTTCTATATTCAAGGCGCGACCGCCGAGGATTCCTTGAGATACGCAACGGTATTTGCGTCCTATAAGATCGGAGAATCAGGCGCTTCCAAAGGCTTCCTCTCCGAGCAAAAACTACAGGAACTTGTTTCCGAATCATCATCATAATCAGTCTAAGGAGCCGTCCTTCGGGACGGCTTTTTTCACTTTACACCCAGTTAATCCGGACAGCTTTTTCTTTGTCTGGCGTAGTAATTTTTGACCCACTCTAAGGTGTAAATCTCTCTCTCAAATGATCACAAATCGTCTGTGTCGGGTTTTGATTCATGTTCCGAGGTCAGAGGTATTGGCAGAGAAAGAATATTCCGACAAATGCGAACAGCGGGGGAGACCAGACGTCTCAACCCCGCTGCTGTGTATCTGCGTATATTTCGGTTGTCATCCTAACGCTAATCTTGAAACCCTCTATGAAGGCGTCCTTCTCAGAGAGAGCAATCAGCGAAAGCTGGCAGTTCTCAATCTGCTCCAGCTTTTTTTCTGTTGCTCAGTCGTAAGCATTGATCGGAGTTCATCGAGAAGCTTTGTCATCTCCGATAACTTCTTGTTGGTATCCATGCTCTGACGGGGTCCCCAAAAAGCCCTGCTTTTGGGGGAGAGGAGGAACCGCCACATGAGTACGGGAGTGGTCACACTTGACCGCTCCCAACGAATACGGCGCGTGACGACGACGGATTGATGTTCCCGAAGTAGAAGTCCTCTAATGTAGTCATAGAATCACGCTCCCGACTGCACAACACAATACCACAGAAAAGAAATAAGTCAAGCAGAAGAATTCATACACATTTGTATTTCTGTCGCTTGGGTGTTAACTGTCAACGCGAGCATTGATAAAAATGCTTATAGGTTCAAACCACGTATACAAACATTTTTCGGGGATAGTTTATTATAGTTTTATTTGTTTTTATTTCTTACGGTATTGACCACAAATAAAATCAAGTACATAACAACGCCAATGCCGAGCGGGTATAAAACGTGATATGATAAGGAAAAATGGTAGCCACTTCCGTTTAACCATGTTTTCCAAATGAAGTCAAACAGATTCCATAGTCCAATGCAAATAGCGACAAACAAAACGCCGCCTAACACTGTTTTAATGGGCTTATTCATTTTTTGACCTCCTTTACTTATAAATCAAAAAATATGCGATTGATTTCGCTCTGCACAACTTTCTGCATCGTTTAGCATAAGTTTTGCGTATGAGTTGAAATATCCTGATGTCCCAAAGTGTCTTGAATGACTTTGATATTGATTCCGGCTTCGCACATTCGAGTAAAAAGCGTATGTCAGTGTGAGTGGCAGGTAAAATGAGGTACCCTATTTGAACTGAATAACAGACAAGGGGCTGTCACACTAAGCATATCGCTCAGTTTTTGAATGTCTCAAATAACGATTTCTCTGTCCTCTTTTTCATAGTAAACCGAAGTCTTGAAATTGCCGAAAATGACGGAGGGTATTATGGGAAGCTATTCGATTATCATCAAACTCTTCTCTGCTTTTTTGACGGAGGTTTTGTTGACTGCTACAGCGATCACAAATATAAGGAGCGCAAAAACCGCAGCCGTAACAGCAGCGACCGTAACCGTTGTGCTGTTAAGGAATATCGCGGAAAGCTCCGGTATCATCGCAAAGATAATGAGAACAAACAGAGCGATATACATCACAAATCCGA
>DGUQ01000092.1 GCA_002394725.1 Ruminococcaceae bacterium UBA4306
GCCTTTGTGGAGCTCATGCCCAATCTGGCAGGGCTTGCCGAGCTGCGCGATAACCTGCGTGTGGGCGATACCGCCGCCGTGTACATCAAGAGCATCATTCCGCAGAAAATGAAGATCAAGCTGATCATCATCGATCATTTCGGCGAGCCGCATGTGCCCGTCACACCCGATTATTTCATCACGCACGGTCACATCGAGCGCTTCATCTACTCGCCGCCCGAATGTAACCGCCTGATCGAAACCATATTTTGAATCGGTAGGGGTCGGCGCCGACACGCGTGTCCGACGACCCGTGGGAAGTGAGGAGCGGCTATTGTAGGGAAAAGTCAACAACTTAAGCGGAAGCAGTCTTTATTGTAGGGGAGGGGCTTGCTCCTCCCGTTCGCCGCAGGCGATACAGCACGTACACTTCTATCATCGCAAGCGTATGACTTGAATAATAATTCTTTTGTCGTACAGATATAAACAAAAGCTGATTATGCCTTTATAAGCTATATTTATAATGTACGTTTGATTAATGTTGAAAATCATTTGATTTTCAATCGGGAGCACCAAGGCACTCCCCTACAAATTCACTGTAACGTTTATTGTAGGGGAGGGGTGCTCCCCGTTGGGGAGACGTCACGAAGTGACAGTGGGGGAGGCGTCTCCGCCGAGGAATGCTTCTCCCAAAGGTTTGATAAGATCACTATCTTATGTGAAGATGAAAGCACAACCGCTCATCGTTCTCCGTTGACAATATGTGGTATTCCGTGATACAATATCCTCAACAACTTGTTATGGGGTGTATTGATGGAAATGTATCAGTTTATCATCCTCTGTCTGCTCGCGTTGATCGGGATCATAGCCGTGATCGCCGCGATTGTTATAATTCCAAAAAGGAATCATAACAGCAGTGAGGAGATCGCTCAGCTGCGTGCTGAGATCGAGAAAAACGCGCAGATGACGATGAAGAATACCAACGAAGAGATCGCCGCCCTGCGCACTGAGGTCATCACCTCGACCCAGAATACCGTCAAGAACATGGGCGAGATGATCGCAACCAATCAGCAGAGCTTTTCGGCTTCTCAAAGCGAGAAGCTCCTCCATTTTGAGGATCGTCTGAAAACCTTCTCCTTAGAGAATGAGCAGAAGCTGGAGAATATCCGCCGCTCGATGGAGCAGAAGCTCAGCGACATCCGCGACGACAACAACAAGCAGTTGACTGAGATGCGCACCACCGTTGACGAAAAGCTGCAAAAGACACTCGAAGAGAAGATGAACCGCAGCTTTGCGCTGGTCAGCGAGCGCCTGGAGCAGGTGTACAAGGGTCTGGGAGAGATGCAGACCCTCGCGGTCGGCGTCGGTGATTTGAAAAAGGTGCTCTCCAATGTCAAAACACGCGGTATTGTCGGTGAGATCCAGCTCGGCAATATCCTTGAGGAGATCCTCACACCCGACCAGTACGATACCAATATCGCGACCAAGAAGGGCTCGCGTGAGGTGGTCGAATTCGCGATCAAGCTCCCGGCGCGTGACGACGGCTTTATCTATCTGCCGATCGACTCCAAGTTCCCCGGCGACAGCTATGCCGCTTTGCGTGACGCGTATGACAGCGGCTCCAAGGAGGCGGTCGACGCCGCGGCTAAGAACCTGATCAACACCATCCGCCGCGAGGCGAAGGATATCCGCGACAAATATATCGATCCGCCGAATACCACCGAATTCGCCGTGATGTTCCTGCCCTTTGAGGGCTTGTACAGCGAGGTGGTCAACCGCGGCATGGTCGAGCTGTTACAGCGCGACTACAAGGTGAATATCGCAGGGCCTTCCACGATGGCGGCACTGCTCAACTCGATCCAGATGGGCTTCAAGACCCTCGCCGTGCAAAAGCGCAGCGCGGAGGTATGGAACCTTTTGGGCTCGGTCAAAAAGGAATTCGAGACCTTCAACACTGTGCTTGTCGCGACGCAGACAAAGCTCGATCAGGCGAATAAGGAGCTGGATAAGCTCGTCGGCGTGCGTACCCGACAGATCACTCGCAAGCTCAGCGCCGTAGAGAGCAACGATACCCCGATCGAGGCGTATTTTTCGAATATAGAAAATAATATTGACGGTGAGAATTAGGTTTACAGAATGAAATCATCCCTTCGTGACCATACTATAGGCAGTATGGAACCGGAGGGATTTTTTGCAGTATCATAAGGTCGAACTGTGCGGCGTGGATACCGCGCGGCTGCCTGTATTGAATGAAGAGCAAAAGCGTGATCTGCTTTTGAAAATGCGTAACGGAACACCCGAGGAACGCAAAAAAGCAAGAGAAAAGATGATCAACGGTAACCTGCGGCTGGTGCTCAGCGTGATCCAGCGCTTCACCGGCAGGGGAGAAAACCTCGACGATCTCTTTCAGGTCGGGGTCATCGGATTGATCAAGGCGATCGATCACTTTGACGTCAGCTTGGATGTGCGCTTCTCCACCTACGGCGTGCCCATGATCATGGGAGAGCTGCGCCGTTATCTGCGCGACAGCGGCAGTGTGAGGGTGTCGCGTTCCATGCGCGACACCGCCTATCACGCGATGAAGGCAAAGGAGGAGCTGACAGTAAAGCTGAACCGCGAGCCGACCGTGGAGGAGATCGCCGCCGCGATCGATACCGACAAGGAGAGCGTTGTGCTTGCGCTCGAAGCGATCGTCGAGCCTGTGTCGTTATACGAGCCGGTCTTTTCCGACGGTGCCGACACCGTCTATGTGATGGATCAGGTGGGGGACAAGAGTGATGACCGCGACTGGCTCGAGGAGATCGCCTTTAAGGAAGCGCTCAAAAAGCTCAGCGATCGCGAGAAGCGGATCCTCTCCCTGCGCTATTTCCGCGGAAAGACCCAGACCGAGGTCGCCGAGGAGATCGGGATCAGTCAGGCGCAGGTCAGCCGCATCGAAAAGGGCGCGATCGACAGCATCAAAAGGGAGCTGTAACGCAGAACACCCGCCCTGTCGAGTGATGACAGGACGGGCGTTGTTTTTTTCTTTTTGTGCCGGTCTGTTGTACTTATCTTCTTGCTCCGCTCAGACCCCATGCGAATTCCGCGACTACTTTTCTGGCGTCGTAACCGGTGGTGCAGCGGTTGTTGCTGCCGCTGTTGCCCCAGTGGTAGGCGATGTCATCGCAGTGACCGCAGAAGTTTTCGACCAAGACGGCAGCGCCTCTGCCGGAGGTGTTGTTGGTGAAGGTGCAGTTCTTGATGCTGTGAGCATTTCCGTCGATCAAATCGATTCTGATCGCGCCGCCGACGTTTTTGGAGCGGTTGTTGTCAAAGGTGCATCTCTCGATGATCTGCGTGTAGTTTTGGCCGCCGCAGCACCAAACAGCGCCCGCCTGATCGTTGGTCGTGTTGCCGGTGAAGGTGCAGTCATAAATCTTGAGTGCGTTTGCTGCGATCGCACCGCCAGCGCCCTTTGGCCCGTATTGGTTGCTGTTTTCGGAAGTGTTATTTTCAAAGGTACAGTTCTTACAGATCACGCTTTTGGCGTCGATCGCGCCGCCGCAGCCTTGCATCGCTTTGTTGCCTTTGAAAGTGCAGTTCTCGAAGGTGGGGTAATTGATAGAGGGCAGGTAGAAGGCGCCGCCGGACACGTCGGACTTGAGATTATTGAACTCAGAGTTGGTGACCTTGATATTTGCAGTGTTGGAAAAGACTTGGATCCTGCCGCAGTTTTCGACCTTGCATTTGTCCATAACGAGCCACTGACTCTTTGTGGAGCCGGTGTTGAGGTTGATCGCTGCGTTGGCAGTGTTGCGGATCGTCACGCTTCTCAGAGTAACGGAATTGAGGTCTCTGTTTATTTCGTCAAAAGCTACCGAGCCGCCGATGATCGTACCGTTCGTGACGATTATGTTCGCCCTGTCGTTCATGGCGAAGATGATGGTGTTTTTGTTTGCGGAGCAGTCGAGGGTATGACCGTTGAGGTCGAATCTGACTGTTCTGCCCAGGTCGAGGTGGAATCCGCCGTAGTTGCAAAATCCATAGTTTGTATCGGAGAGATTGTCGATGTTGAAGCCTTTGTTGGCGTCTGCCTTGACGTCGCCGTTGAGGGTGATGACGTACCTAGTGCTTGCCTTAAAGGATTGCGCCCATGCTTCGGCAAGGGTGTGGAAGCCCTTGACACATTTGCCGCCAACGGGGGTAAGGATCTCAGCGGTCGCCTGCATGAAGTCGCCGTTGTTGTTGTTTTCTTCGATAACGCTCTTGTAGATATCGTTGACGGAAGAGAGAGAATCAGTCAGGTCTTTCGCGAAGCTCTCGAAGTAGGCATAGGGTTGCTCGTTATCGTTTGCCTCGTAGATACCGTTCTTGATCTCATACTCTCTGACCTTGTAAGCCATGTTGTTGAGGGTGAGGATGGTGAAGTAATCGAGCGTGACATTCGCTTCCATGAGCTCGATCTCTTCATTGATGTTGTTGAGGTATTCGAGAAAGTCGGGAGAAGTCGCCCAGTCGTGCGCGGTCTCTTTGTAATTCGCAAGGATCTTGTTCATGAGGTACTCGGAGGTAACGCGGTAGCCGGAGCGATAATCTGTAGAGGAACGGACGCCTTTGATATAATCTGCCATTCTGTTGAAGTTCTTCTCCAGAGAGGAGAGGTCGCAGGAGGACTGCGAAAGGATCGTTTTGTAGGTTTTATAGGTGGTGTTGTCGATCACGCCTTCACCGGGGGTGGTGATGTTGGCGTCGAACTGTCTGATCTTTCTGACCGCTGCCTGACAGTCGTCGCTGATGCTGTCCGCTTCAAGGCGGAAGTCCTTGGAGTCGATGTTGGAGTTGATGAGCCTGAGGTTTTTCATCTCTTCGTCGTGATAGCTCTCAAGTTTATTCGAAAGATTATCGAGCTTATCAAGCACATCTTGGATCGTGGGAGAGTTGTCGTCTTCGTCGAAAAGCAAGCCGAGAAGAAAGTTGACGCCTTTTTTGAGCACCGTGTTAAAGATGCCTTCTTCGGTGACAGCGTCGATCGCTTTTTCTGCGCCGTTGGACGCTGCTTCTTTGATAATCCCTTTGTAGTCGATCTCAAGTGCCGAAGCAGATGTTGTCGCACATGCGCTGAACAGGGAAAAAAGTGTAACGACAGATAATGCGGTTGCGATGATTCTGGTTTTGATGGTTCTCTTTGTCATAATGGTCAACCCCTTTTGCAGCTTTAAGATGTCGAGCCGTTCGCTTTATGGCTCTTGTTTGATTGCAATATTATGATAGCAGAACCGTTCCCTTTTGCCTATATGCAATCGAATGGCAATCTGTAGTTTAAGCTACAGTTAAAGCGGAAAATGTAAACAAAGTTACAAACAAAAGAAAATTGTAGCCCGGCTATGAAGGCAAAAAAATGCTCCCCGAGTTGGGGAGCATTCTGCATGTTGATAACGTATGTTTGTCATTATGAGCGCAGCGAGGAATCTTAGCTTGTATGCCGCTTGAAGATCCGGAGCGCAGTGTTTCGTTCAGGATGACATTTTTCTACAGACAAAAACAATTATTCAGCGTCCTTGCTCTTGATCAGCGCCTTGAATACGACTGCCGCCAGCGCGCCGCCTACGAGGGGTGCGACCAGGAATACCCAGTAGCTGCTCAGCGCGTCGCCGCCCTTGAAGATCGCGGGACCGAAGGAACGGGCAGGGTTGACGGAGGTGCCGGTGAAGTAGATACCGAAGATGTGCACCAGCGTCAGGGTGAAGCCGATGATCAGACCGGCGAACTTCTCATACTTCTTCTTGGAGGTCACGCTCAGGATGACCAGCACGAATACGAAGGTCAGGATGCACTCGATGATCAGGGACTTGATGATGCTGTTGTCGTACAGACCATTCGCGCCGAGGCTTGTGTCAAAGCCGACCAGTGCGCCCAGTACAGCCGCTCCCGCGGTAGCGCCGGCAAACTGCGCGATGATGTAGAGGAAGAACTCGGTGACGGTCATGCCGCCGGTCAGCAGAACGCCGATCGAGACCGCCGGGTTGATGTGGCAGCCGGATACGTTGCCGATGGAGTACGCCATCGCGACGATCACCAGACCGAACGCCAGCGCCGTGAGGATGTACGCGCCGTTAGGCTCAGCGCCGTTGCAGCCTACTACCGTAGCGGTACCGCACGCGAACAGTACCAGCACGAAGGTACCGATGAATTCCGCACAGAATTTTTTGATGTTGTCCATGTGTTTCTCTCCTTTAATGAATTTTTCCGAATGGCAAAAAGCCACTGTTAATATCATACCAAAGGTTTTTGGTAATTGCAATAAAAACTGTCAATTATTACAAAACTTTAATCGGTTATCAGAACGCTGTCAAAAAAGCGAAAATTCCGAATCATTTGTAGGGGGCGACATTCATGACGCCCCGAACACTTCCGATCGATTTCATCCGCAAGCAAAGCAGATGAAACGTTTGCTGTAGGGGAGGGTCTTGACCCTCCCGAAACGTCTGTTAAAATGACGCACAAACGCGAAGCAGATGAAGCGCGTGTTGTAGGGTACGGCGCTTGCCGACGTACCGAATACTATCCGAATAATACCGTTCGTAAGCAAAGCAGATCAATGCTTGATCCTGACCGAGGCGCTTGCCAATGTACCGAGTCTATTCTACCAACCCTCTACAAACGCGCAACAAACCGTTATACCCTGATCACGCCCGTATACCCGAACAGGATCCCTGCCGCGGCGGACAGAACGATGATCAAGATCGGGTTGAGCTTTTTGTACAGGAGCAGGAACAATGCTACGGCAAAAATGCCGAGACTGACATAGAGGTTTGCCGATTGGAATACAGCAGTGTTAATTCCGTCAAAGAAAAATATTTCCTGTCCAACACTCAGCACCGTCGCGCCGATCAGCCCGACCACCGTGGCTTTCAGCCCCAGCATCGCGCCCTGTACGATGGTGTTCTCCTTGATTTTTTCGTACACCTTCGCGATCAGCAGGATGATGATGAACGGCGGCAGTACCAGTCCGAAAGTCGCGATGACCGCGCCGAGTAAGCCGCCGACCTCGCTGCCGATGTAGGTGGAGATATTGACGGCGAAAGCGCCCGGGGTGCTCTCCGATATCGCGATAAAGTCCACCAGCTCGGTGGTCGTCATCCAGCCGTGACGGAGCACGGTCTCTTCGATGAAGGGGATCATCGCGTAGCCGCCGCCGAAGGTCAGCGCCCCCATCTTGAAGAATTCGAGAAAAAGCAGGAGATAGATGTTCATAGCTTCTTGCCTGCCTTTCTCGCGATCAGCGTCGCAGCGATCCCGATGACCGCCGCCGAGACGATCACGATGATGACGTTCGCCGAGAAGAACGCCACCGCCGCAAAGGACAGCGCCATGATGCTGTAGGCGACAATGTTCTTCGGGCATTTCTTGAACATGGATATGACCGCCTTGACGAGCAGTGCCAGTACCCCTGCGCGGATGCCGAAGAAGGCGTATTTGATGATTTCGAGCTCCTCGAATTTGCGCAAAAACAGCGAGATGATGAAGATGATCAAAAAGCTCGGCAGCACTACGCCGAAGGTGGAGCAGAACGCGCCGAATACACCGCCGATCCGATAGCCGATAAAGGTGGCGGCACAGATGGCGATGGGACCGGGGGTGGTCTCAGAGATCGCGACGACCTCGAGCAGATCATCGCCGTTGATCCACCCCTTTTTGACCGATATTTCATTTTCAATGATCGGAATCATCGCGTAGCCGCCCCCAAAGGTGACCACACCGATCTTCATAAAGGTGAGAAAAAGCTGTAAGCACAGCTTGAGCTTTTGTTTCATGCTTGCTCCTTTGAATAGTGAGGAGTGAGGAGTTAGGAGTTAGGAGTTGATGGTGGGCGTTGCCCACACCCGATTATAAAAAGATAGGAGGTTCAAGCCCAATTTCTATCAATCAAAATGCGGAACGCATTTCCCAAAACTCCTCACTTCTCACTCCTAACTCCTCACTGAATTTAGTTCTGCTTTTCCACGATCTTGTAGTCGTCGGAAAAGCGGAAGTACGGACAGCTCGAATCACTGCCGCTCATGAAGCGCGCCAGATCATCCTCATCCAGATTGACCTCGCACTCATAGTCGTCAAACGCCTCATTGTAGTTATAGTATGCACAGAATTCACAGCTTGATTTTCCTGCCATGGTATCACTTCCTTTTGTTGTGCAAATATTATAACAAATCCCCTGCTTTTTTTCAATATGCTGTTGCAATTTGCCCGTGTTTCCATTATACTTATGGTGGGCTCTGCCCACACCCGAATAAAGGCGGGAGGAGCATTCCTCGGCGGAGACGCCTCCCCCACTGTCACTTCGTGACGTCTCCCCAACGGGGAGCACCCCTCCCCTACAATATAACTATCATAAAAAGGCGAGAGGAGCACCCCTCCCCTACAATATAACTATCATAATAGGAGATGATTCCCATGTTTATTACCAATGATATCAAGTATATCGGCGTCAATGACCATGATATCGATCTGTTCGAGGGACAGTATATCGTCCCCAACGGTATGGCGTACAATTCCTATGCCATCATCGATGAAAAGATCGCCATCATGGATACCGTCGATCAGCATTTCGGCAAGCAGTGGCTCGAGAACCTCAAGTCCGTTCTCGGCGACCGCAAGCCCGATTATCTTGTCGTACAGCATATGGAGCCCGACCACAGCGCCAACATCGATAACTTTTTGAACGCCTATCCCGACGCGATCGTTGTGTCCTCACTCAAGGCGTTCAATATGATGGTCAACTTCTTCGGTACCGACTATGCCGACAGACGGATCGTCGTCAAGGAGGGCGATACGCTGGAGCTGGGCAAGCATACGCTCAATTTTGTGGGCGCTCCCATGGTGCACTGGCCCGAGGTGCTGATGACCTATGACAGCACCGATAAGGTGCTCTTCTCCGCCGACGGCTTCGGCAAGTTCGGCGCGCTGGATGTGGAAGAGGACTGGGCGTGTGAGGCACGGCGCTATTATATCGGCATTGTCGGCAAGTACGGCAAGCAGGTGCAGAACGTGCTCAAGAAGGCGGCAGGTCTGGATATCCGGATCATCTGTCCGCTCCACGGTCCCGTGCTCAGTGAGAACCTCGGCTACTACCTTGACCTGTACAACACCTGGTCGTCCTACGGCGTTGAGACCGACGGCATTATGATCGCCTACACCTCTGTTTACGGCCACACCAAAAAGGCGGTCGAGCTGCTCGCGGACAAGCTCCGTGAGGCAGGCTGCCCCAAGGTAGCGGTCAACGATCTGGCGCGTGAGGATATGGCGGAGTGCGTCGAGGACGCCTTCCGTTACGGCAAGATCATCCTTGCCACCACCACCTACAACGCGGATATCTTCCCCTTCATGCGCGAGTTCATCAACCACCTGACCGAGCGTAACTTCCAGAACAAGACCGTCGGCTTCATCGAGAACGGCTCATGGGCGCCGCTTGCGGAAAAGACCATGCGCAAGATGCTCGAGGGCTGCAAGAACATCACCTATACCGACAACAATGTCCATATCCTCTCCGCAATGAACGACGATAACATTGCCGAGATCGACGCCCTGTGCGAAGAGCTGACCATGGATTACGTCGCGATGGATAACGAGAAGGCGGATAAGAACGATCTGACCGCGCTGTTCAATATCGGCTACGGTCTGTATGTCGTTACCGCACGCGACGGCGATAAGGACAACGGCTGTATCGTCAACACCGTCTCTCAGGTCACCAACACGCCCAACCGTATCGCGGTTTGTATCAATAAGAAGAATCTCACTCATGATATGGTCGAAAAGACCGGTGTAATGAACGTCAACTGCCTGTCCACCGACGCGCCGTTCAGCGTGTTCGAGCACTTCGGCTTCCAGAGCGGCAGAGACGTGGATAAGATCATCGGCGACGGTATCCTGCGCTCCGACAACGGCGTGGCGTTCCTCGGTCATTATATCAATTCCTTCATGTCCTTGAAGGTCGAACAGACCGTTGACCTCGATACCCACAGTATGTTTATCTGCTCCGTCACCGAGGCGCGCGTCATCACCGATGTGGAGACCATGACCTATACCTACTATCAGAACAATGTCAAGCCCAAGCCCGAGACCGACGGCAAGAAGGGCTGGGTCTGCAAGGTCTGCGGCTATGTCTATGAGGGCGAGGAGCTCCCCGACGACTTCATCTGTCCGCTGTGCAAGCATGGCGTCGCCGATTTTGAACCGATCGAATAATCATCAACTATTTGCGAACCCCTTGGTATCCAAGGGGTCAGCGGTTTCCTGACAGACTTACCATATCACCCTACTCGATAAGGAGGTATCAATGGGACTTTTCAGCAAAAAATTCTGTGACGTTTGCGGCAACAAGATCGGACTCTTGGGCAACCGCAAGCTGGAGGACGGCAATCTGTGCAAGGATTGCGCCAAGAAGCTCTCGCCGTGGTTCAGTGAACGCCGTCACAGCACGCTCAATGAGATCAAGGCACAGCTCAATTACCGTGAGAATAATAAGGAGAAGGTCGCCGCTTTCCATGCGTCCAAAACTCTCGGCAGCCGCACCAAGCTGATGATCGATAATGAGAAGCGGCAGTTCATGGTTGCCAAAACCTCTAACCTCACGCAGGAGAATCCCGATGTACTGGATTTCACTCAGGCAAGAGGATGCGAGCTGATCATCGATGAGAGCCGTGATGAGATCGAACGCCAGACCGAGGACGGCAGCACTGTCAGCTACGATCCGCCGCGCTATGAGTACGCCTACACGATGAGCGTCAAGATCTTTGTCGATCACCCGTATTTTGACGAGATGGAATTTGAGATCAGCGACGGCTATATCAACACGGGCGAGGTACGTATGGGCGGCGCCGACACGAATTGGACGGTCAACCGCGTTTCGTCGAGCTTCCTCAGCGACAGAGAGGTGCAAAAGTATCATGACACCGTCGCGCTGGGCAGCGAGATCAAGGCTGAGATCGACCGCATGCAGGGCAAGCCTGTTTCCATGAGTCATGAAGAGCAGATCGCGAAGGCGAATGATAGGGGAGATCAGCCGAGCATGGGCGGATACGCTCAGCAGGGTTATCCACAGAATACCGCTGTGAGCACCTCTTGGGTCTGCCCGTTCTGCGATACCACCAATCACGGTAACTTCTGTGAGGGTTGCGGCGCAAAGCGTCCGTCCTGATCACAGGTTGCGATAATAAATAAAGGAGAATACATGATGAAAAAGTATGTTTGCGATGTCTGCGGCTATGTCTATGACCCCGAAGAGAACGGCGGCGTAGCGTTCGAGGATCTCCCCGACGATTATGTTTGCCCTCTGTGCGGCGTAGGCAAGGATGAATTCAGCGAGGCGTAAGCCCCCTCTGATCCATCAAGCAAAATGACAAAGCCCTGCGGTTGTTCCGCAGGGCTTTTGCTGTTCATAAACGATTTCCTGTCAATCAAAATGAATGAAAGGCACTGAACGCTGAATGAATGAACTGAAATGAGAATCCATTGCGCTGCGCGCCTTGTATTCTTATTTTTCTTCTTA
>DGUQ01000130.1:0-1145 GCA_002394725.1 Ruminococcaceae bacterium UBA4306
CTTCGGTCGTTGTAATGAATACTGAGATTGAAAACTGAAGAATGAATAATGTTGGGAAACGCTGACGCGTTTTGGATTTCTGTAGCAATCGGATGTGGGACGACGTGCCGCTTTCTGTTATCAGAATCATTCTACCATTAGGATGTGGGTTGAGGAATTGTCCAAATCTTTGATTTGGGTAACAATTCCCATGCAACAGCGTTCCGAGAACAAAGTGATCGGCTAAGCGCCACTGCTGTCCCACCATTCATTATTCATTTTTAAGTTTTAAGTTTTCAGTCTTAAGTAGCTTGATAATACTGATCAAGCAATTTATCGTCCACTCTGTCAAGCTCCTCGCGCGGCAGGGTGGAGAGCAGCTTCCAGCCCAGATCGAGGCTTTGGTCGATACTGCGGTTTTCGGTGAAGCCCTGATTGACAAAGGTGTTCTCGAACTGTCTGCCGAATTCGATATACTTCTTGTCGGTGTCCGAGAGCTCCTCCTCACCGATGACAGAGGCGAGGGAGCGCGCGTCGATGACCTTCGCGTAGCTGGCAAAGAGCTGATTGCTCAGCGGCGCGTGGTCGGCTCTGGTAAAGCCTTCGCCGATGCCGTCCTTCATCAGTCGCGACAGAGAGGGCAGGACGTTGACGGGCGGATAGATGCCCTGCGCCTGCAGTGCTCTGTCCAGCACGATCTGACCCTCGGTGATGTAGCCCGTCAGATCAGGAACGGGATGGGTGATATCGTCGTTGGGCATGGTCAAAATCGGGATCTGTGTCACGGAACCTGTCGAGCCCTTGATCATACCGGCTCTCTCATACATGGACGCAAGGTCGCTGTACAGATAGCCCGGGAAGCCCTTTCGTCCGGGAATCTCGCCCTTCGATGACGAGAATTCACGCAGCGCCTCGGCATAAGAGGTCATATCCGTCATGATGACGAGGATGTGCATATTCAGTTCAAAGGCGAGGTATTCGGCGATCGTCAAAGCGCATCGGGGCGTAAGGGTACGCTCGATAATCGGATCGTTAGAAAGATTGAGCAGCATAGTGACATGCTGCATAACGCCTGCTTCCTCAAAGCTGCGGCGGAAATACTCCGCAACGTCATTCTTCACGCCCATTGCGGCAAATACAACGCCGAAGTTGCTCTCATCCGCGCC
>DGUQ01000130.1:1249-5858 GCA_002394725.1 Ruminococcaceae bacterium UBA4306
TGCTTCATGCCCGAGCCCGAGAAGATCGGCAGCTTCTGACCGCGGATCAGGGTCGAGAGCGTGTCAATACTCGAGATACCGGTGTTGATGTAGTTTCTCGGGTACACGCGCGACACAGGATTGATCGCGGTACCGTTGATGTCGCGCCTGGTCTCGGGATAGATGGGTCCCAATCCGTCGATGGGTCTGCCGGCGCCGTCGAGGATTCGACCGACGATCTCAGGGGAGAGGGGCATTTCCATCGGTCTTCCTGTCAGGATGGTGGCAGTGTTGTCGAGCGAGATGTTCGAGGTGCCCTCAAAGACCTGCACCACGATCCGCTCACCCTCGATCTGCACCACACGTCCCTGTCGGGCGGTGCCGTCGGCGAGCTTGATGGTGACGATCTCTTCATAAGAAGCGCCCTTGACGCCGTCGAGCACGACCAGAGAACCGTTGATCTCAGACACGCCGACATATTCGATAATCATAAGATACAGTCCTCCTTACCGTAAAATAGCCTGTATTTTGTCATCGATATCCCTGATATACTCGTCGAACAACTCAAGGTGATCGTTCGGGATATCGTACTTGATTTTGGTGATTTTTTCAAAGAGTCCCTGCTCACGAATGCGGCTGATCGGGATATTCTCCGCGACCACCAGCTTTGCGCGGTCATACAGGTGCAAAATCACCTGCATCATGCGCTTCTGCTTTTCGAGAGGAACATAGGTGTCGTCCTTATGGAACGCGTTCTGCTGTAAGAAGCCGACGCGGATGATCTTGGCGATCTCGATGATCAGCTTCTGATCATCGGGCAGTACATCGGAGCCGATGAGCTTGACGATCTCCATGAGACGGTTCTCCTCCTGCAACAGCGCGGATATCCGACCGCGGCAGTTGATGAACTCCTTACCGCAGTTCTCCTCATACCACCTGTCCAGATCGGTGAAGTATTCGCTGTAGCTGTCGTTCCAGTTGATGGCAGGATAGTGTCTGGCATAAGCAAGGCTCTTATCGAGCGCCCAGAAGCAGCGCGTAAAACGCTTGGTGTTCTGGGTGACGGGCTCAGAGAAGTCCGAGCCCTGCGGCGATACCGCTCCGATAATGGTGACAGAGCCCTGTGTGCCGCTGAGCACATCCGCTCTGCCGGCTCTCTCATAGAACTCCGACAATCGGGAGGGCAAATATGCCGGAAAGCCTTCCTCCGCCGGCATTTCCTCCAGTCGTCCGGAAATTTCACGCAATGCCTCCGCCCAGCGTGAGGTGGAGTCTGCCATGATCGCAACGTCATAGCCCATATCACGGTAGTATTCCGCGAGGGTGATGCCGGTGTAGATCGAAGCTTCACGCGCCGCGACAGGCATGTTGGAGGTGTTGGCGATCAAGGTGGTGCGGTCGGTCATCGGATAACCCGACTTCGGGTCGATCAGCTCCGAGAACTCCTGCAGCACCTGACTCATCTCGTTACCGCGCTCACCGCAGCCGACATAGACGATGATATCCGCGTCGCACCACTTCGCCAGCTGATGCTGGGTCATGGTCTTACCGGTGCCGAATCCGCCGGGGATCGCCGCCGTACCGCCCTTGGAAACAGGGAAGAGGGTATCGATGACGCGCTGTCCGGTGATCAGCGGAACGGTAGGGGTGAGGCGCTCCTTGACAGGGCGCGGGGTACGGATCGGCCAGCGCTGACAGAGGGTCAGCTCATGGATCTCACCGAAGTCGTCCTCGATCTTCACGATGGTATCGAGCAACTTGTACTTGCCGTCGGGCTTCACTTCCACGACCTTACCGGAGAGTGCAGGCGGTACCATCATTTTATGTGTGATAATATGTGTCTCCGGGGCGGTAGCATAAATCATACCACCGACAAGTCGGTCGCCGACCTTGACGGTAACGGTAACGTCCCATTCCTTCTCGGTATCCAGCGGCGATACGGCGGAGCCGCGGCTGATGAACGCGCCGCAGTCCTTTTCGATCTGCGCGAGAGGACGCTCGATTCCGTCGAAGATGTTGTCGAGGATACCGGGACCCAGCAGCAGATTCATGCGCGTATGGGTGCCCTCGACAGGATCGCCCGGCATAAGACCGGTTGTTTCCTCATAGCACTGGATCGTGGTGTAGGCGGATGTAATGCCGATGACCTCGCCGACTAAGCGCTGTTTGCCGACATAGACCATCTCCATCATGGAGAACTCCTTTGCCTCTTTGACGGTGACGACAGGGCCGTTCACGCCGTAAATCACATTTGCCATCGTTACACCACCTTCATTCCGCAATTTTCGATGAACCACTCGCGCTGTTCCTCTAAGCGAGCATCCAGCGTGTCGTCCATCAATATCCCGAGCGTGGGACAGTTCGCCTTGATACCGCCGATCAGGATGTGATTGTCAGCGGTGATCTGCGCATCGGGAATGACGCTCTCGATCAAAGAGCGTTTCTCTTCATCACACGGCGCGATCGAGATCACACATTGCGCAGTGCCGCAATGCGCCTTGATCTCCTCCAGCGAACGCCTGAGAAACTCGGAATACTCCTCCGATTGAGTGAAGGCGAGCAGCTTCTCCTTCGCTTCATCAAAGACCTTGTCGGCAAGAGCCTGTCGTTCACGGAACAGCCCGTTGCGCAGTGCAAGTTCCTTTTTGGCAAGTTCGTTAACGATCACAGCCTTTCTCTGTGCGATATCCGCGCGGATCAGGTCATACGCGTCCTGCAGACCTTGCTGTGTAGCCTGTTCGATTTTCGTATTCTTATAATCCTCGATCTCCTGCGTGATCTGCGCCTTCTGCTGTTCGGCGTATTTGTTGATCGCGTCGAGGAACTTGGATTCTTTCGTTTTTGTATTCATAATATACCTTCTATCAGTACGTTACTGTCATACAGAAAATGACGCACGCGTCACTTCATATCCACGCCGATGGCGTCCTTGACATACTTCGAGATACTGTCCTTAGTCTGTCCGTTGCCGTGACGATCGGGGATCTCAATGATCAGGGGTTTGGGGCATTTGAGCTTTAAGTCATACACCGTCTCTCTGACCAAATTGAGCAGGGTAGAGGTCATCAAAATGACCGCGATATCGTCCGCTTGCATGAGCTCGCTGAGCTTCTCTCTTACCTCATGCTCCTGATGGATCACGACGCCCTCCACACCGGACATACGCATGCCCATCAAGGTGTCGTCGTTATCGCTCAACAGATACATTCTCATGGTATCAGAGGCTCGAGATGATCATGATGGAGATCAGCATACCGTACAGCGCGCAGCCCTCGCCGAGCGCGACGAAGATGATCGACTTACCGAAATTCTTGGGATCCTCGCTGGTCGCGCCGATCGCCGCGGGAGCGGAGCCGCCGACCGCGATACCGCCGCCGATACAGGAAAGGCCGGTGGACAGACCTGCCGAGATGTAGCCGAGTCCCTTTGAGGAAGAAGCCGCCGCCTCGACTGCTGTAGAAGCGTCAGCCGCGTTCGCTACGATCGGAGTGATCAGGCAGAACGCCGATACCGCGAGGAAGGAGAAGATCTGGGTCAGTACAGCGCGTTTGGGACTTTTGCCGTTCTTGAAGGAACGCATACAAAGCAAAACGGAAATCACAAGAAACGCCGCCGGAATAAACATCAATAAATACTGTAACATAGGTTTGTACCTCCAAATATTAATTAGTCATTGTGAGGCTGATTCGACAAACGTATCAGCCGTGGCAATCTCAATTTTATATTAACCTGATCACTGATCACTGACCACTGATCTCTAAACTATCTGATCCTTTACGTTGACGGGCTCATACTTTCTGCCGTCGCCGATATAGAATCTGCTGAACATCTCGTAGTATTCCAGTCGGAGCACCTGGATGCCGACGAGCAGTGCTTCAAGCGCCGCGACCAGAATATTGCCTAAGATGATCGTGATGGTGTAGCCGACAGGTCCGAACATACCTGCCATAACGAATACGACCTCCATCATACCGGCATGCACCAGTACGAACGCGCCGACTCTGAGAAAGCTCATGGTGTTGGTCACATAACTGAGCAGTACTTCGAACATCTCGAAGAAATTGTCCACAAAGAACGATCCAAAGCCATCCTCAAACAGCTTTTTCTCTCCGCGGAGCTTCTTTGACAGCGGTTCTCTGAGGAAAATCAGTATCAACGGCAGGACGATCAGCCCGATGATATACGGCGGCGTCATGATGTTGACGCCGAGGAGCATGGCGCATACCAGTCCGGCGACCAGCGCTGTGTAGAATATAAGTCCGCTCACGCCGTTCACCCCGAACAGCGCGCCTCCGATATCTCCGCGCTTTAAGCACGAGATGATATTGAGGATCATGGCGATCATCAGCAGTACCACGCCGATTCCCACAGCGCCGAAGATCAGCACCTTGGTGGTAGCGCCCTCCATCACGCGCACAGGCTTATCATCCAGCCCGAACAGCGCTTTGTAAACAGGATTGAGCAATTCCTCAAAGCCGAATACCGAGCCGAACACAAAGCCGAAGATCGTTGAGCTGATCGCGCAGGGAATAAGCAGCGCCCCCAGCGGCATCTTCTTGACCTTGTACATGATGATCGCGGCGATCATCAGCAGAATGCCCTGACCGACGTCGGCGAACATGATACCGAA
>DGUQ01000095.1 GCA_002394725.1 Ruminococcaceae bacterium UBA4306
GCTACGAGGGCAAGATCCTGCGCTTGAAGCAGCAGTACTTCTTCTCCTCCGCTTCTCTGCAGGATATCATCCGCAGATATAAGAAGAAATATGATAATGACTTCTCTCATTTCGCGGAGATGACCACCATCCAGCTCAACGATACCCATCCGGTCGTATCCATCCCCGAGCTGATCCGTCTGCTCCAGAATGAGGGCGTCGACTTTGACTATGCCTTTGACATCGCTCAAAAGACCTTTAACTACACCAACCACACCGTTATGGCGGAGGCGCTGGAGAAGTGGGATACCGGTCTGATGAAGATGATCATCCCCGAGGTCTACGCTATCATTGAGCGCATCAACGAGCGTCAGTGGAACGACCTTAAGTATAAGGGCGTAGAAGAGCACAACATCAACGCGATGGGTATCATCCGCGACGGCAAGGTGCATATGGCTAGACTTGCGATGTATGTCTCCTCCTATGTCAACGGCGTTGCGTGGATCCACACCGAGATCCTCAAGAACGACGTTCTCAAGGAGTGGTACTGGGTCTATCCGGAGCGCTTCCAGAACAAGACCAACGGTATCACCCAGCGTCGCTGGCTCGGTCTGTGCAACCCTGAGCTTGCTTCCTTCATCACCGACCGCATCGGCTCCGGCTGGCTCAAGGATATGAGAAAGATGGATAAGCTCGAAGCGCACATCAACCCCGATTCCGTCAAGGAATTCAATAAGATCAAATACGCGAAGAAGAAGCAGCTCGCCGCCTATGTCAAGAAGATGGACGGCAAGGAGATCGATCCGAAGTTCATCTTTGACATCCAGGTCAAGCGTCTGCACGAGTATAAGCGCCAGCTGCTCAATGCCTTCTCGATCATGTGGATCTACTTCCGCATCAAGAGCGGTCAGCTGCCCGACTTCCAGCCCACCTGCTTCATCTTCGGCGCGAAGGCGGCTCCCGGCTATAAGAGAGCGAAGGCGATCATCAAGTACATCAACGAGATCGCGAACCTCGTCAACAACGATCCCGACACCAAGGATAAGCTGCAGGTCGTATTCGTCTCTAACTACAACGTTTCTTACGCTGAGAAGCTGGTCGTAGCGGCGGATATCTCCGAGCAGACCTCCACCGCTGGCACAGAGGCTTCCGGTACCGGTAACATGAAGTTCATGTTCAACGGCGCTGTTACCCTCGGCACCTATGACGGCGCGAATGTTGAGATCACGCAGCAGGCAGGCGAAGAGAACGAGTATATCTTCGGCGGCAGAGTCGAGGATATCGAGCGCCTGAAGAAGGAAGGCTACGACGCGAGAGCGTTGTATAACTCTAACCCGATGATCAAGCGTGTCGTCGACACCCTGATCGACGGTACCTTCAATGACGGCGGCGCGCAGGGCGAGGGCTCCTTCGCCGAGCTGCACAACGCGCTCATCAACGGTACCAACTGGCACCACGCCGACCACTACTTCCTGCTCTATGATCTGCCGGATTATGTCGCGAAGAAGCTGCAGGCGAACAACGACTACAAGGATCGTATCGCCTTCGGTACCAAGTGCCTCCAGAACGTAGCGCACTGCGGCACCTTCAGCTCCGACCGCACCATCCTCCAGTACGCGGAAGAGATCTGGAAAGTAAAGTGAGCAACAGGCTGTTGCATCAGTTCCGCCTTTCGCGAAAGTCATCTATGCTGACGTTTCCTTAACGGCGGGTCAAAACAGTTCTTTAGATTGTCATTGCGAGCCGTCAACTGACGGCGTGGCAATCTCAACTGAATAAAAATCGAACTGCCCCGAGCAATCGGGGCAGTTTTATATTGCTACTTAGTATGAATTGCCTTTGGCATGAATGGAGCGCGGCTCATGATTTGCGCTTTGCGCATGAATTGCCTGCGGCATTAAATCACATAATTATCCGCGGTTTCGGTTTGGGCGAGGTCGGCGATGGAAATACCGTCAAAATACTTGTTGGTCATATCATAAAAATCCTGCCACATCTTCAGGGTACGGCATTCCGCGGCGCGGGGGCACGGCTCCGCGTCGGGGGCTAAGCACGCGACGGGAGCGAGATCGCCCTCTGTCAGGCGCAGTACCTCGCCGACGGTGTATTTCTCGGGGGAGCGTGTCAGCCTGTAGCCGCCGCCCTTGCCGTGGACGCCCGCGATCAGCTTCGCCTTGGTTAGGGTCGGCAGGATGCGTTCGAGGTATTTGAGCGACAGCTCCTGCCGCGCGGCAACGTCCTTCATCGGGATGTAGGAGCCGTTATTGTGTTCGGCCAGATCGATCAGCACGCGCAGTGCGTAACGTCCTCTGGTAGATACTTTCATGCAAATCACCCTTTTGATAATTAGGAATTAGAAATGAGGAAGGAGGAATTATTACTATTATACTACAAACACGGTAGGTAAATCAAGTATATCTTTTCACTCTTTACACATTTTCTCTTTTCATATATAATAAGCACATATGATACGGATTGAGGTTTAACTATGAAAGCGTTGATTGCGATGAGCGGAGGCGTGGATTCCTCCGTAGCGGCATTATTGATGAGCGACTGCGAGCGGATCGGCTGTACGATGCGCCTGTTCGATAAAGAGGACGACGATAATCCCAAGTCCTGTTGTTCGTTAAAAGAGGTCGAGGACGCGCGAGCGGTATGTCATCGTCTCGGGATCCCATACTATGTGTTCAACTTTACCGAGGATTTTGAAACGAAAATCATCGGTAAATTCGTCGATTGCTATCGCCGCGGCATTACGCCCAACCCGTGTATCGACTGCAACCGCTATATGAAATTCGATAAGCTCCTGCTCCGTGCCCGGGAGTTGGGATGTGATTTGGTCGTCACGGGTCATTACGCCCGAATCGAGGAGCAGGACGGCAAATACTTGCTGAAAAAGGCGCTCGATCCCACTAAGGATCAGAGCTATGTGCTTTATTCGCTCACGCAGGAACAGCTCCGTCACATCCGGTTCCCCCTCGGCGGATTGAGCAAGGACGAGGTGCGCCGTATCGCGAAGGAGCACGGCTTTGTCAACGCCAACAAGCCAGACAGTCAGGATATCTGCTTTGTCCCCGACGGTGACTATGCCGCCTTTATCGAGGAAAAATGCGGCGCCATGCCGACGGGCGATTTCATCACGGTCGACGGCGAGGTGCTCGGACAGCACAAGGGGATCTCGCACTACACCATCGGTCAGCGCAAGCATCTCGGCATCAGCGTCGGTGCGCCGATCTATGTAGTGAAGATCAATGCGGACGACAACACGGTGGTGCTGGGGGAGGAAAGCCGCCTGTTCACCACGACGGCAACAGTGGAGGACTTCAACTGGATCGCCGGTGAGGCGCCGACCGAACCCGTGCATTGCAAGGCAAAGACGCGTTACCGCCAGCAGGAACAGCCTGCGACGGCATATCCCAACGCGGACGGCAGTGTGACGGTGATCTTCGACGAGCCGATCCGCGCCATCACCCCCGGACAGGCATGCGTGCTGTATGACGGCGATATCGTCCTCGGCGGCGGTGTGATTATCTAACGTCGCAGGATGCCGTAGGGTACGACATTTGAACACGCGTGTTCGACGTACCGAAAAAGACGGGCATTTCTGTTATCGGGAACGTAAGATAGGAGATAAAAGTTCTGCCATAAGGTACGTCGCGAGCGCCGTACCCTACAAGTAAACGCCCTGCGATTCTTGATCGCAAGGCGTTTTTTGATACCCTATTTATTTCCCAGCATGCGCTTTTTGATGTCCGCTTTGTCGAACGCGGCGGCGATCAGGATGAAAATGATTGCAGAAGCAACAGCCTGTATCGCGTTCTCCGGCATTTTCCACAGGGCGTTGACCAACGCGCTCTGAAAGCTGTCGCCTGCCAAAAGCTGACGGATCAGCTTGGAGATCGAATAGCCGACCACCGTGACCAGACCCGAGGGGATGGTCATCAGGGCATTGCGCTTTGTCAGCAGCTTTGTGTCCTTGGAGCTGAAGAACACCGCGTTGATCGCCTTGATGATGATGGTGTAAATGATGGTCTCGGGATAGACGAGCAGATCGGCGATACCGCCGCCGATCGCGGACGCCGCCACCGCAAACGGCAGGGGCAGGAAGCTCGCCGTCAAATAGATCATCGAGTCTCCGAGGTGGACATAGCCGCCGGTGGGCGTTTTGATTTGTACAAACGCGGTCATCACCGCAATCATCGCCGCAAACATCGCGGCGATCACGATGTGCAGGGTATGCGCCGAGTGTTTAGTGTTCATTTTCATACCTTCCTTATAAAAACACGGCTCCGGAATGCCCCGAAGCCGTTTTCTTCCATCGCGTTAATCTTGGAACAGCGGTGTGGAAAGATAGCGGTCGCCCGTATCCGGCAGGAGAACCACAATGTTCTTGCCTGCGTTCTCGGGGCGCTTACTAAGTTCGATCGCCGCGAATGCCGCCGCGCCGGAGGAGATACCGACCAGCACGCCCTCGTTCTTGCCGATCAGCTTACCTGCGGCAAAAGCGTCGTCGTTTTCGACGGCAATGACCTCGTCATAGACCTTGGTGTTCAGCACATCGGGCACAAAGCCTGCGCCGATCCCCTGGATCTTATGCGCGCCTGCGGTGCCCTTACTGAGCACGGGGGAGGAAGCAGGCTCCACAGCAACGATTTTGACATCGGGATTTTTACTTTTCAGATATTCGCCGACACCCGTGACGGTGCCGCCTGTGCCTACGCCCGCGACAAAGATATCGACCTTGCCGTCGGTATCCTCATAGATCTCGGGACCTGTGGTCGCGAGATGCGCGGCAGGGTTGGCAGGATTGACGAACTGACCGGGGATGAACGCGCCCTCGATCTCGTTGGCGAGCTCCTCCGCCTTGGCGATCGCGCCCTTCATGCCCTTGGTGCCGTCGGTGAGCACCAGCTCGGCGCCGTAAGCCTTCATCAGCTGTCTGCGCTCTACGCTCATGGTCTCGGGCATCACGATGATGATGCGGTAGCCGCGCGCCGCCGCGACAGCCGCCAGACCGATACCGGTGTTGCCCGAGGTCGGCTCAATAATGACGGAGCCTTCTTTGAGCAGTCCCTTTTGCTCCGCGTCATCCAGCATCGCCTTGGCGATACGGTCCTTGACGGAGCCGGCAGGATTGAAGTATTCGAGCTTTGCGAGGAGCTTCGCGTTGAGGTTGAGTTTCTTTTCGATATTGCTCAGTTCGAGCAGGGGGGTCTTGCCGATCAGCTGATCCGCGGATGTATAAATGTTAGCCATAACAGTTCTCCTTATTATATAGTATTGATTATTGTTTGTAAAGCCTTATTGTAGGGGGCTGTGTTCTCGTGAATGGATGGTTTCGTCTTATGAACGGACTGACGCGAATCGATCTATCAACATCGAAAGCCGCTGGTATACATGGATTATATCACCTCGAACGGTTATTTACAACCTACCTAACAAGTAGGATGGTTGTATTATATGCCAATCAAAGCGATTTGTCAACACTTTTTTGAAAAATAATCAAAAACGACCCTGTCTTATGATGTATATTTGGTGACCATTTACTTGACAATAATAGGCAGAAGTGATAAAATAAGCCATAGTAAGATATGTTATCGTAAAGAGTGGGTCTTGACGGATCCGCTCTTTGTTATTGTGAACACACTTTCAGTGAGCACGAAAACGGTCACAGCGAACGACGACGTAGGAGGGATTCTTTGGCGAACAGTAAAGGAAAGAATACGGTGTCCGTAGTGGAAGGGATCGCAGCGCCGATCGCGGAGGACTTAGGACTCAGGATCTGGGACGTGCGTTATCTCAAGGAAGGCTCGCAGTGGTTTTTGCGGGTGTTCATCGATAAGGACGGCGGCGTCGATATCAACGACTGTGAGAAGTTGTCCCGTGCGCTGGACGCGCCGCTCGATGAAGCCGATCCCATCGCGGGCGAGTATATCCTCGAGGTCAGCTCCCCCGGTATCGAGCGTGAGCTGATCCGACCCGAGCACTTTGAACAGTTCATCGGCGCGGATATCATGGTCAAGATGATCCGGCCGCTCGACGGCATCGGCAAAGAATTCAAAGGTGTTCTGACAGCATTCGAGGACGGGATGGTGACCATCACCGACCACAGCGGCGAGAACACCGTGACCGTCAGCAAGAAGGACGCGGCGTATATCAAGCTGGACGACTTTGACTAGAGCAGGCTCCCTTTCCTAAGGGAGCTGTCGCGAAGCGACTGAGGGTTGAATCAGGAAAGCGTTGCAATTACGACATCTTATCATACGCGGCAACCCTCCGCCCCTATTGGGGCACCTCCCTTAGAAAAGGGAGGCTCATAAGGTTTCAATATTCAATTTATATAGAAAGGTCTGATTTGGAAAAATGGCAAGCAATAAAGAGCTCTTTGAGGCGCTGCGGCTCCTTGAAAAAGAGAAAGGAATCCCTGCTGAGTATATGATCACTCAGATCAAAAAAGCGATCATCACCGCCTGCAGAAACCTCTACGGCGGCAACGAAAATGTAGAGATCAAGATGGACGCGGATAAAAACACCTTCTCCGTCAAGCTGCTCAAGACAGTCGTCGAAGAGGTGGAGGACGAGAACTACGAGATCTCCCTGGAGGACGCCAAGCTCATCTCCAAGCGCGCCGCTGTCGGCAAAGAGATCGGTATTCCGCTCGAGCCCAAGCAGTTCGGACGTATCGCGGTACAGACCGCGCGTTCCGTCATCCGTCAGGGCATCCGCGACGGCGAGAAGGATCAGATGCTCGTTGAGTTCCAGTCAAAGGCGCAGGAGATTGCGACAGCGACCGTAGAGCGCGTCGATCCGGTCACCGGCAACGCGACGCTGAAATTCGGCAACGCGGTTACCGTGCTGCCCAAGTCCGAGCAGATCGAGGGCGACCGCCTCTATGAGGGCGGCACCGTCAAGGTGTATGTCGCCGGCGTGAAAGAGACCGAACGTGGTCCGCGCGCGATCATCTCGCGTACCCATCCCGATTTTGTCAAGAGATTGTTTGAGAAAGAGATCCCCGAGATCTATGACGGCACCGTTGAGATCAAGTCGATCTCCCGTGAGGCAGGCTCCCGTACCAAGATGGCGGTCTTCTCCGAGGACAGCGAGATCGACGCCGTCGGCGCCTGTATCGGTACACGCGGCGCGCGCGTCAATACCATCGTCGACGAGCTGTGCGGTGAGAAGATCGATATCGTCCCCTACAGCGACGATCCTGCCGCGTTCATCGCGGCAGCGCTCTCTCCGGCAAACGTCGTCAAGGTCGAGCTCGCCGAGGACGGTACCAAGGCGTGCAAGGCGACGGTTCCCGACGGTCAGCTCTCTCTGGCGATCGGCAACAAGGGTCAGAACGTCAGACTGGCGGCCAAGCTGACCGGCTACAAGATCGATATCCGTCCCGAATCCGGTTTCTGGGGCGAGGATACACAAGACGACAAGGAAACCGAATAAATACTGATTGATGTTTCGGGGATCATCCTGCGAAACTATCAGACAGTAAGAGGTGAATCTTTATGGCTGAGCGAAAAATACCGCTTAGGAAATGTATCGGCTGCGGTGAGATGAAGGATAAGCGCACGCTGGTCCGCATCGTCCGCAACAAGGAAGGCGAGATCTCCGTTGACTTTACAGGCAAAAAACCCGGTCGCGGCGCGTATATATGTAAAAACGTTGCATGTCTGAATAAGGCGGAAAAGGCAAAACGCCTCGAACGCGCTTTTTCGACCAAGATCGAGCCTGAGATCTACGATACCATGAGGAGAGAAATCGGTGAATAACGACAGATTACTGAGTTTTCTCGGCATATGTAAGCGAGCAGGGATGCTGCTCTCCGGCGCTGAGACCGTCACCAAGGCGGTCAATGAGGGGAAGGCACAGCTCGTGCTGTACGCGGCGGATGTATCCGAAAACAGCTTAAAAGGCGTTTTGAGAGCGGCTGACGCGCATCACGTCACCGCAAAAAGGATTCCGCACGGAAAAGAGGAGCTGAGCTTTGCGCTCGGCAAGCACTGCGGCATCGTCTGTACGACGGATCCCGGCTTTGCCAAAAAGATGATCGATCTCACAAACTAAGGAGGAATTACCATGGCTATTATGATTAAATATAAAGTCAAAGAGGTGGCCACTGACCTTGACGTCACGACCAAAGAGGTTGTATCCGTGCTCAAAGAAAAGCTCGGCGTCGATAAAAAGGCAATGACGACCTTAAACGAAGAGGAGCTCAACTTCATCTTCGATTACTTTACACAGAAGAACGCGGTCAGCGATCTTGCTCCGTATTTTGCGGTACGTGATCAGGCGATCAAGCAAAAGGAGGAAGAGGCGGCACAGCGCAAGGCGGAGGAGAAAAAGCGCCGTGAAGAGGCGAAGGATCAGCTGCGTCCCGATTCCGCGAAGAAGGGCGGAAAAGCACAGACTGCGCCTGAACAGCCTAAGAAGGAAAAGGCAGACAGGACCGCGGATATCGACCTGAAATCCGAGATTAAGTCTAAGCGCGGCACCGGTCGTATCGTCGATACCGGCGCGGCAGAGGTCAATGTCGACCGCTATAACCAGAAATATGATG
>DGUQ01000094.1 GCA_002394725.1 Ruminococcaceae bacterium UBA4306
GTGTTTTATTGCTACTTAGTATTAAACTTCTTCGGGGAATCACCTGTTCCCTATCCTAATTATATAGAGGTGCAAAATGAATCAATATGTCATTACCATAGGCAGACAATTCGGAAGCGGCGGACGCTCTATCGCCGAGAAGCTGTCAAAGAAGCTCGGCGTCAAGTTCTATGACAAGGAGCTGATCTCGATCGCGGCAAAGGAAAGCGGCATCAGCCCCGAGGTGTTTGAGGGCGTGGACGAGAAGGCCGCCAACAGCCTGCTGTACTCTCTGTCGATGGGCATGTACAGCTTTGGCAGCGGATTCCCCACGATGGGTGATCTGCCTGTCAACGACAAGCTCTACCTGCTGCAGCACAAGATCATCAAGGAGATCGCTGAAAAAGAGAACTGCGTGATCGTCGGACGCTGTGCCGACTACGTGCTGCGCGATAACCCGAAGTGCGTGAGCATCTTCATCTATGCCGACATGGCATACCGCAAGGAACAGAGCATCAAGAAGCACGGGATCGACCCTGCGCATGCCGAGCATATCATCAATAAGACGGATAAGAACCGCGCGAATTACTACAGCTTCTATTCCGGGCAGAAGTGGGGGCAGGCAGAGAACTTCGATTTATGTATCGACTCCTCCAAGCTGGACGAGGACAAGATCGTTGAGCTGATCGCCGAATATATCAAAATGAGATAACGTAAGCCGCTGAGCAAGAATGTTCAGCGGCTTTTTTGATACTATATGATCGGCTGAGAGCTATTGCCATAACCTATATTTACCCTCGCAATGACTATTTTGAACAACCGAAATCAATCCTTTTTCGACTTTCTGCGCTTCTTCGGCAATCGGAGGGTCAACTCATAGCTCATGTCGAGCAGGGGGATGATATCTTCAACCGGAACGGTACCGTCGAGAAGGATCGTCAGCCAACCCTCATGATTCATATGATAAGCAGGGAAATATCCTTTTTCCATCCGCAGAGAGCCGCTGAGGATCGGATCGCACTTGATATTCAGAATATCGACACGGTTATCACCATCCAGCCCCAACCGTACACGCGGAACGTCCATCACTAAAGCGAACCATTTTCGATTACTCAAATGGCGCAGCACCGCATAGGTCGGCGCGGTAGAAAACGGATAATCCGGTTCAACACCGTAGGTATCAGCCGCATAAGCGAACAACCGTTCCGTTACTGTCATGTGATCAACCCTTCTTTCGTGCGCGCAAACGGGAAACACCTTTTTCGCAGGCAGGATAGATCAGATAATGCGCCAACAGCGCGAAGATAATGCCGAAAACGGAGCCGACCAGTACATCGGTCGGATAATGAGCGCCCATATACAGGCGCGAGAACGCGACCATTACCGCGATCAACAGCGCTGCGATACCGATCTTCCTGTAATTGCAGAAGATGACGGTCGCCGTCGCGAACGCGAAGGTGGAGTGCACGGACGGGAACGACCAGCCGTGCGGCGCGGTACCGAGCGGCACCAGAAAATCATAGGTCTCAAACGGACGGACACGCGCTACCAGGTTCTTGACGATCAGATACGAGATGATGAACGACAGCAGCATTGCGATGATGACCTCGCTGCCGGAGCGACGGGTCTTTTTGATGATGATCAGCACAATGCCGAGGATCAGGCAGAAAATGCCGTTGTGCCCCAGCATGGAGAAAAACGTCATCAAGCCGTCCATAAACGGCGTGCGGATATTTTGCAGTGCCAGTAAAAAATCAGCTTCCCAAGCCATATTATCCCTCTTTCTTATTAATACTGTTTTTGTGACGAACCTTATTCTTCAGGTTGTGATACTTTCTTGAATACTTTTCATTTGCCTCGATAAACGAGAAGATGATCGCGCTGAGACCGTCGATCGCCATCACGCCGCCGAGCACCAGCATAAACCATTGCGCCTTATCGGAGGGCGCGAGGATGATGAAGATGCCGCAGCCCGAATACAGGATGCTTTTGACAAAATTCTTCCAAAAGGCAAAGTCACGCGTTTTGCTTTGCTTGAACGCCAAAAAGCTGCGATACGCGACCACCAGCAGCCAGCCGCCGCAAAGTCCGCTGCCGACGATGAACAGCGCCTCGTTCTTGACCAGTATGACGGCAAACAATGTGGCGATCACCAAAAAGATGTAGACGCGCGTTTTTTCGCGCACAAAGTTCCAGTGCTCCTCGCGCAGCTTTTTGATTGTATACACAAGCTGAAACGCCACGACAGCGCCCAGCAGGACGATGACGATGACGCGGAACGCGTTATCGGTGAAGATCGTCATCAACAGCCCGATCACCGTGAACACGATACCCTCGATCAACTGGTTGGCGTCGATGAATTTGGCGAGCTTGCCGGTACGCAGTCGGGCGAACATATCGCCGAAGAGCACCTTCTCGGGAATCTTCGCCACCGTTTTCAAGCTGTCGGACTCCACGACATTGACGATCAGATCCTCTACACCGTCGACATCCAGCTGCATTGCCTCGGTGTAGGTCTTGGCCCCTCGTGCCTCTGCCGTCGCGAAAACACCGTTGACCAGCTTCTCTCGCTCCTCCGGAGTAACATCCTGGATCCATTTTTCGGCGATCTCATTGATCCACTCGCTGTTGGGATCAAAATGATCAACGGTACGCAGCTTACCGTACTCGACCTCCCAACTGATGGAGTCATGCTCCATGATCCCCTTGGCGGAGCTGGTAACGATCCTGACGTCCTTGAAATCGTGGGCAAAGATCTTGCCGAAAATACAATACTGCGGATGGATGACCGTGACAAGATCACGGATCCTGTCGATCAAAGAAACGTCGCTGACCTCGGGGCACAGCCCGGGGCCGTCGTTATTATAGATATGGATCACGCGGCTGAGCTTTGCGTCACTGATGTGGCAGGCGCCGTACATCGCGAGATTGCCGCCCTTGCTGTGACCGGCAAGGATATACCTTTTATCATCACGGATGATATCGTTGAGATACTCAACCGACTTGATCTGCCCCTCGGTCTTTTTGTAGCTCATCACAAAATCCTCTTTCCATCCGACGAGCGAGTTATCCGTGCCGCGGAACGACACAAAATACACATCGTCATACAGATGGAAGGTCAGCGCCGCGAACTGGGTCGAGGTATCGCGGCTGAACACCTCGACATAATCGGAAACCATCAGATTGCCGAAGCGTCGGGATTTCACGATCGCGCTCAGGAAGGGATCGTTCTCCGACGGACTGATCAGGCAGCGCCGCAGGGCGGTGGGTCTGTCCCCTATTCTTTTCGCGTCAAATTCATAATAGGTCAGGGTACACAGGACAACGTTATCCACCTCGTTGAACGGCTTATCGTAAAATGACAGGTCCGCGTACCAGTTGACATACTCAGCGAGAGAGCTCATACAGCACCCCCTTCATCGGTCGCTTTGCAGGAAGGTTCATAATCGTCTAAAAAGTGATGGACAACGCCGTTCTTCTTGTAGGCGATCACGGTGTCGATATTGACGTTGTGCATACTGTTGAATATATTCGCCTCGATATGAGGATTGGTTTTTTTCAGCTTTTGTATCAGGCGTTTGGTATCGAGCCGCTTGGAATCGGAAGCGTCCGTATCGCCGTTGAGAGCGGTCTGCTCCGTGAAGCGGCAGGCGCATTGGAGAAAACGCAGCCCGTTATCGTCACGCCACGCCTTGATCTCATCCTCGCGGACATAATACAGCGGACGGATCAGCTCCATGCCCTCGTAGTTGGTCGATCTGAGCTTGGGCATCATCGTCTGTACCTGACCGCCCCACAGCATCCCCATCAGGGTGGTCTCGATCACATCGTCATAATGATGACCGAGGGCGATCTTGTTACAGCCGCATTCACGCGCCTTTTTATACAGCCATCCGCGGCGCATACGCGCGCAGAGATAGCAGGGCGACTTTTCGATTTGATAGACCGCGTCAAAGATCGAGGTCTCAAACACGGTGATCGGAACACCGATCATACGGGCGTTGTTCTCGATCAACAGGCGATTGATCTCATTATACCCCGGATCCATCACTAAAAACACCAGCTCAAAGGGGAACTTATCATGCCTTTTGAGCTCCTGAAAGAGCTTTGCCATCAGCATGCTGTCCTTGCCGCCCGAGATACACACCGCGATCTTATCACCGGGCTGTATCATATCAAATTCAACGATCGCCTTGGTGAAGCGGTGAAAAATGTTTTCCTTGAAGCGGCGGCGCTTGGTCAGGCTCTGCTCGATCTCTCGCGCGCGTTCCTTGCCCTTGCAGTAGCGTCTGAGCCACCCCTCGTATCCGTCTTTGAGATAATATGTATCCATACCCTTTTCTCTCAAAGCCGCCGATACGCTCTCGTCCGTCTTGCCGCTCTCGGAAAAAAGGATCAGCTTACGATCACGGGGCAATTCTCCTCTGTCAGCCGCCGAAAGGATATCGGGACAGTTCACGGCACCGGGGATCGAACCGTAAGAATACGCCGCCTCGCCGCGCACATCAAAAAGCACATAGCTGTCCTCAGCCAAAGAGAGCCATTCTTCGGTTGTGACAGTATATGCGGCGCCGTTCATCGGTAGTTCCTCCAAACATTTATCATTTATATTCTACCGCATATATTCTACCGCAAAGTCAAAAATCCGTCAATAATCTCACGGCAAAAACCGTCAAAACACAGAAAAAAGCCCTGCGGAGATCCACAGGGCATACAATCAGGTATTCGCAAAAAGGTAATCCAAGCCGTATTCCACGGCGGTATCGAAGTCATCGCCGCCAAAGCCATGACCCGCGCCTTCGATCAGATGGAACTCGGCATGCGGAAACAGCGCGGCAGCCTCTTTGATGGAGCTCGCCGCAACCAGCTTATCATCCGAGCCCTGAATGATCGTGACGTTGTGCGGATAGGTGTTCAGCCGGCTGACCACATCCAGCCCGAACAGGTCGCGCGCGAACGCGCCGCCGAGCTCATAGTCTTCGCCGAAGGACAGGGTATCGGGCACTTCGTCGGGGCCGCTGTACCGTGCGGTCACTGCCTGCGGCATATACAGCGCAGGATAATGCAGGATCATGCCCCTGACGGTGTCGGTGTTATCCAGTCCGACCATCGTCGCGACCAGACCGCCCATACTGCCGCCCTCCAAAAAGACGAAGTTTGTGTCAACAAAATCCCATGTCAGCGCGGTATTAAGGATCGCCTGCAGATCGGACGCCTCTGTCACGGCGGAATTCTTCATCGGATCGCCGTCGCTTTTGTTATCGGTCGTCGGGCGACTGCCGCCGGGGAAATCGAACGAGTAGGCGGCAAAGCCCTTCTCGGCATAGCGCTTGCCGTAGCCCTCGCCTGCCTCGCGGTTCGAACCCATTCCGTGGGCGTGGATCACCAGTGGGAATTTTGTCTCCTTATCCGTGATCGGGATATACGCCTCGCCGTAGATACGGTTGCCGTTGTTCTCACACCAGATCACTCTGGTCTCCACCTCATACTGCGCGTTGCGGTCACGCTGTCCGAGCGCCTGTCCCGAGACAGCCTGCGTCGCATCCGAAGCGGTCGCGGCTTGGGTCGTTTCATCAACAGTGACCTTCGTCTGAGCCGACGTAGACTCCGTCTTTTGACCCGAGCACGCGGCGAGCACCGCCATCAGCCCGACCATCAAAACAAGACCCAGTTTTTTCATTATACCTTTCAAATTATCACCTCTCTGTGAATAGTATTACCAACCAAATTGTTCTTATGAAACCCTTTTATTTTGAATTGCCCTTATATAAGCCGTCGATCGGGATCAGCATCCACACCATCGTGACCAGCACCGCGTAGATCATCGCCGGCTGCCAGATCGTCGCCGACAGGATGACGCCGATGATCTTGATCGCGATATCGGGGATGTACTTGACGCGCATCATCCACGCGTGCTTCCCTGAATCACAGGTCGCGATATCCACATGGCACCGATACAGCGAGATCGACAGCAGCAGATTTGCGATCGTTACGAGCAGGACGGACATGCCGTAGAGCACCATCGCGAGCTTGTTGTCGCGGTTCGACGTGACCACGCTCATGCTGTACGGGATCCATGACGTCACGAACAGCAGGATCACACCCAGCCATACAACGCGCTTGTTGATGACCTCGATCTGGTGCCATTCGTTGTGCAGATTCACCCACATGGTGCCCAGCCAGAAGAACGACAGCGCATAGCAGACGTAGGTGTCGCTCAACGCGAGCACACCCTCGACCGTCATCGGGTCGGGCTTGGGAAGCTCCAACACAAGTA
The DNA here is from genome assembly GCA_002394725.1 of Ruminococcaceae bacterium UBA4306. Taxonomy (GTDB): domain Bacteria; phylum Bacillota; class Clostridia; order Oscillospirales; family Acutalibacteraceae; genus Ruminococcoides. Next base: position 6,257 of record DGUQ01000094.1, read on the forward strand.
TCGTCATAATGATCGCCAGAACCGCGTCCATGAATGCCGCAAGTCTATCTTTACTCATTCTACTCACCTCAAGGGAAAGTATAGCATAGAGAAAAACTTTTTTTCAACCGAAAAATCGAGATATTCGCAAAAAGTTTACATAATGGTTGCGATTCGATAAAAAATGAGTTATAATAGAACAACTGTAACGAAGGAGAATCACTATGCTTCAAATCAAAAACCTTTCTTTCTCGGTCAATGATGAATCCGCCGGGAAAGAGATTATCAAAGATATCAGTCTGGAGATCCCCGACGGCAAGCTGATCGTCATCACCGGCCCCAACGGCGGCGGCAAGTCCACACTCGCCAAGCTGATCGCCGGTATCGAAAAGCCCACCTCGGGACAGATCCTGTTTAACGGCGAGGACATCACCGATATGAGCATCACCGAACGCGCCAACAAGGGCATTGCGTTCGCGTTTCAGCAGCCGGTCAAGTTCAAGGGCATCCGCGTGCTCGACCTGATCCGTCTGGCGGCAGGCAGAAAGCTGACCATCGCGGACGCTTGCGTCTATCTCTCGATGGTCGGACTGTGCGCGAGAGAATACATCGACCGCGAGGTCAACGCGAGTCTTTCCGGCGGCGAATTGAAGCGCATCGAGATCGCGACCGTACTTGCGCGCAAATCCATGCTCACCCTCTTTGACGAACCGGAAGCAGGGATCGACCTGTGGAGCTTCGGCAATCTGATCGAGGTATTCCGCAAGCAGCGCGAAGAGATCGCCGACCGCTCCATCATGATTATCTCCCATCAGGAGCGCATCCTCAACATCGCCGACAAGATCATCGTGCTAAACAGCGGCGAGATCGAAAAGCAGGGCGACAGGGACGAGATCCTTCCCGGGCTGATCGGCACCCCCGCGGCAGTCAAGAACTGTCAGGGCATATCGGAAGGAGTGTAACGCATGGATCTGAACAACATACAATCCTATCTGCTTAAGGAGATCGCCGACATCGACGGCAATAACCTTACAGGCGCCTATAACATCCGCTCCGACAGCATGTCCATCGGCAGACAGTCCACCGAGAATATCGAGATCGTCAGCAAGACGGGCGTGAGCGGCATGGATATCTTCATCAAGCCCAATACCGTCGGCGAGAGCGTGCATATCCCTGTCGTGATGACCAAAAGCGGACTCAAGGAAGAGGTCTACAACGATTTTTATATCGGCGACAACGCCGACGTCGAGATCGTCGCCGGCTGCGGTATCGATAACTGCGGCAGCCATGATTCCGAGCATGACGGCATCCACCGCTTTTATATCGGCAAAAACGCCAAAATCAAATATGTGGAAAAGCACTTCGGCTCGGGCGAGGGCAGCGGCAAGCGCATCCTCAACCCCGTCACCGAGGTCTATATGGAGGAAGGCAGCACCTGCGAGATGGAGATGGTGCAGATCAAGGGCGTTGACGATACCGAGCGCAAGACGGTCGCCGAGCTCAAGGGCGGCGCGAAGCTGATCATCCGCGAACGCCTGATGACCCACAACGTCCAGCGCGCGTTGAGCGACTACGTCGTATCGCTCAACGGTGAGGGCTCCAACGCCGACGTCGTATCACGCGGCGTAGCGCGCGACAACTCCTATCAGCGCCTTGACCTCAAGATCGTCGGTAACGCGGCGTGCAAGGGGCACACCGAGTGCGATTCCATCATCATGGACAACGGCAATATTCTGGCGGTTCCGGCGCTGGAGGCGAACAACGTGGACGCGTCCCTCGTGCATGAGGCGGCGATCGGCAAGATCGCGGGCGACCAGATCATCAAGCTGATGACCCTCGGCTTGACTGAAGCAGAAGCAGAGGAACAGATCATCAACGGCTTTTTAAGATAACGGCGCGCGGCAACGTGTTGCCTTGTTCCGCCTATGGATAGAGTGCTTTTTCAGTAACGTCTTTTCAACGGTGGGTCCAATGCTTCATTTTTCATTTGTGTATGAAATGCACAGCATTTCAACGGCAGATCAAGCGTTTATACTTCTAACAAAGAAATAACCCTCAGTTTCAAACTGAGGGTTTTATCTTTATCGTTTAGTGATAGTGTAGGGCGGGGGCTTGCTCCCACCGAAGCTTTACATAATAATCACTTTTCTTATCGAATAAAATTGGTATACGTTTTCGGCTCGAGCTCGGGCAGACCGATCTGCTCCTTGCCGAGGGCGATACTCTTCATCAAAAAGCTCATATTCTCCGCCAGCACGCGAACGGTCTGCAAGCCCTCCGCGTCCTGCTCGGCGTCGCCCTTGGCGCCGCCGTGAACGCTGTTCCAATAATTAGACGCGGCGACAGGCATCGAATTGATGGTGAAATACTTGTTCAGCTCGTCAAAGGTCGCGGAGAGTCCTCCCCTGCGCGCAACGGCGACAGCCGCGCCGACCTTCATGCGCTTGTCGCAATGGCAGGAGTAAAACAGCCTGTCAAGGAACGACACCAGCGTACCGTTGGCGGACGCGTAGTAGACAGGCGACGCGATCACCAGACCGTCCGCCTCGGTAAATTTCGGCGCCGCTTCATTCACCGCGTCATCAAACACGCACTGCCCCTTGGTCGCACAGGTACCGCAGGAAATACAGCCGCGGATCGCCTTGTTGCCGATCTGCATGGTCTCGACCTCGATCCCGTTCTTGACAAATACCTTCTCCATCTCTTTCAGTGCGATCGCGGTATTACCGTCGACTCTGGGCGAGCCGTTAATCATCAAAACTTTCATATCAGTTCCCTACTTTCATTATACGATAAAACATCACCGCGCGGTTCCGGATGTTTCACACTCGGAACCTCAGCAATTAATATATATGTATTATAGTATCATCCCATTCTTCTGTCAACAAGCAACCAAAAGCCCTCGACCATGCAGCCGAGGGCTTTATCTATCTGTTTTAATTCGAATATAGAATTATTGCCATTCCACCGTTGCCGGGGGCTTGGGAGTGATGTCGTAGACGATACGGGTGATGCCGGGGATCTCGTTGGTGATACGCGCGGAAGCGGTCGCGAGGATCTCATAGGGAATACGTGACCAGTCGGCGGTCAGGAAGTCGTCGCTGGTGACGGAGCGCAGAACGATCGTACTGCCCTGAACGCGTTCGTCGCCGATCACGCCGACCGAATGGGTGTCGGTCATCACGGCAAAATACTGGTTGGTGAAGCGGTCATAGCCGGACTTCGCGATCTCTTCGCGGAAGATCGCGTCAGCCTCGCGCAGGGTATCGAGCTTCTCCCTGGTGATCTCGCCGACACAGCGGATGGCAAGACCGGGGCCGGGGAACGGCTGACGGTAGCAGAACTCCTCGGGCATACCGAGCGCCAAGCCTGCCTTGCGCACCTCATCCTTGAAGAGGGAACGCAGGGGCTCCGCCATCTCGCCGTATTCAACAACCTGATGCAATGCGCCCTCGCCGGACGAGGTAAAGTTGATATCACCGGCGCCGCGCTCGAGTACATCGGAGTAGATGGTGCCCTGTACCAGACAATCCACCTTGCCGAGCTTCTTTGCTTCTTCTTCAAATACGTTATTGAATTCTTCACCGATGATACGGCGCTTTTCATCGGGGGAGGTCACGCCCTTGAGCGCGGACAGGAAGCGATCCGCCGCGTCAACGCGCGTGACATTGATGTTGAGGATATCGCGGCAGGTCTTTTCGACGTGATCCGCCTCATCCTTGCGCAGCAATCCGGTATCGACAAAGACGCAGGTGAGGTTATCGCCGATCGCCTTATTGACCAGTACCGCCGCTACGGAGCTGTCAACGCCGCCCGATAACGCCAGCAGAACCTTTTTATCCGCCAGACGCTCGCGGTACTGCGCGATCTTTTGCTCGACAAAGCGATCCATCTTCCACTCGCCCACACAGCCGCAGATGTTGTACAGGAAGTTGTGGAGCACCAGCTCGCCGTATTCGGTCTCGATCATTTCGGGGTGGAACTGCACGCCGTAGATGTGATCCTTGCTGTTTTCCATCGCCGCCACGGGGCAGCGCTCGGTGTACGCGGTGACATGGAAGCCTAAGGGTGCTTCCTTGATATGATTGCGGTGACTCATCCAGCAGATACTCACGGGCGGAAAACCGTCAAGCAGCTCGCTGCCGTCGGAAATCAGCTCCGTCTCGCCGAATTCACTGACCTCGCTCGCGTAGGTCACCTTACCGCCTGCCATATAGGCGATGAGCTGACAGCCGTAGCCGATACCGAGGATCGGCAAGCCTGCCGAGAGGATCGCGGAATCGCAGTGCGGCGCGTCAGGCTCAAACACGCTGTCGGGACCACCGGTAAAGATGATGCCCTTGTAGCCCTGCGCGACGATCTCGTCGGCTGTGATCTTTTGATAAGACACAATCTCGGCATAGATATTCTGCTCTCTTACCTTACGGGCGATCGGCTGGTTATAATGGCCGCCGAAATCCAGTACCAATACTTTTTCCATGGTGTTCCCTCTTTCTGAATGATATTTCCGTTTTATCGCTTTAACGCAAGATAAAACCATTGGTTATATTATACTCATATTTTCAATGAGTGTCAATGTTTTTATAGCACATTTTCACGAATTTTTGCAATCGTTTTTCCGTAAATTTCATATTGACAAATATTTAACAGCTTTTCCGACCAAATTCAGGCGGATTTTGAAATCGATTCGATAATATCCTGCATTTTCATCATACAAATTACCGCTTACCGTCGCAACAAAACATTTGACTTTATTTTTGATTCAAGTTATGATGAATACAACAGATTCAGAACCGGATTCTGACAAGCAAAAACCATACTCAGGAGGACTATTATGTTAGGTAATTTCAGCTATCACAACCCCACACAGCTCTATTTCGGAGAGGATTCCCTGCAATATCTGAACGACGAGCTGCCCAAATACGGTAAGAACGTACAGCTGATCTACGGAGGCGGCTCGATCAAGAAGAACGGCGTCTATGACGCGGTGACAAAGATTCTCAAAGAGAACGGCAAGACCATCGTCGAGGATGCCGGCGTGATGCCCAACCCCACCGCGGAAAAGCTGCGCGAGGGCGTAAGGATCGCACGCGAGAATCACGTCGATCTCCTGCTGGCGGTCGGCGGCGGCTCCTGCTGCGACTACGCCAAGGCGGTATCGGTCTCCGTCAACTGCGACGATGATCCGTGGGACAAGTATTATATCCGCTTTGAAGAGCCCGACTGCGAGATTATCCCTGTCGGCTGTATCCTGACCATGGCAGGCACCGGCTCTGAGATGAACGGCGGCGCGGTCATCACCAACCATGAGCAAAAGCTCAAGATCGGCCATGTCTTCGGCGATCACGTCATGCCGAAGTTCTCGATCCTCAACCCCACCTTCACCTTCACACTGCCCAAGCGCCAGATGGTGGCAGGCATCTACGACATCTTCAACCACATCTGTGAGCAGTACTTCTCGGGCGACGACGACAACACCTCTGATTATCTTGCCGAGGCGCTGATGAAGTCCGTTATCCACAGCTCGCTGACCGCGATCGATGACCCCGAAAATTACGAGGCACGTTCCAACATCATGTGGACGGCGACATGGGCGCTGAATACCCTGATCTCACGCGGCAAAAGCACCGACTGGATGGTGCACATGCTGGGTCAGGCGGTCGGCGCGATCACCGACGCGACCCACGGCATGACGCTCGCGGCGGTATCTCTGCCCTATTACAGCTTCATCAAGCCCTACGGTCTGCGCAAATTCGTCCGCTTCGCGACTGAGGTCTGGGGCGTTGATCCGAACGGCAAATCAGAGGAACAGATCGCCGACGAGGGACTTTCCGCCATGAAGAGCTGGATGAAACAGCTCGGCGTCGCGATGAATCTCACCGAGCTCGGCGTGACGCCCGATATGATCGAGGATATCGCCGACGCGACCATCATCCTCGACGGCGGCTACAAAAAGCTGAGCCGTGACGAGGTCGTCGCGGTTCTCAAGGCGAGCCTGTAATTCTCTATCCGATCCATCCATCCCACCGGGTTTGCAAAGCGCTGCAAGCTCAGTGGGTATTTTATATAATAATCCTTGTTCCGACGCATATCGGGAATCAACGCAAGTGCTGTCAAGCACCGATCCGGATCACTTCCACAGGCTGCCACGCGCTCCTTTTGCCCATCGATAAACATGGTATTCACGGGTAAATATTCTGCTTTTACGATAATGATCATCACTGTTACACTAGCACAAAAGCGGAATTTCGACCATAATTTTCGGCTATTTAGACAATAATCAACCATTCTCTTTGTGCAAAATCATCAAAGGAACGGGTTCAATGAGGAGTCAAGTGTACAAAAGTTAAGAAAAAGTAAATTTAGCAGATATTGTATTGAATTCTCGAATTTATTGTGTTATGATCTAGTCAAGTGATAGGAAACTATCACAACCACCCACCACATGATGGATGGGTCACAACCGCGGAAATCCATCCGCGCGTTACCGTAAAACGGTATGTGAAAAAATGAATTAAGAAAGGAAAATGAACGATGAAACGTGTATTAGCTATTGTACTTTGTGTAATGATGGTAGGTTCTGTGTTCGCGATGGCAATCTCCGCAAACGCAGCCGTAGATGAAGATACAGCTCCTGTTGCAGCAGCCGCTACCGATGAGCTCGGCGAGCCCGTCCCCACCGAGACTACTGTCACTGATGAGACTGTTGTCACCGACGAGACTGTTGTCACCGACGAGACTACTGCCGAAACTACCGCGGAGACCACCACTGAGACCGTCACCGCTACCGACGCTACCACCGCTCCTACTGTTGCCGCTACTACCGCTCCTACCACTGTTGCTACCGCGGATCAGAAGAAGCCCTCTCCTAAGACCGGCGATAACATGTGGCTGTGGATCGGCATCGGCATCTTCGGCGTTGCGCTTGTTGCGATCATCATCACCTTCGTTGTAAAGAAGAAGGCAAAATAATCAAACGGTAAAACACAAACTTTGACCGATAGGCGGTGACGGGATTTCCCGCTGCCGCCTTGTTTTTTTACTACTATGAACAATCAAAACAACAATCGACAATATTCACGATCCGACGAATACTACGGCAGAAGAGTCCGCAGTAACGTCTACTCCGATAACGACCGCGGCAACTTTGACGTAGGCGGCGATCAGCCCCCTCGCCGTGCCCGACAGGACTACGGCTCACAGGGTCGTCAGTCATATCCCTCTGGGCAGGGTGCTTACGGTCAGGGCTACAGCGGTCAAAGCCGTCGGCAATACCCGTCCCGTCAGGGCTACAACACCGGAGCTCGTCAGCAGTATCCGCCTCGTCAGGGCTATAACACCGGGGGCAGACAGCCATATCCCTCCCGTCAGGGCTATGACGACTACTATGACGGCAGGGCACGACAGCCCCGTCCGCAGAACGGCGCTTACGGCAGGAACGGCTATAACGACGGCTACAACAGACGGCCTCGCGGCAGCTACGACGACCGTAACCGTCCGCGCGGCAGAAGGCCGAAAAAGCGTACAAGCACGGGGATCATCGTGGTCAGAGTGATCGCGATCATCATGCTCTTGGTCGGTGCAGGCATCATCGGCACCAAGCTGTTCCACTACTATTCCGACAAAAAGGGGCATATGGAGCTGCAGCAGCTCTCGACCGACTATGAGGCGCTGTACGCGAAGAACCACGACTTCTTCGGCTGGCTGAAGATCGACGATACCGTTATCGATTATCCTGTCATGTATGTACAGAACGATAACGACAAATATCTGCACACCGACTTTGACGGCGACAACTCCGAGAGCGGCGAGCTCTTCATGGACGGCTACTGCAATCCCAACGGTCTGCACCACCTGATCTACGGTCATCATATGTTCAACGGCTCGATGTTCGGCAGTCTGCCCAAATTCGACAACACCGAATATTACAACGAGCACAAGATTATCCATTTCAACACCCGATTTGAGAAGGGGGATTATGAGATCTTCGCGATCTTCTACAGTAAGATCTATGACGCGAACGACAACACCACCTTCCAATACTATGAGTGCCGCAACCTCGACGATGAACAAAGCTATAACTACTATGTCCAGAACGTCAAGGCGCTCTCGAGCATTGATACGGGTATCACACCGCAGTACGGCGAGAAGATCATCTCCCTCTCGACCTGTAACTATCACACGCAGGACGGACGCTTCGTCGTCTGCGCGAGGAAAATATCATAAGGATATAAAAAAGCTCACGGAACCACTCCGTGAGCTTTTCTGTTTCTATTGAATCATTTCTGCTATTTGGCATGTCACTTGCAAAAGCCGCTCTCTCCCCTATATGAGCAGGATGATCGGCTGTCCGTCGCAGGAAACACCGCCGCGGAACACCTCCACCTGATCGCCGTTGAGCAGGTTAGTGTACACGCCGTCGGGGAAACCGACCTCGACATAGCCGGCGCCGTTACTGGGCGCGATCGGAAAGACGCCCAGTGCTTTTCTGTCGCCCTTCTCATGCGTCGCGACCAAAAAGCGTTCCTCCTGCGCTCTCACTTGATAGACGCTGTCGGCGAACAGCGGATCGCGGCGGATATCCGCCAGCTTCCTGATGAGATCAAATAACCACATCGTCACTCCGAAGATCGGGAATTCGACGGTATCCTTATCAAACAGGCTCGGCGTATGCTTGATCATCCATTCCTGACCGGCATAGACAAGCGGCATACCTTTCTGAAAAAAAGTAAACGCTGTCCAGCTCGCCAAAGCACCCTGATCGGGAATGAGAAATGCCGCTCTTGTCTGGTCATGGTTCTCCAGAAAACGGAGCTTAACGAAGTTCTCGGGATAAGTATATTCCTGACGGTTGATCGCCTCGGCATATTCCCTGAGCGTGCCCTTGCCGCTCAGATAGGCGCGGAACTTGCCGTATACATCGTAATCGTAGCACAGATCGAACGCCTGATAGATCTCGCCGTCGGACAGGGCGGTGATCCCCCTGCCGCGCATATAGGTGATGAACTCCGGCTCAACGCTTTCACTCAGCCAGATACAGCCCGGGCGCACCTGCTCGACCTCCTGCCTTGCCTTGAGCCAAAACGCCAGTGGGATCAGCGGCGCGACGTCACAGCGGAAGCCGTCAACGATCTCCGCCCACATTTTGAGCGTTTCGATCTGATAATCCCATAATTCTTTGTTAGAATAATCCAGATCAATAATATCTGTCCAGTCCCCCACACGGTTGCCGAAGCTGCCGTCCTCCTTATGATAGAACCATTCGGGATGCTCCTTGCTCAACACAGAATCGGGCGAGGTGTGGTTATACACCACGTCGATGATACACTTCATCCCCCTTTTGTGGATCGCCGCTACCAGCGCCTTGAAGTCCTCCAACGTGCCGAACCCGGGATTGACCGCTCGATAATCGCTGATCGCGTAGGGCGAGCCGAGCGTACCCTTACGAGCGATCTTGCCGATCGGGTGGATCGGCATCAGCCAGATGATATCCACCCCCAGCGCCTTGATGTTATCGAGCCCTTCGGCGACCTTGCCAAAGGTGCCCTCCTCGCTGAAATTGCGGATAAACACCTGATACATCGTCATGTTTCTCAGGGTTTTCGGTGTTGCGAATGCCATAGTATCTCCTCCTGTTATCAGTTTATTTGCAGAAATCTACGATCATATCCTGCGCCCTCTCGGCTTCGGGAATATCCTCGATCACAAAAACATGACCGAGCCCCTCGCCGAAGGTCAGCGAACAGTTATTTCCCGCGTCCTTCATTTGATGGAACAGCTTAATATTATCCGGCGCCATAATATCGTCGGTGCCGCAGAACAGCATCGTCGGCGGCAGGTTCTTCAGATCGCCGTAGATCGGGCTGATCAGCGGATCCTTCAGCTCCAGCTCAGCCGCCCATAATCTGCCTATCTCTATCAATCCGTAAGCGTCGAGCTGCAGATCCTTCTCCTCATACTCGGGGACGTCGGGATCGGATAGTGAAAGGTCAACCCACGGTGAGAGCAGGATCATCTTCTGCGGCAGCTGCAGTCCTTTATCTCTCAGGCGTTGCGCGAACGCGAGCGCCAGACCGCCGCCTGCGGAATCGCCGACAAAATACACGGGCTTATCCTCCTTGAGCACCTCATCATAGACCGCGTCAAGAAAGGGATAGGCGTCGTGATAGGTTGCCTGCGGCGCCAGCGGATACAGCGGCAGATACACCTTCACGTTCATCCTCTCGGCAAGCGTATCACAGAATTTGATCTGCTTCTCGGAGATTCCAAACGCATACGCGCCTCCGTGTAGGAAAAGGATGATACTGTCGGCGCTGTCATTTTCCAGCGTATAGACGTCATTGCCGGCGACAACGGTATGCCCCTGAACTTTCTTGGTATCCGTCTGCGGAAACTCCTGTCCGTCACGGTTTTGCAGCATGGTCAGCACCTTGGAAAAATTCTCTTTGGAAAACATATGATCCGCCCCCTTCTTTGGCATCGCTTCTCTTTCTTTGGCGGTTTCAGCCGTCAGCGGAATCGTGGTGACCGCCTCATCGTCAGTCGATTTGCTCTCCGACTCTTCGGTCATTTCAACCGCGGATGATCCGGCGGCAGTCTTCTGCTTAACGCTGGTTTGACACCCTGCAAAAGATACCGCGAGCAAAACCGCAAGCAATAGGGTGATCATCTGCTCCATCGATCTTTTCATCACCAACACTCCTCTCTATGATTTTATTATAGATGATAACAACACAATAATCAACAAATTGTTAGCGGAATTATCTCTCCTGAGTTAACCGAAAACATTCTTGTCGCACGGGGCAGCATTGTTGCATTTTTGTTGCATATCTTCACAAAACTCCTTGCAAGAATGCTTTCGACAGCCCCTCACTACACTCGCCTTCAAGGCCTGTTACCTGCACTTTGCTTGTATAACAGAAAAAGAGCATCCCACCCGGGATACTCTTTTTCTATGGTGCAGGTAACATTTGTCAGCAATGTCGGATGCCGCGGCTTTCGCCTTGGGAGCAACACCTCCTGACAAAAGTTCATCTGCTCTCTCCTTAAAAACGCCATCCCATGGCGTTTTTACCTTCGGATTGCGCTCACGCTTCATCCTCGGTACAGTCGCCTTCAAGTCCTGTTACCTGCACTTTGCTTGTATAACAGAAAAAGAGCATCCCACCCGGGATACTCTTTTTCTATGGTGCAGGTAACAGGACTTGAACCTGCATGAAATTGCTTTCATACGGACCTGAACCGTACGCGTCTGCCAATTCCGCCATACCTGCGAATTCTCTCATATTTTTACACGGCTGAGAGTGCCGAGGTGGAGCATCTCGCTTCATCCACAAGCGTTATTATATCAAATGCCGACGCGAATGTCAATACTTCAACTAAGAATTTTTCTGTGTTTCGTTAATGCCGAAATCAGCCGACGCCGCATCCGAATCTTCTATATCGCTCCCGAACAAGTATAATATCCGCCGCATAAGAAAACGGATGTCGAGAGTATACCGCTGTCATCGCGAATAATCCCAACATCCGAGTTCATGCCCCTGAACGGGTCGAGGGCAGTTTTATTCATTTTATGCGCGACACTCCTGCGATATACCTCAGCTGTCGCTTTCGATTACACTCAGCGGATCAATGGTACGGCTGCCCGAGCGGATCTCGATGTGCACATGCGGCGCGTCCTCGTTCTCACAAGGGATCTGCGCGACCGTGCCGATCGTGTCGCCCGTGCTGAGCTGCTGTCCCTTCTCCACCGTCAGCTGTGAATCCAGTCCGCAGTAATAGACGTAGCAATCGCCGCAGTCCACCTCGATAATCACACCGTATAATTCTGATACAGAAATATCGCTTACGGTACCGTCACACATGGCATAGACGTTCTCCCCTTCTTCCGCGGCAAAATCGCACCCGACATGCGCGCGGTAATCACGCAGGGTTTTGTTGTACACCGCGTCCTCGCTGTAGGGCTTTGTGATCTGCTCACTCTTGACGGGATAGATCATGCTGCTTTCGATATTCAACACAGCCTGCAGGCGGTCTCCCCCCATATTTTGATTGGCAGACTGTTCCTCCGGGGGCTTGGTTTCACTGATGATCAGCCTGCGCGCAGGTTCGGTCTCGCCCTCAGTCGGCTCCTCTGTCGGCGCTTCTGTCATCGCGTCAGTCGCCTCCACAGTCACGCCGGTCATCTCCTGCGCCACCGCCGCATTCTCAGTGGAGAGGGATGAAAAGTAGGTGTTATCACTCGGCTCGGGTGTATCGCTCAGGGTAGAATATGCCGACCATACGGCAAATCCCACCGCCATCATGCAGATGGAGAGCGCGATGTAAAAGCTCACGCGCTCCGTCGGTTTCTTCTCTTTTGCGTGTCTGTAATTCTTCATATAAAAACGCCTCCGCTCATAGTATGAACGGAAGCGTGTCGGTTTATTCAGTTGATTTGATAACATCGGTTGAGATCACCACGGTATGACATTGATGCCACCCTCGTAACGACAAGCAATCCTGTTATCTGACGATGGCGAAAACCATGGTCGCGATATAGATCAGGATCATCACGGCGCCCTGCGGACGGTTGATCTTGTTCCTCAACGCGAAGATGAATACTAAGATCGACGCGGCGATCAGGATCGCGAAGTCGACCATCGACGCGAAGTTGACCCCGATCGGGTGGATGGTACCGGACACGCCGAGGATCAGCAGGATGTTGAA
>DGUQ01000002.1:0-3341 GCA_002394725.1 Ruminococcaceae bacterium UBA4306
GCGTTGTACGGCGAGATCGACCACCATATCGCGCCGCGGATCCGCGGCGATATCGACGCGCAGTGCGAGCATAGCCGCCCCTCTCGACTGGTGCTCGATTTCGGCAAGGTCGGGTTCATGGATTCATCGGGCATCGGGTTGGTGATGGGGCGCTACCGCATGATCTCGCTCCTCGGCGGCAAGCTCGAGGTCGTCAACGTGCCGCCCAACCTGCAAAAGATATTTGTCCTGTCGGGACTGGAAAACCTGGGGGTGATGAAATGAAAACGGTCAATGAAATGAAGCTCAGTTTTATCTCCAAAAGCGCCAACGAGAGCTTTGCCCGATCCGCCGTAGCGGCATTTTTACTGCCGCTCGATCCCACCGTTGCCGAGATCGCCGACGTCAAGACCGCCGTGAGTGAAGCCGTTACCAACGCCGTTGTCCACGCCTACCCCGATACCTTCGGCACGGTCATTATCGAGGCGAAGCTCACCGATAAGGGACATGCCGTCATCAAGATCCGCGACAGGGGTGTGGGCATCCCCGACGTCAAGCAGGCGATGGAGCCGCTCTATACCACCTCCACCGATGAACGCGCCGGACTGGGCTTTGCGGTGATGCAGAGCTTCATGGACAGCGTCAAGGTGCGCTCGACGGTCGGCAAGGGTACCACCGTCACGCTCGAAAAGAACTTCATCCGCACCGCCTATGGACAGAAATGAGCTGATCGAACAAAACCTGCGGCTGGTTCACGCCTGCGCCCACCGCTTTGAGGGCAAGGGGATCGAGTATGACGACCTCTATTCCGCAGGCTGTGTCGGGCTGATCAAGGCGGCGGATCGCTTTGACCGGAACAAGGGCTTTCGGTTCTCTACCTACGCGGTGCCCGTGATTCTCGGCGAGATCAAGCAGCTCTTTCGTTCCGGCGGCAGTGTGAAGGTGTCGCGTTCTTTGCAGGAGCTGAGCCTCCGCGCGCAAAAGCTCTGCGAGAGCTACCGCGCAGAGCACGACGGCGAGATCGCGATCACCGACCTCGCGGAGCAGCTCGGGGTCGATGTGTATCAGGCGGCTCAGGCGCTGTCCGTTTCCAAGGCGGTTTTATCTCTTTCGGGTGAGGAGGAATCGGGCGGCGTAGATGTGCCCGTTCCGTCGCCGGAAGAAAAGCTGACCGAGCGCCTCTCCCTGCGCGAGGTGATCAACGCGCTGTCTGATGACGAACGCATGCTGATCATCCAGCGTTATTACCGTCACAAAACTCAACAGCAGACCGCCGACACCCTCGGCACTACTCAGGTGCAGATCTCTCGTCGGGAGAAGAAGATATTATTAAAAATGCGCGCGATGTTGATGTGATACACCATACGATTGTCATACTGGTATGAGATGAAGCTTGACTCCTCAACCGGAGGCGCTTACCAAATTGCGAGATCATATTACCTGTCTGCGCGGTAAGAGGTTTTGCGCCTGTCTAGGGTGACAGGAATAATCCAAACCGTGGCATTGGCAGGCAAGTTTCCGCCTGTTCATTGTTAAAATCCTCGCTGATCCGCGACCGTACCCACGCAAATATCAGGCAGACAGTAAAGAAAAAGGAAGCGTTGCAGCCCATCGCAAACACTACGGGATATCCGCGTTGAATATCGATCCGTTCATCCAAGTTATATGCTCGTTTCTCTTTTCGCTGTGAATCATTGATTGGGACAGCATTTTCCGGACGAAATCCCATTTACCGATTCCGCTGTGGGGTTCACTTTGGGAGTATACTACTTGCGTCTCCATGTGACGGATATGGCGTCGCGCCTTGACTTTCCGAAGCGGTTTTTGTATAATTTATAAGGTATTTAAACGATCCTTTGTTGATAAAGGAACCAAGATGGTATGCGCTTCGTTCCGGCGATCGGAGATCTGCTTTTCCGTTGCTGTAACGACGCTAACACCTGAGAGAAATCAGACAATCTTTACGGCTTGATTTTCGCGTCACATCGTTGTCGGAATCGACAGGCGTCGCCAGTGGCGCGAAGCTCTTGCCTAAGGAGGAGCATTGCAGACGAATTGCAGGGGATGACGTTCACGACGTCCCGAAAGGCAGGAGCGTACCTTCCTGTCTGTGGCTTTCGATAATAAAAACGCCCGTCGTTCTCGGTACGTTGAACACGGGTGTCAGCGTCATCCGCCTTGTCTTGCGAAAAACATCCTCGAAAACGAAGCGCTTTCCATCAGGTATCAGTATCAATATTGTCAGCACAGGCGCAGTCAATTTCAGCCTGTGTTTTTTACTATACAAACGGATCACCGCAAGCAGTCGGAAGGGGGATCACTCAAATGGGACAGTATAATGAGATCTATATGTCAATTGAAATATGGGGCGTTTTTTTCAGCCTGATCGCCGCCTTGACGATCTTTCTTACAAGGCATTTTGACAAGTCCGGCTCGCGCAAGCTGATGATGGCTCTGCTCTGCTCGGCGGCTCTGATGATCAGCGACTGCATGTCGATCTATTATCGCGGAAAAGCGTCGCAGCCGGCGCTTTCGATCGAGAGATGGTCTACGTTTGCCGTGTATTTTTTCAGCTTTCTGATCATACCGCTGTCGGCGCAGTATGTATCCCAGATCATATACAAGCGCTCCGGCGGCTTCAAGCTGTATTGGGAGCTGATAGAATGGGGCGTTTTCATCGTAGGAGCGCTGCTGCTGTTCATCAATGAGCTGTATCCGTTTATCTACCGTATCGACGAAACGGGCAGGTATATGCGAATGCCGTATTTTTTCTGGCTGCCGAGTCTGATCGGATTAACGGGTCTTTTGACGACGCTCTCGGTAGCGCTGCATTACAGTAAATATATGCTGCCGGTCGAGAGAACGGCGGTCGTATCCTTCCTGACGCTCCCCCTGATCGGCATCGTTATCAAGCTGTTTTATCCCGAAACGCCCTTTGTCACTCTCGCTATCGTGATTTCCGTCATCATCCTGTTTATCTCGTATGAAACAAGCTATGTACATTTTCTTGTAGAAAAGGAAAAGAGATTAGGTGAAGAAAAGCTCAAGCTCGTCAATCAACAGATGAAGCCGCATTTCATCTTCAACACGCTGACGCTCATCAGGTACCAGTGTCTCACCGCTCCGCAGGAAGCGGCTCAGACCGTCGCGGAATTTTCAAATTACCTCAGAGGCATCACCGACTACCTCACGGATAACGATAATATTTCGGTCGAGGCGGAGCTTGATATCGTAAAGAACTATCTGCGCATACAGTCAAAGCGCTTCGGAGACAGGATCAAGATCAAATATGATATAGAAGAAACGGATTTTGACATCCCGCCGTTTTCGATCCAGACATTAGTGGAAAACGCCGTGCATCA
>DGUQ01000002.1:3506-4058 GCA_002394725.1 Ruminococcaceae bacterium UBA4306
TTTGATAAAAGCGAGCTGAAGAACAAGAACAAAAACTCTGTCGGTATCGTGAATACCAAAAACAGAGTAGAGATCATGTGTAAGGGCGAGCTGATCATCGAAAGCGAGCCGGGAAAGGGCACACGGGCGATCATCACGATACCCGAATAAAATGATCGGAGAGGATGAGTATGAATATCCTGATAGCAGACGACGAAATGAGCATGCGGTACGATCTGAAATTTGCCATAGAAAGAGTGGCTCCGTCAGATGATAACGTATTCTTTTTCGCGCAGAACTATGAGACTGCTGTAGAACAGCTCAAAGACAATAAGATAGACGTTGCGTTTTTGGATATCAATATGCCCGGCAAGAATGGGCTGGAGCTTGCGCGCGAGATCAAGAGCCTCGATCCCGATATCAATATCATCGTGGTCACCGCGTACAGAGAATACGCGCTGGACGCGCTGCGGCTCTATGTCAGCGCCTATTTGCTCAAGCCCGTCGATGACGACGAACTGAGAGAAGCCCTCGCAAACCTCCGAAAACCACTTGACACGCCGCAAAGCAGCA
>DGUQ01000002.1:4214-7895 GCA_002394725.1 Ruminococcaceae bacterium UBA4306
TTCGCGTATCTTGTATGCCTGAAAGGGACTTCCGCCACCAGAGGAGAGATATGCGCCAATCTTTTTGAGGGAAGCAACGAAAAGCAGGGCTTTGAACATCTAAAGAAGGCGGTCCAGTCTCTCAAAAAGGATCTATCCAAATATCGGCTTGAGGATGTTCTGGAGCACAGCCGTAACGCGTATTCTGTCAACACCGCTTTGATCCAATGCGATTACTATGATTATCTGGATCGCAGGCAGGGAACCAAGAATCTGTTCAGAGGAGAGTTCCTCAATCAGTACAGCTGGGCGGAGACCTATATCTATCACCTTGAGCATTACTGATATGGATGCGAAATGATATCATAGAAAAGCTCCGATTCCTGCGCGTTTCGTCATTTTTTACAAGCTCCGGCATCAGTAATGACAAAGGCTGAATCATCGGTAGACAATGGTTTATTCGAGTGTGCAAATCGCGCGGTCAGCGTGAGGTTTGAATGACTCAGTGGCTACATAGGTTATCATGCGTGAGATAAATGATGATACTACAGCTCTTATCATTCTAAATTCGCAATAAAAAGTGAACGCCCTGTTTTTCGGATGGTCGAAGAACAGGGCGTTTTCATCGGTTGAGATTGCCACGTCGCCGATGCGCATCCGCACCTCACAATGACAATCTGTAAAAACGACTTAGGAATGAAAAAAGCCATACCGCCGACATTGTATCAACGGTATGGTCTTGCTGTGGTGGCGCAGAGACGAATAAATCCGAAAAATCTTCCAAATCCTTTTGATAAAGGGTTTCGGCGTTCTCTTTATAGTTGAAGTAGAAGATAATCTTATCATCATACAGTACGATCGCGTTGACAAAGCTGTCGATCATGTTTTTCCTGTGCTTCGGATTCTTTGGATCGAAGGTTCTGAATCGCTGAAGCCAGAAAATGATCTGTTCCCTTGTCAGGATAGGCTTTTTGATCGTCTCCGAAGCCAGCCTGACCTCGAGTTCCTTTTTTCGATTCTCGAGCTTGATCAATCGGTTTTTGGTGGTCTCGGTGATGATTCCCATCTCGATCGCTTTCATCAGGTTTTCGATTCCCGATTCAGCCTCGGCAAGCTGGCGCCTGAGAAGTTGAATTCCGTTATCCTCTTCGCCTTGTGTCTTGATGATTTTGTCTGCGATCAAATTGATAGCGGAATCGTCTCGGATGATCTTTTGGATTTGATCGATCACCAGATCCTCGATCAGATCCTTCTGAACAGCTTTCTTATCGCAGCCGCTTTTCCGCTTTGCAGACACGCACTTGTAGTAGCGGTAGGTTTTATCCCATCGGCTGGTACCGCTCTCGCCGACCATGAAGAATTTACAGTTACCGCAGTAGAGCTTTGTAGTCAGAATATACTCCTCGCCTGATTTCTTTCGGGAGGGCTTTTTTCTGTTTGCGTTTAGTTTGTTGTTGACGGATTCAAACATCTCTTTCGGGATGATGGCAGGGATACCGTTTTCGATAACGATCTCTCTGAATTTGTATTCTCCGATATATCGCCGATTGGTCAGCATTTTGGAGACAACGGATATCTTGAATGGATTTCCTTTTCTGTTGCGGAGTCCTTTATCGTTGAGCGTAGTCACGATTTCTTTCATTGTCATCCCGCTGTCGTAAAGCTCGAAAACTTCACGGACGATAGCCGCGGTTGCGGGTTCGATCTGCAGATGCTGTTCGTCATCTACATAGTACCCGTATGGGATCGTACCTCCGTTAAATTTGCATTTGTAAGCGTTCTCGTTCATCCCTCGGAGCACCTTCTCGGCAAGCTCGGCTGAATAATATTCCGCCATGCCTTCCAGGAGAGATTCAAGGATGATACCCTCGGGACCTTGCGAGATCGCCTCGGTAGCGGAAACCACGCGCACGTTGTTACGTCTCAGGATCGCCTTATAGTGTGCGGAGTCGTAGCGATTACGGGCAAAGCGATCGAGCTTCCATACGATGATGACCTCGAATTGTTCTTTGGCACTGTCCCGAATCATCCGCTGAAACCCGGGACGGTTATCTGTCTTTGCGGAAAGCGCTCTGTCAATATACGTCTCTACGATTTGAATATCGTTTTTCTCGGCAAACGCCATACATTCTCTCAGCTGTCCTTCAATACTTTCTTCCCTTTGATTATCGGAAGAATATCTTGCGTAAATCACACCATTCATTCGTTCTCACCTCTTCTTCAAAGTTTGTTAAATATTAGCGCGCCGGAACCCTTTTGTCAACTAAAACAAATCCTCGATCTCGCATGCCAGGATATCAGCAAACAAGTTCAGCGTTTCGAGCTTTGCTCGCTTGAGATCCTTCTGCCCTTGCTCATAAGATTGGATCGTTTTCAGGCTGACGCCGGATATCCTTGAAAGGCTTGATTGGGATAATCCCATTCTTTCCCTCTGCCGTTTCAAACCGATTTGTCGATTCGCCATCCGCTTGTCCATCTTATCAAAGAACTTTTCAATCGGCGCTTCATGCAGCGTTTGGTACATTCCGATCAATTCTGAGAAGCCGACGAGCGAATGGAGCTTTTTGTAAGACTGCTCCGACTTGATCTGATACTGAGCCAGAGCCCAACCTGCCCAATACTCAGGTGAGCGTTCAAAAGCAACATAGTCGGTGTTATCGGAGGGGATATTCACCTTATCAAATACCATGTTCACGATCTCGATAGCGGAATGTCCCAATACAAACTTCGGATTGCCGTCCTCCAACTGCTTGGCAATGCCCGAGATAACGAGGTAATTCCAGAAATCGTCTCCGTCTGTTTTACAGAAGTTGACCGCATAGTCGAAGCACTCGGCGACCAGATCAATCGTCTTTTCATCGGAATAATTATCTGCTAAAGTCTTCATTCTTCATGTTCCTTCCCATGATGTCCCGAATGAATAACCCATTCACGACATCATTGTATCGTTCAACGCTCAGGTACTGCGTTCTCGCTTCGCTGTCTCTCTTCTCTCTTAACGGAAAATAGATACTGCTGTCCGCGTATTCGCATTTGTCTCTTTCAAACTGCACCGCGTCGAATGCCTTCTTTGATTTCAGCACTACCTGCTCACCGAGCTTACCCAAGCGCATCGCGTGGGATAGTTGCTCAAGGGAGATCGTGTTGCTGATAAAGTCCTTCGCAAAGGAGAAGTAGGAGTCATCCGCACGATAGCCGATGATGATATCGTAGGGCGTAATATCAACGGAGAAGTTCTCAATGATATACTGCTTGGCGGCCTGAGCGATCGGAACTGTTGTGCTGAACCGTCTGTTCTTAATCAGTATTGCCAGCCAATTCAGGATATTATACTTCTCGTCGGACAGGTTCAGTATGTTCAATCCATCGGTGTCGATTGTATAAGCGTTGGCGTAGCCGTCCTGACCGCGCTCACCGCAAGCCCACTCTTTCGCAAGCTCGATGGACTCGGTACAGTAGAAGCCCATACCGTAGTCGTTGTCGGGTTTGCCCTTTCCGAGAATAGGCTGACCTACGATGTGATCACTGCCGTGATATAATACTAACTTGCTCATGATATCACCTCTGTATATACTATACTACTAAAGTAGGATAATGTCAAGTGCTTTTTTCGAACAAATTTTCTTTTCAAAGAAGCGTTTATTGGACTTTCTTTTTTGTATAATGGGTATACAGAGCTTAGAATGAAAAAGTAAATGTCGA
>DGUQ01000107.1 GCA_002394725.1 Ruminococcaceae bacterium UBA4306
CACAGCTGGGCAGCTATGTACGGATCGGATAAACGCTGAAAGCATCTAAGCGTGAAGCCGACTCCAAGATTAGATATCCCATCGCTTTATGCGAGTAAGACCCCTTGTAGACTACGAGGTTGATAGGCTGCGTGTGTACGCATGGTGACATGTTTAGCTTGGCAGTACTAATAGGTCGAGGGCTTGACCACATAATCTCTTTGGTCAGTCCGCTTACTCTCCCTTTATCTCTCACTTTGTTCAGTTTTCAGGGTGTAATTTGTATTAAGCTATTATATTAGTTGCCATAAAATAACGGCGCAGTCGATCTGACTGCGCTGTTGTTTTTTTATTGCTACTTAGTATTAATTCTCCTGTTCCTTGCGGATGAAACAGGTTTTCCGCAAACAAAAACGCCCTCCCATACGGAAAGGCGTTTGGTGGTTTGATTAGGTCAGGATAAAGAATCTTTTAGAAGCCTGCGTCCTCGGGAGATTCCTCGACAGCGGCTTCCTTGACTTCCTCTACCTTGTCGGCGATTGCGTCTTTGGCGTCTTTAGCGGCGTCTGCGACAGCGTCCTTGGCGTCCTCGACTGCGTCGGCAGCGGCGTCCTTGATGTCCTCCGCCTTATCGGCGACAGCCTCTTTTACTTCTTCCGCTTTCTCGGCTGCGGCGTCGGCAGTCTCTTCCACAGCATCCTCAGCCTGCTCCTTTTGAGCGGTGATCAGCTCGTCGAGCTCCTCGTTCTTGTCGGGATCGAACCTGCCGTAAAAATCGGTCGCGGCGGTTTTCGCCTTCTCAGCGAAGTCGGCGGCAGATTCCTTCGCCTTGTCGAACGCCTCGTTGCTCTTCGCCATGAACTCATTCGCGGCGGCGGAAGCCTTCTCGGAAACAGCCTTTGCGAGCTTCTCGGCGTTCTCGGAGCGGATCTTGGTGTCGTTTTGGATGTTGAGCAGCTCCACATAGCGCAGAGAAGCCTTGCTGATGCGGTCACTCGCCGCGTCGATCACCGCGCAGATCGCCTCGTTCTCGGCGGTAGTGTTGTCGCGCATATTCTCATAGAAATAGCGGCCGAGCTCAATATACGCCTGGTCACGGGTCGCGGTATCAGCCTTGATCACGCCCTTGATGTGGCTCAGCTGCATTCTCAGGCGGTTTTTCTCCGCGATAGACGTCGCGATCTCAGAGACGGTATCACTGATGAATTCCAGTCCTTCTTTAATGCTTTTAGTAAAATCCATAATCGTTACCTCCGTTGTGGAATAATATTCAATTATATTATCGCATTATTTGTGCAGAAAATCAATAAGTTTTTGTAAATCGCAAGAAATAATTTACATTTCTATGCGGATATGGTAAAATAGGGGAGAACGGTTTACGGTTGAGGGAGTGATATTATGTCAAATGTCATATCCAAAGAGGTGACCTGCCCCAAGTGCAATCATACACAGGGCGCTCACCTGTACATCAGCATCAACGCGAGCAACGACCCTCAGTTCAAGAAGGCGCTGCTGTCCGGCAAGATTCTGCAGTATCAATGTGACAGCTGCGGCTATAAGGCGCGCTATACCTATCCGCTGTTATATAACGATATGAAGCGGCGGTTCATGGTATACCTGATCCCCCAGATCGACCGCTTTCAGCTCGAGGATCGGGCGCTCGAGGATGACTACCGCAACTTAAAGGGTATCCGCAAGCGCATTACCTCGGACTTCAACTCCATGAAGGAGAAGATCTTCATCTTCGAGTCGGGGCTGGACGATATGGCGGTGGAGCTGACCAAGTACGCGATCAGCGAGATGGTCGCCAAGAAGCTCGACCTCGGTCGCGTCAGCGAGGGCTATCTGACGATGTATAACCGTGAAGCGAACACCATCGGTTTTACCTACTTTGTCGGTGAGGACGCCGAGCCCTTTGTGCAGAGCGCGCGGCTGGAGATCTATCGCAAGAGCCTGAGGATCGTGGAAGCGATCTGCGCGAACGATAAGAAGCTCAGCGGCTTCATCAAGATCGACCGCGAATGGGCGGAGAATACGCTGTTCCGCTATAAGCGCGTCAAAAGCGGACGATAAAACAGAATCAATAAAAACGCCTCTGCGGTCATGGGATCGCAGAGGCTTTGTTGTATACAAAAATGTTACAGCTTTGTACCGCAGTTGGAGCAGAACGGAGCACCGGGCTCAGTCCTCGCGCCGCAGTTGGGGCAGTACATGGCCTG
This sequence comes from Ruminococcaceae bacterium UBA4306, assembly GCA_002394725.1. Classification (GTDB taxonomy): domain Bacteria; phylum Bacillota; class Clostridia; order Oscillospirales; family Acutalibacteraceae; genus Ruminococcoides. The sequence continues at coordinate 2,199 of DGUQ01000107.1, forward strand.
AGGTTGGGGCTGTTCGGCATAGGGCGGCTGCTCATTGGTGGGAGCGGCAGGATCCGCATAAGGAGGATTCTGCGGCTGAGGAGCAGTGTAGTTGGGCATATTGTAGGGAGCGCCGGGAGCCGCCTGATACGGAGCGGCGCCGTAGGGCACGGTGTTGATACCCTGCTTGATGCCCGTGATGTACTTGTTGTAGCCCAGCGCGATGATCGCGAAAAAGATGTTAACCAGCATGGATATGATGGTTGAAACAAGCAGAATACCGCCTAAATCGGGAAGAACCATAAAGCCGGAGCCAATAGAAAAAATAGAGAATACCGCCATGATGATGTTGAACACACCGAAGGGCACAGCGCCCTTGCTCTCGAGCTCGGGGGTCGTGATACTGCGCTTGATGGAGCGGTAGAAGTTCTTGCGGCTGACTGCGTAGAAGATGGCAACAACTGCGTACACAATCAGGAAGATGCCGAGGAATACCATACCCACGATGACAACGGCGGAATAATCGGAGTTGATACGATTGCCTGCGCTGACGCCGATAATAAAGATGCCGATGTAGACGAGAGCGAAGAGCACAACGCCGATGATGGTGAATACCAGCGAGATCACCGACAGCACATACAGGATGCTGACGCCCGTGATCGGGGAGGAGGTCTCGGAAGCATTACGGCTCTTGACGAAGATGAAGATGAACGCGATCGCGGTGAGGACCGGGAAGATCGAGGAAATGATCGCCGAGAAGATCGCGGAGGACGCGGAGGACGCGGCGACTGCCTCTCTGTACTGATAGGGCAGATTAATGCCGCGGCTGGTCAGGTAGTCGAGCACACGATAAATGATCGTAGTAAAGGAAACGGTCGACGTCATAATGAAGGTAAGAACGACGGAGATCAGGCAGAAGATACCGAGCGCCAGCACCTTACCGCTTTTGAAATAATTCTTGACGATAGCCAGATTACCGCCGTACGGATTGAACTGTTGATCGTACATATGATAACTCCTTTTCAATAAAAGATAACTCTATTATAAGAGAGCGATAGGGAAAAATCAAGCAAAATCCATGCGTTTGACCGGAATTCTCCGAATCAGAGAGATGGAATCAGAATACGACCTCGGCGTCCTTGAGCTGCAGGTATTTGCTCTTGCCCTCCGTATAGACGTTAAAGGTACCGGTCACGGTGATCTCGGTATTCGCCTTGGGATAGTCGTCCGGATAGCTGTGCTCACCTGCCCATACGAACTCGATGCCCGTGGAGCAGCAGGCGGTAGCGTCCTTGATCAAACAGGCAAAATAGCGATTGCCGTCGAGCTCGGTCACGTTGAACGGCCCCTTCATCCTGACGATCTTGCCCGTATATTCGTCAGAATGCTGCTGCATGTTGAGTACCTCGGAGTAAACCATCGTGGAGCTCATCTTGGTCAGATCGACGTCCACGCCCTCGGTCTTGGGCAGCTCGGTTTTCGATACGGCCATGGTACCGTCTTTGGCGGCGGCAGTCGGCTCGACAGCGGTCTTGGACGAGCTGTCGGTGACGACTGAGGAGGCGGAGTCATCCTTTTTGTTGCCGGAGCACGCGGCAAGGGACAGGATCAATGCGACTGCCATCAACAGGCAAATGATTTTTTTCATGGGATACCTCCGTTATAATAAGTTCGTCACGCGTTGCGCTTGGTCACAGCGCCGATGATGAAGAAGAGGAAGAACACCACGATATCAGCCGCGACAATGGTCGAGCCGACAGGCGTTCCTGCTAAGATCGAGGTAAACAGTCCGATCAGCGCGCAGACGACCGATACGATCGCGGCGCAGATCGTCACACTCTTGAAGCTCTTGAAGACGCGCATTGCCGACAGCGCGGGGAAGATCACCAGCGCCGAGATCAACAGGGAGCCGACCAACTGCATCGAGATGACGATGATCACCGCGATCACGATTGCGATCAAGAGGTTATACAGTCCTGCTCTCTGCCCTGTCGCACGCGCGAAATTCTCGTCAAAGGTGACGGAGAAGATGCGGTTATAGAACAGCACGAAGAACACCACGACGATGACGGACAGGATGATGCACATCCATACGTCAAAGGTGCTCAGCGTGAGGATCGAAGTCGAGCCGAAGAGGGTGGAGCACACATCGCCCGAGAGGTTCGACGAGCCTGTGTTGAAGATGTTCATCAGCAGATAGCCGATCGCCAGCGCGCCGACCGAGATCATCGCGACAGCCGCGTCGCCCTTGATCTTGGCGTTCTTGCCCATGCGCAGGAGCAGCACGGCACAGACCACGGTGATGGTCAGCACCAGCGGCATGTTGTTGGTCAGCCCCAGCACGGCGGCGATCGCCATCGCGCCGAACGCGACGTGCGACAGTCCGTCGCCGATGAAGGAATAGCGCTTTAAAACCAGCGTCACGCCGAGCAGGGAGGAGCACAGCGCGATCAGCACGCCGACGATCAGCGCGTTGATCACAAAGGGCTTGCTCAGATAGAAGCTGAGGGTCGTTAACAGATCCATTACGCGTCCCCCTTTCTGCTTTCTCGCAGGCTCAGATATTCCTCGCGCGTACCGAAGAAGATTTCGTTGCCGATATGCAGGATATGAGAGGCGTATTGCAGCGCCTTGTCGATATCGTGAGAGATCATGATGATCGTGACCCCGTCGTTTTTGTTCAGGCTCTCGATCAGCTCGTACATCTCGAGCGTCACCTTGGGGTCGAGTCCGGCGACAGGCTCGTCGAGCAGGAGGAGCTTTTCAGTGGCGCACAGGGCGCGCGCGAGCAGGACGCGCTGCTGCTGTCCGCCCGATAGCTCGCGGTAACAGCGGCGCGAGAGATCGACGATGTTCATGCGCTCCATTGAGCGCAGCGCCAGCGCTTTATCCGCCTTGTTGTAAAAGGGGCGAAAGCCATCGTGACCGAGACATCCGGACAGGACGATCTCCTGAACGGACGCGGGGAAATCGCGCTGTACATCGGTCTGCTGCGGCAGATAGCCGATCTTGCGCGAGGTGACCTCGTCGCCGAAGGTGATCGAGCCGCCGAGGGGCTTTTGCAGCCCGAGCAGGGTCTTCATCAGGGTGGTTTTACCCGATCCGTTCTCGCCGACGATGCACAGGTATTCACCCGCGTTGACTTCAAAGCTGAGATCGGAGAGGATCTGTTGTGAGCCGTAACCGAGACGGAGGTCGGTACATTTGATCTGTGGCATAGTGTGTTCCTTTCGGATGTATTGGCTCCCTTTTCTAAGGGAGCTGTCGCGAAGCGACTGAGGGTTGATCAGTTGAGATTGCCACAGCCCGAACGATGTGTTCGGGCTTCGCATGACAATTTACAAGAGCGCCTGCCTCAGGATATCGAGGTTGGACGTCATGATGGAGAGGTAGGTCTCGCCGTTCTCTACACGCTCGGTGGTAACGCTCTGGAGTGAGTCGAGGGTCAGGATCGTCTGATCCTTGGCTTTGGTATTATCGCGGACGGTCTTGGCAATGGAACCGTCCGAGGTCTCGATCTGCATGATCGCCTTGAGCCCCAGCTCGTCTACCTTGTCCGACAGGAAGGTGATGGTCTCAAAGCTCGCTTCCGTTTCGGCGGAGCATCCGACAAAGGCGGCGTAGTAATCGAGCTTGTAATCATCGGTCAGGTAGCGGAAGGGGAACCGGTCGCCGAACAGCAGCGTCTTGACAGACGCCTTGTCGACCGCGTCCTGATACTGCTTGTCAAGCGCATCGAGCTTGCCCTTGTAGGCGTCGGCGTTAGCGGTGAAGTCGGCTGCGTGCTGTGTATCGACCTTGCCGAGCGCCTCGGCGATCTTGTCGACAAAAAGGGAAGAATTCTTGAGAGAGAGCCATACGTGCTCGTCATACTCGTGCTCCTCTTCGCCTTCCTTATGCTCGTGCTCATCCTCCTGCATACCCTCCTTGACTTCCTCTTCCTTGGCTTTTTCGCCGAGGATGTCCATCAGATCGAGGACGATCATGTCCTTGTTGTTGGATTGCTTGAGGGTATCGTCCACCCACTTGTCGGACTCGCCGCCGACATAGATGAAGACGTCGCACTCGGAGATGGTGACGATGTCCTTGGCGGAGGGCTGGTAGCTGTGCAGATCGACGCCGTTGTCGAGCAGCAGGTCGAGGTTGATGTCCGCGTCATCCTTCGCGACCTCACGCACCCAGTCATAGATCGGGAAAATGGTGGTGACCACCTTGACGTCGGCTTTTTTCGCTTCGGGCGAGCCGCAGCCGACCAGCAGTGATGTTATCACAAGTGCGCTGAGCACCAGCGCGAGCAGTTTTTTCATATGGTACCTCATGTGTTATTTGTTTTGACAGCCGGCGCATACGCCGTAGATCACGGTCTCGCCCTTGTCGATGGCAAAGTCATCACTCTGTGCGACCTTGTCCACCAGCCTGTCGGCGAGCTGCTTTTGCATATGCACGGTCTTGCCGCATTTTGTACAGCTCAGGTGCAGACTCTGCGAGCACGAGGCGCCGCCCGAATAGCGGTAGATCGCCTCGCGATTGCCGCCGGTCGCAACGCGGTGGAGCT
>DGUQ01000117.1:0-893 GCA_002394725.1 Ruminococcaceae bacterium UBA4306
GCCGGCATGGGCGGCGGCACCGGTACCGGCGCGGCTCCCATCGTGGCGAATATCGCAAAGGATATGGGTATCCTGACCGTAGCGGTCGTGACCAAGCCCTTTGCGTTTGAAGGCAAGAAGCGTATGGCGCAGGCTGAGCAGGGTATCGCGGAGCTGTCCGCGTGCGTTGACTCCCTGATCATCGTGCCCAACGAGCGTTTGAAGCATGTTTCCGACCAGACCATCACGCTGCAGAACGCGTTCCTGATCGCGGACGACGTACTCCGTCAGGGTGTACAGAGCATTTCCGATCTGATCGTTGTGCCCGGTCTCGTCAACCTCGACTTCGCCGATGTTTCCGCTATCATGCGTGACGCAGGTTACGCGCACATGGGTATCGGCAAGGCGACAGGGAAGGATAAGAGCGTTGTAGCGGCTGATATGGCGATCTCTTCCGCGTTGCTTGAGACCTCCATCGACGGCGCTACCGGCGTGATCATCAACATCACCGCTTCTCCCGATATCACGCTCGACGATATCGACGCGGCTTCCACCATGGTACAGCAGAAGGCGGCTCCCGACGCGAACATCATCTGGGGTGCTGTCATCGACGAGGATATGAAGGATGAGATCAGCGTGACCGTTATCGCTACCGGCTGCGGCGGCAACAACGATAACTCCGGCGCGTTCCCGACCTCCGCTCCCACAGCGGCTTCCGTCACTCCCACAGCGGCTCCCGATCCGCTGGCTGAGCCCACTCCCGCGGCTCCCAAGGTCGAGGTCGATTCCACCGACGATGACGATTCCTTCTATGACATCATGTCGATCTTCAATTCCAAGAAATAATCCGATTGAAACAAAGGACACTCACGCTCTGTGAGTGTCCTTGTTATACTAAGTAGCAATAAAAAGCT
>DGUQ01000117.1:1051-7984 GCA_002394725.1 Ruminococcaceae bacterium UBA4306
GTTTTATTGCTACTTAGTATTATATACTCGATAAATAGCACCCCGACGGAACAGCGTGTTCTGATCGGAGTGCTATTTTTGATGATACTATATTCCGGAATGCTTGGCAATCGATCCAATAAATCAGCGTACGCGGTTGCGTTTTCTGCTGTAGAGCACGATGAATGCTGCGGTGATCAGGAGGAGTCCGGCAAGGATCAGTGTCCCGATGGAATCGCCTGTCTTTACCGCTCCGCCGCTCTGCTTGACGCCGCCGTCATTTTTATTTGAGGCTTTGCCGGAATCGGGCGTTGCCGCGCTGTCCTTTGTCGCGCCGTCCTTTGCAGAGCCGTCTATAGACGGCGCGTCGGTTGCGTCAGGCTTTTCGGAGCTGTCGTCGGTAGATGGTTTGTTGCGGAAGCCATGTACCGACATCGTGAACGCTAACGGATAGCCATCCTCCATGATGAGCTTTGACGGAAGGAAGAACCAAAAAGTGCTGCATGACGGGTCAAAGTCGGTGACCTCTGCTTCCATCGGAAACTCGAACACGGAATCATCCGTTTCATGATACTCGGCCTCTTTGGTTTCAACATTGTACACACAGAGCGAGAAGAGCCACGGTGTTTTCAGCAGCTTGACCGTTGCTTTATTGGGAGAGGAGGGATCGTATTCCACGGTGAAATCCTCGCCCTCATACATGGCGGTATATGCGCCGTCATAGCTGGGATACTTTTGGGCATTGGCGCTGTCCTGAGAGGATACAACGGTGATGGTGACAGGGATGTCGACCTCCTCGATCCCGTAGTCGCCGCCAAGGTCGTAAATATGTACTTGAGCATCTAACTGTGTGGTTTCATACAGCAGATGATCCACGGACGCCTTTACGCTCCATTCTGTTTGTGCATTCCTTTGGAAAACGAAGGTTTCGTTCGTGCTGTTGTTTTTGAGCGTCAGAGTGATATCGCCGTTATAATCATCCAGTTCAAAGACGCCTACCGTATAGAAATCCTCGTCATACGGATAGCTGTCATGAAAGTCTTTTTTAAAGTCATATTCTCTGTTGACTACGGCGGAAACGACGGAGTAGGTCGCCTGATCACCCTGAGGAACCGCGTCATCGGCTGCGGCGGCAAGAGCGGGAGTGACGCAGCATGCTGCCAGAATCAACGCGAAAAAGCAAGCAAGGATTCGTTTCATTATCTTTTTGACCTCTTTTCTCAATTGATCTTTTGATTAAATCATATCACAATTGACGCAGAAATGCAATAGAATGACAGAATGAATGAACACGAAAAAACCGACCCGGTTCCAAAGGAGCGAGTCGGTCTTGTCGTTTATTCAGTCGGTGCGGTGGTTTCAGTCAATGCCGTTGTTTCGCCGGTCGTCGCGGTCGTCGCGTCAGCCGCTTCTGTCGCGGCGGCGGTATCCTCCATCATGCCGCTTTGATATTTGAGCGTGAGGATACGCTTGACCTTGGTGTTGAGCTGAGCCTCGGTGATCTCGCCGCTGCTGAGCTTGCTCTCGATCTCCTGCACATAGCTTTGCAGACTGTTGGGATTGAGGATCAAATCAATATCGGAGGCGAAGATACCCTTGACGATGGTGCTGTAGCTGTATTCTCTGGTGAAGTAGCCTGCGGACATATCGCCCGTGACGGCGACGCCCTGATAGTTGAGCTTCTCACGCAAAAGCTGAGGTACGACCTTGTCGCTCAGGGTGGCAGGACGCTCCTTGTCGAGCTGATCGACCATGATATGATCGACCATGATCATGCCGGCGCCTGCTTCAATGCCGGAACGGAAAGCGGTGAATTCACTGCCGGCGTCCAGCTCGTCCGCGGTTTTGGTGATGTGGAGGAAGGCGTCAGAGCCGTCGGCGCTGTTGTTGGCGTCGAGCGTGCCGGGGAAGGTTTTCAGCGCGGAGATGATCTTGTTCTCGGTATAGCCCTTGACCGCCGAGCTGATCAGCTCGCCTGCTTCTGCGTCGGTAAGATCGGATTTGTTCGCCCTTACATTGGCAAGATCGGCACTCAGCGAGAAGTCAACATTGTAGCCCAGATCGCTCTTTTGCCGCGCGGCGGCTGCAGCGGTGTTGTATGCGCCGTCGGCGGTAGTATCGGCAGTCTGCTGCGCGTCGGCAGTCTGATCGGTGATGACCGCGTCATCGCGCGCAATGAACAGCGGAATCTTGGAATTGTTCTGCAAGCCTTCGATCAGCGCCTTTGTCTGATCGTCGCCGACGGTGTTCTGCTGTGTCAGGATCACGCCGCCGACAGGATAGATCGCGAGCGATTCGGGGGTGGTGTTATCCGTGACCGTGACGATGTCGGTGTTCATCAGCAGCTCGGGTGTGGTCACAAAGAGCTGACAGATCTTTTCACGCTGTGACATAGAGTTCAGCATGTCGACCGCCTTGGCTTCATAGACCGATTCTGTCGGAGCGACGGTCTCCTCCTCAGCGCTCGCCTGTGTGTTGTCATTGCTGTTGTTGCCGGAGAGCTTGGGCGTGATGACAAAGTGCACCAGCGCGAATGCCGCGGCGGCGATCGCGATGAGCGCGATGATGAAGAGGATGATCTTCATCGGACTGCGCTTTTTGTTTTGATCATCAGCCTTATTGTCACGCCTTTTTGCGGAGGGTCGTCTTTCGGCATACTGTTTCTCCGTCGGAAGGCTGTCCATGACCTTTGTTTCGTCCAAAGAGGAATCCTTCTCTGGCTCGTCACTCTCCGGAGCCTTGAAGTCCTCCTCGGTGAGCCGTTCAAATCTGCTGACAGTCGGCTTTGACGGATGAGGGGAGAGGATGTCGTCGCCGTCATCGCTCTCAGCTTTGTCAAGCGCCTGCTTGATCTTGTTCAGGACATCGTCGTCTGTCGGCGTCCGCGCCTCATCGACGGGACGATTCTCGGCATCGTCGAGCGGCTTCTCCGGAGCGTCATTGAGCTCGGTGACGGTCTCGTCGGGTTCATTCTCAGCATCGGGAGTGAGGTTCTTGTTTTCTTCGTTCATCAGTAAACCCCTTTCAATAGCAAATCTGGTTTCTGTTCCGGTACTTCATCATATTACCATATCGATCGTGATTGTGTCAATTACAGCTATGTAATTTCTATATAGGAATTTTAAAAAAGACGGGCTGCCACATTGCTGTGACAGCCCATTTGATTTTGATATAGATAAAAGCATCTTTTCCACACGCCGTTGACAAAACGTCAGAATAAATCCGCGTTATCAAAAGGCGAAACGGGATGCAACGTCACGTTGCTCAGACGATACCCTGCATGAGCATAGCGTTCGCTACACGCTCAAAGCCTGCGATGTTAGCGCCCGCGATCAGGTCGTCACCCAGGTTGTACTTCTCGCAAGCCGCAACACTCTGCTTGAAGATGTTGACCATGATCGCCTCGAGCTTCTCAAATACGTCATCCTCGGTGAAGATGGTGTGCTCAGCGTTCTGGCTCATCTCGATGCAGGAGCAAGCTACGCCGCCTGCGTTCGCAGCCTTGGAGGGACCGACGATCACGCCGTTCTCCTTGAAGTAATCGATCGCCTCGTTTCTGGTGGGCATGTTAGCAGCCTCGCACAGGAACTTACAGCCGTTTGCGACCATCTTCTGAGCCTCTTCCATGCCGATCTCGTTCTGAGTCGCGCAGGGGATGTACAGGTCAGCCTTCACGCCCCAGGGCTTCTCGCCGGGGAAGAACTTAGCGCCCGGGAACTTGTCGGCATAAGGAGCGCAGATGTTCTTGCCGGAGGAACGCAGCTCAAGGAGATAATCGATCTTCTCGCCGGTGACGCCGTCCTCGTCGAGGATGTAGCCGTCAGGACCGGAGATGGTGATCGCCTTAGCGCCGAGCTGTTCGAGCTTCTTAGCGGTACCCCATGCAACGTTACCGAAGCCGGAGATAGCAACTGTCTTGCCCTTGATGTCATCGCCGAAGTGCTTGAGCATCTCAACTGTGTAGTATGTTGCGCCGTAGCCTGTTGCTTCGGGTCTGATGAGGGAGCCGCCGTACTGGATTCCCTTGCCTGTGAGAACGCCGGAGAACTCATTCTTGAGTCTCTTGTACTGACCGAAGAGGTAGCCGATCTCACGTCCGCCTACGCCGATATCACCTGCGGGAACATCGAGGTTCGGACCGATGTGTCTGTAAAGCTCGCTCATGAAGCTCTGGCAGAAGAGCATGACCTCGCGGTCACTCTTGCCCTTGGGGTCGAAGTCGGAACCACCCTTGGCACCGCCGATCGGCAGGCCGGTCAGAGAGTTCTTGAAGATCTGCTCGAAGGCCAGGAAGCGCATGACGGAACGGTTAACGGTCGGGTGCAGACGGATACCGCCCTTGTAGGGGCCGATCGCGTTGTTGAACTGAATACGGTAACCATTGTTGACGCGCACGTTGCCCTGATCATCGACCCAGGTAACACGGAACTGGATCTGGCGGTCGGGCGTTGTCAGGCGCTCCAGGATCGCTTCACGGCGGTAGAATGCTTCGTTGGCATCGATAACCGGGCCGAGAGATTCCATAACCTCGCGGACAGCCTGATGGAACTCGGGCTGACGGGGGTTTTCGGTGATGACACGATTGAGAACTTCTTCTCTGTAACTCATAGGTGGACCTCCTTCTGCCGGGTCGGTTTAAACGTTGAACTTTTGCCCGGCTTTTGAATGAAAACAGCGTCTTCGGTTGCATAAATTTGGTGCCTCTATGCATTGCGGAGCGCTCGTTTGTTTGCGTGTGGAAAACAACAAGGTAATTTTAACAGACAGATGCAAGATGGTCAATAAAATTATTCATAAAAATGAGAGAAAATCAGGGTTTCTTGCAATAATTTTAGGGCGAATTGAATATTCTGCAGGCAAACTTGCAAATTAGACAAAGTGCATGAATCATAAACTGCAAAGTCCGCATAAAATGAGGAAAAGCGTGCGTTGACGAGGGTATAACGGGCATCTATAATGTATAAAAATACATTCTGATCCGTTTCGGGGACTCGGAAAGGAACGCTATGAGAATCATTATCAAAATCGGCACGTCCACCTTGGCGCACGCAACCGGCATGCTCAATCTCCGCAAAGCCGAGCGCCTCGTGCATGTGATCGCGGACCTGAAGAATGCGGGCCATGAGATCGTTCTTGTCTCGTCGGGCGCGATCGGCATCGGGGCCGGAAAGCTTCATCTGAAGCAGCGGCCGAGCGATGTCCCGACACGTCAGGCCTGCGCGTCGGTGGGGCAGTGCGAGCTGATGTACGAATATGACAAACTGTTTGGAGCGTATAATCATACAGTTTCGCAGGTGCTCCTGACGCTGGACGTCGTGGACAAGGAAGAGCGCCGCCGCAACGCGGTCAATACACTTGAGAAGCTGCTGGAGATGAACGTCATCCCGATCATCAATGAAAACGATACGGTCGCCACGGCAGAAATCGCAGTCGGTGACAATGATACCCTGTCGGCCATCGTCGCCACCTGCATCAACGCCGATATCAATATCCTGATGAGTGACATCGACGGCCTGTACACAGCAGATCCGCACAAGGATCCCGATGCAAAGCTCATCAGCGTCGTGCCGGAGCTCACCGAAGAGATCATGGCCCTGGGCGGCGGCAGCAATTCCTCGCAGGGCACCGGCGGCATGGCCACCAAGCTGCGGGCGGCGCAGATCTGCACGACCCATGGCATCGATATGATCATCTGCAACGGTTCGCATCCGTCTCTGCTGTATGACATCATGGACGGCAAGGCGATCGGCACCCGGTTCATCGGGAAGAAGGAGAACGCATGAAGACAACCCAGGAAATCCTGCAGAAAGCCCACGCCGAAGCAGTGCTGACCCCGCCCGCCACGGAACAGAAAAACCGGGCCCTGGCCGCCATGGCCGATGCCCTGGAACGCCATACCGACGCCATCCTTGCGGCCAATGCCATTGACATGGAACAGGCCCGCGGCCATATTTCGGAAGTCATGCTGGACCGGCTCATGCTCAATGCCGGCCGCATCAAGGGCATGGCAGACGGCATCCGGGCGCTGATTGAACTGCCCGATCCGGCCGGCCGGGTCCTGGATGAATACATCCGGCCTGACGGACTGATCATCCGCAAGATTGCCAGCCCGATCGGTGTGATTGCCGTCATCTATGAAAGCCGGCCCAATGTGACCAGCGATGCGGCTGCCCTGATCGTCAAAAGCGGCAGTACGGCAGTGCTGCGCAGCGGCAAGGAAGCCTGGAACAGTGCCAATGCGGTGGTTGAAGCCCTGCACGAAGGTCTGCTGGAAGCCGGTCTGCACGCCGAACGGGTGCAGCTGATCGAAGACAGAACCCGGGCCAGTTCGAATGAACTGATGACGGCCAACGGGCTGGTCGACCTGCTGATCCCCCGCGGCGGCGCCGGGCTGATCAAGGCCTGTGTCGAAAATGCCACGGTCCCGGTCATTGAAACCGGCACCGGCATCTGCCATATCTATGTGGATGACTCTGCCGACCTCGATATGGCCCTGAAGATCATCGAAAACGCCAAGTGCTCCCGCCCTTCCGTCTGCAATGCCGAAGAGGTCCTGCTGGTGCATGAGGCTGTCGCCGGAGAGCTGCTGCCGAAACTGCAGACCCTTTTGACCTCAGGCCAGAAAGAAAAAGGCAAACACGAAGTCGAACTGCGGCTCGATCCGAAAGCCATGGAAATCATTCCCGGCACACCGGCCGGTCCGGATGACTTCGATACGGAATTCCTGGATTATATTCTGGCGGTCAAGGTTGTCGGCAGTCTTGATGAAGCGATTCAGCACATCCAGACCCATTCCACCCACCACAGCGATGCCATTCTGACCCGCGATGACACTCATGCCGAACGCTTTACGGCAGCGGTTGACAGTGCAGCGGTCTATGTCAATGCCAGCACCCGCTTCACCGACGGCGGTGAGTTCGGACTGGGCTGTGAAATGGGCATTTCCACCCAGAA
>DGUQ01000129.1:0-9488 GCA_002394725.1 Ruminococcaceae bacterium UBA4306
TATCCGTCCTTCTGGCTGTTGTTCAAGACAGAGGGTCTGGACAGCTTTTATCAGCTATTCCGTACCGTCGCCGTTCTGATCACATTCACGGTGCTTTTGATTTTGATGATCGTATGGTTAAAGAAGAAAGTGGACTTTACGCTCCAAAACGTCCTGATCATGGCGTTTTTGATCAGCTATACCTGCGTACTGTTCCTGCCGTCCATGCATGAAAGATACGGCTTTATCTACGAGATACTCGGGTTGATGCTCGCTTTCTGGTTTGTGAAAACCATTCCGCTTTTGGTGCTGATGTATCTGACCTCTATTGCTACGTACAGCAACTATCTGTTCCAGCTAACCACGAACAGCACGGTATTGTGCGTCGTCAATACGCTGGTGTATATCGCGTATGTCATCTATCTGAACAGACAGCTGTTCAAGGAAAAAACCGATACGGTACCTACTATCGAATCATAAATCATCTTACTGATATGATAAATAGCAAAGGGCGGTCATCGACCGCCCTTATTTATTGTCGTTATCATTTTGCTCCGGTGACAACAATGAAGTTATCAAATCTCTCGATATCGTACCGTGAGTCAAAGCGACTCGCGTAGTCGGCAGGCAGGACAAAAACATCATCCTTGTATTCGTCCGCTGTCATGTCCTGTGGGAGGACAAAGCTGTATCTGTCAAAGCTCTTGGCAAAGCGAAACTCGGCGGTATTGTTATAATACTGCACGGTGGAGTAGAAGCGCGAGGGCTCGATCCCACAGTAGTACATCAGCACAAGATAGCCGCCGTTGACCCTGCCGTCGGTATAGAGGTCGGCACAGTATACAGTATTTTTGTCGAGAGAATCGGCGTATCGCGCCGCCTCGCCGAAGCCGTGCATGAACTGCTGACCGATCTGCTGTCTGTATCCGGGACCGAAATAGGTGTGGACAAACAGCCCAGACGCCGCCATGATCAGACACAGGACAACAGCGCACAGCTCCCGTTGTCTGTTTGCCAGGAAATTGATGCCCACGGCTACAAAGTAGACAACCGGGATGAAGAGGACGTTGATACGGTTGATGTTTTGATGAACGATCAGTGAGAAAAGGAAGGCGGCTGTAAACCACGCGCACATCACAAAGTCGAATTGACCCGATCTCAGCTTGACCGCGCGCCTGAACGACAGAAAGCCGCCCAGCAGCAGCAAGGGGAAGGTGAACACATAGACGATATTGAAGCCGTCGATGACATTGTGCAGCTCGCGGACAGGATAAGAGAACAGCAGGGAAAAAAGACTGCCGATATTCTTGATCACATTGCTCATAAAATCCTTATCCAAGGACAGGAATACCGAGTTTGATCGCAGCGCGGTAAGACGCGGCACGCTGAACAGCGAGGTTTGTATCTCGGGCAGCTTAAACAGATTCACGATCCAGAACATTGCCAGAGGAACGGCGATCACGATACAAACGACGCCGCTGAGAAGAAGCTGCTTGAGCGTGATATACCGCCTGACCAAAGCATAGATCAAAAGGATCACCAGCATGATCGGTACGACGATATACGTCGAAGCGTAGGTATACAGCGACAAGGAGAATAACGCCGCCGAGAGGAGATACGACCATGTCTTTTTATCCTGACACCCCTTGACAAAGAAATACAGCGCAAAGAGGATCAAGAACGGAGCCGGGTTTGCGTCAAGTCCCCAGCGAGAGCTGATAATGTGCCACGGAGAGACAGCGAGCAGCAGAGCGCCTATATAAGCGGTAAAGCGGTTTGTCGTCTTTTTCAGCAAAAGATACAGAACCAGTATGGAGAGAACGCCGAGCAGTGCTTGCGGCAGACGGTAGGCAAACAGACTGTTGCCGAATATCTTGATAAACAGCGAGGCGGCGTACATATAGAACGGACCGTGTCCGGCACCCCACGCTACGGGATAAACGGGGTTATGATACCCGTTTCTGTCAACGCCGTAATTCGCAATTGCCCATGAATCATAACCGATGCTCGCCTCGTCCTGATTCATGCCGGCAGGCAGGTCGGAGAGCCCGATCAATCTCAGCGCCGCGCTGATGATCAACACAACGGCGATGAAGATGATCTCAAATCTTCTGCTCTCGAGCAACCGGTCAAAGCGCTCCGAAAAAGCCCTTCTCTTTTTTACCAATGCCGCAATCAGGATAAAAACGCATATCAATCCCATTGCAATGTAATTGAAATAAACCATATGATCCTCACATTGTATAATACTACTATTAAGAATTCTACCAGATGTGATAATTCATGTCAATGATCTATCGTTCAAAAAGCGGACAAACACGACAACGCCCACTGTAGGATACAGTGGGCGTTGATTCTATTCGTTATATTTGATCATGCTTTTGTTTCGTGTGCCTTTTGGTTGTTCTTGTTGATGAACTTGATAAAGAACAGGGTCGCGATCATCAGCACGATACCGACAGGCAGTGCGATGTACCAAGACTGTACAAAGCCGGCTACGATAAAGCTGATAAACGATACCGCGGCAACAGTGATCGCATACGGAAGCTGGGTACTGACGTGGTTGATGTGGTTACACTGGGCACCCGCCGAGGACATAATGGTAGTGTCGGAGATCGGGGAGCAATGGTCGCCGCAGACAGCGCCCGCAAGGCAGGCGGAGATACCGATGACCTGCAGCTCGCCGCTCGGGAAGATGGACAGAACGATCGGGATGAGGATACCGAAGGTGCCCCAAGAGGTACCGGTCGCGAACGCGAGCAGGCATGCAACGAGGAAGATGATAGCGGGCAGGAAGTTCTGCAGAGAAGCAGCGGCGCCGTTCATCATATAAGCGACGAAGTACTTCGCGCCGAGCAGGGTGGTCATGTTCTTCAAAGCGGTAGCGAAGGTCAGGATCAGGATGGGAGGTACCATCGCGAAGAAGCCCTTCGGAACCTGCTCCATCGCCTCCTTGAAGGTGACGATCTTGCGGAGCATGAGATATACGATGGTGAATACCAGCGCGATCGCGCCTGCCCACGGCAGACCGACTGTCGCGTCGGTGTCGCCGAACGCGTCGAGGAAGGGTACGCCGTCGAGGATGCCGCCGTTATAGACCAGCGCAAAGACGGAAATGCAGATCAGGAAGATGACCGGCAGGATCAGGTCGATGACCTTGCCGTTGGGGTTAACGCCCTCGTTCTCGAGCTCCTTGTCAACTCTCTCACCGGTAGTGTAGAGGTCGCCCTTGAACTGCGCGTTATATTCGTGCATCGCCATGGAGCCGTAGTCGAAGCCCATGATGCAGATCGCGATGATGAACACGAAGGTAAGCAGGGAATAGAAGTTGTAGGGGATCGCAGTGATAAAGAGCTTTAAGCCCTGACCGTCCTCGGCATAGGAAGCGACAGCCGCCGCCCAGGAGGATACGGGTGCGATCATACAGACGGGAGCCGCAGTCGCGTCGATCAGGTACGCGAGCTTCGCGCGCGAAACCTTGTGACCGTCGGTGACAGGGCGCATGACGGAACCAACCGTCAGGCAGTTGAAATAGTCGTCGATAAAGATCAGCACGCCGAGTACAAAGGTCGCGAGCATCGCGCCGGTGCGGCTCTTGATATGCTTTGCCGCCCAGGTACCGAACGCGCGTGAGCCTCCTGCCTTGTTGATCAGGGCGACAATGATGCCCAGCTCAACCAGAAAGACAAAGATACCTGCCGTATCGCTGACAGCCGTGATCAGACCGTCGGAGGTGATCGCGTCCATCGCCTTGAGGAAGTCGAAGTTCGCGTACATCAAGCCGCCTACAACGATACCGATCGCCAGAGAGGAATAAACTTCCTTGGTGATCAGCGCCAGCGCAATCGCGATGATCGGCGGCAACAGCGCCCATGCGGAGCCCTGTACCGTACCGTCGCCGGCGATCTTGCCATAGCCGTGGCAGTCTTCACACAATGCGCCTTCGATCGCGCCGTGACCCTCGCAGGTCTCACACTGCGCGCTGCAGGTATCGCAGGGTACGCCGTCTACCAGACCGGTGCCCTCGCAGTCCTGACACTTGACCGTGCCGAGCGCGCCGCCCGATACCGCGACATAGATCAGCAGACCGACGATGACGACAGCCGCGATCGCAAGCACGATTTTTTTCGTTTTTGTCATTTGTTTTCTCTCCTCTTTTATTTGGATATCCGCGTCAGCGATAAGACAGGATGATCCCACCTCATCCGCCGCGCGGTCTCCCTCCCTCTCAAGGAGGAAAGGGAGAATAAAAGCCGTGGGAGTACCCACGGCTCAAAAAACAAGCTGAATGAATAGCACTCCGTTAATTGGTCGGTTGAGATTGCTACGTCGTCGGTTGTCCCGACTCCTCGCAATGACAACGCTTTTATAACGACAGTATAACGCATCTTCTGCGTTATCCCAGCAGTCATGCCCTCGGGAGGAGCATGTCGCTTCGGCAGGATCCCCTTTCACCGGTGCACTCCCGTACAGGACTGATCGTCCGACCGGCTACTGATGAAGCCTGCGCCTCTATCATAGAGATTATTATATAACTAACAATCCTCATCCGTCAACTGTTTTTCATAACTTTTTTACAAAAAGCGACTTAGGCTTGAATAAAAAATAGCAAAACACACAAAAAACGGATCTTTTTGTGTAATCTTGCGTTATTTTTTCTCGGAATACACCGAGTATACCTTCAAAAAAGTCTTGTCTTGCGTAAATCAGACCATAAAGAATGAAGAATGTCGAGCTTTGATTGAATATCAGTATTACTTATTTCGATTGAACTTCTTGACTCTGTCGGACAGCTCCGTGAGCTCCTCCTTGCTCAGCTCGGGCAGATTCTCGAGTTTTTCGAGAAAGGTCGAGATCGTTTCCTTCTCTTTGAGCTTGAGATACTCCGTATAATAGGCGACCACCACGCCGGGCACCATCGCGACCGTCAGCACGCCGAACAGTGTGACGATAATGGTGATGATCCTGCCGAGCACCGTGACAGGCACAATATCGCCGAAGCCGATGGTCGTGGACGCGATAAAGCAAAAGTAAAAGCCCTCAAAGATTCCGTGCACCTGCGGCTCGATAAACGACAGCAGGATTCCGCCGATCAATAACATGATCAAATACGCAAAAAATATCTTGCTTGTTCCCGTATGGGTCAACAGCTTTCCGATTCGTCTTAATCCTTTCATGCTACCCTCTCCGTTTCTGATGATATTTGCTTTCATTATAAAGTCCCGTCCCCTACTTTGCAAGGCAAAACAAATAAATGTTGAAAACATGCTCGATTCTCGCTATAATAAAGACAATCCCCTCCTGATCTATCATGCAGGCGACAGGGTATCATCCCCCGATCACTGATCACTGACCACTGACAAAGGACGTAAGCCTATGCAAAAACAATATCTCGAGGTCGGCAAGATCGTCGGTACCCACGGCATCCGCGGTGAGATGCGCGTAGAGTGCTGGGCGAATTCTCCCGACTTTCTCAAACCGTTCAAAACACTCTATCTGGACGAGGGCAAGACGGCGATCGCCGTCAGCTGCCGTCCGCATAAGAATATTGCCCTGATGACGGCAAAGGGTATCAGCTCCATCGAAGAAGCCGACAAGCTACGCGGCAGGATCCTCTATATCGACCGCAAGGACGTCCGGCTCGACGAGGGTGAGCACTTTGTGCAGGATATCATCGGACTCAAGGTGACCGACGCGGATAACGGCACGGTGTACGGCGTTGTCAAGGATGTTCTCAAAACTGGCTCCAACGACGTCTATGAGATGAAGGCGGAGGACGGCAAGCTGTACTATATCCCCGTCATCCCCGATATCCTCGACCGCTTCGACTTTGATGAGGGCGCGGTCTATATCCATCCGATGAAAGGACTGTTCGACGATGAGGATTGATATCATCACCCTCTTTCCCGAGATGTGCGAATCGGTTCTCAGTGAGAGCATCATCGGCAGAGCGCGCAAAAAGGGCGCGATCGAGATTCTGTGCCACCAGCTCCGCGACTACGCCTTTGACAAGCACAAGCGCGTCGATGATACCACCTACGGCGGCGGCATGGGGATGCTGATGCTCGCGGAGCCGATCGCGCTTTGCTACGAAAGCATTTGTGAGCAGACAGGCGACGAGCCGCATTTGATCTATCTTTCCCCCAAGGGAAAACCTCTTACTCAGCAAAAGCTCAAGGAGCTGTCGGCATACAACAACATCTGCCTCTTATGCGGTCACTATGAGGGCGTAGATCAGCGCGTGCTGGATCGCTATGTCGATGAAGAGATCTCCATCGGCGACTATGTGCTCACCGGCGGTGAGCTGCCGGCATTGGTGCTGACCGATTCGCTCGCGCGATTACAGCCGGGCGTGCTCAGCGACGATGAATGCTTTGAGCTCGAAAGCCATTATGACGGATTGCTTGAGTATCCGCAGTACACCAAGCCGCAGAATTGGCGCGGTGAGGAGATACCGCCGGTGCTGTTCAGCGGTCATCATGAGAACATCAAAAAATGGCGCAGGGAACAGAGCGTCATTGAAACAGCGAAGAAGCGTCCCGACATGATCGAGCACGCCGAGCTGAGCGAGAAGGAACGCCTGCTCGCGGAACAGATCATCAAAGAAGCAAACAGCGACAAACCGCAGTGATTTCCCGTTTTTTGCCTTGATTCCTCTTTTTGATTTGTGGAATGCTACAAATAGTTATCAACACCTTGGTTATTTTGCACAATAAAAAAGACCTCCGGTTTTCGACTGTTAGATATCAAAACAAAAATGATTTTCGACTGTTGACCAACCGCACAATCGAGGATATAATAAGGAAGCAACCAAAAAATACTGTATTATTTTCGAGAAAAAAGAGGGTATCATTATGTACGTTAAGGAAGTATTAGTTCAGAACAAGGCAGGCTTGCACGCCCGTCCCGCTACTTTCTTCATCCAGAAGGCGAACGAGTACAAGTCCTCTATCTGGGTAGAGAAGGACGAGAGAAAAGTTAACGCCAAGTCGCTCCTCGGCGTTCTTTCCCTTGGTATCATCGGCGGTACTACCGTAAAGATCTTTGCAGACGGTCCTGACGAAACTGACGCGGTAGAAGGTTTGGTCGAGCTGATCGAGACCGGCTTTGCCGAGTAATTCAATTGCATACAATGATAAGGCGGATGATATCATCCGCCTTATTTTTATGTGTATATCCCCCTCAAAACCGACCACGGATCACTAATCACTCACCACTAACCACTGACCACTGACCACTAACCACTGACCACTGACCACTGATCACTAACCACTGATCACTGATAAAAATCCCCGAGGATCGCTCCTCGGGGATTCCTACTATTCAAATATCGAATATACTATTATTTTGCGTGCTTAGCGTCCCAAGCTTCCCAAGTGGTGATGTTAACCAGTACGCGCTGCATCAAGGTTACGTCGATCACGTCAACAGTACCGTCGAGATCAACGTCTGCGGCAACCTCGTTGAAGGGATCTTCATCGAAATCAACCAGCTTGCGCTGGAGAACAGTGACATCGAGAGCGTCAAATTTGCCGTCCTTGTTCACATCGCCGCGAATAAACTCAGCAGGGATCACGAGAGATTCAGCGGTAACTTCTACAGCACCGTCCGCGTCAGCAAAGAGCTTTTCGCAGTTCTCGCAAGTATAGTGAGCCTTCACACCGTCCTTGGTAGCGGTAGCAGGAACCTCAGCAACAAAGTTCAACTTGTGACCCTCAGCCTTGATGGTCTTGGTCTCACGAGAGATCTCTTCCTGACATACAGTGCAGTATACGACCTCGTCATAGGAGCCGTCCACGGTGCAGGATGCAGGAACTTCGTTCTCACGAACAGCCTCGCCGGGAGTGTGGATATGTACCAGCTTCGGGATGACCAAATCAGCCGCAGTGACCTCTACCTCACCGGCAGCGTCGGAGAAGAGCTTGTCACAGCCGGAGCAGGTGTAATGCGCCTTGGTACCGTCAGCCTGCTCAGTAGCAGGAACCTCGGGAACAAAGGTCAGGGTATGGGTGATGATCGGAAGCTCAACGGGAGTACGGCTGATCTCTGCCTGACACTCGGTGCAGTATACAACCTCATCGTAGGTAGTCTTATCGTGGGTGACAGTCTCGTTCTCGTGTACCGCCTGACCGGGGGTGTGAGCGAGCTTGTCGATGGTCTTCTGCTCACGGGAGATCTCTTCGCCGCACTCGGTGCAGTATACGACCTCGTCATAGGAGCCTTCCGCCGTGCAGGAAGCAGGTACAACATTCTCCTGTACCGGCTCGCCGGGGGTGTGGGTATGAGGAGTCGTTTTAGCGGGCAGGGTGGAATCGTCATAGCTCCACGCGCAGCTAATGCCTGCGGTCTCAAAATAAGTTTTGACCGCGTCTTCCTCAAACGCCGCCTTGATATCGTCCTTGGTCAAACCTAAGCCTTCGCCGATATCGTCGATCAGCTTCTGCTCAGACTTGTAGCCTGCGGAAGAAGGATCGATCTCACACTTATACTTGTGAGCGTTCTCATAGCAAGTCTTGTCCTGGAAGTCGGTCTTTGCCTCGGAGAGGAACTCGACAAACAGAGAATACTTGGTCTTGCCCTGCTCTACACAGGAACCGACAACGTTACCGATCGAGGTGATCGCCAGAACGGGACCGTTCTCTTCGGGATCGATATCTCTCCAGTATACGGTCTTAGTCTTCTTGGTGGAGTCTACGTCGTTCTCCATCTCGGTTCCGTCGCTATACGCTACGTGACCGAAGCAATCGGTAGTAAAGAACAGGGAGCAGGTCTGATCGCCCCAGTTAGCGCCGGTAACTTTCGCAAAAATAACCTTGTACTGTACGCCGGGGGTAAACTGATAACCCAGCTTTGCAACAGGATCGATCTCAAAAATACCGGTCTCGCCTGATGTAGCGGTACCGATCAACTTCTTGCCGCCCCAAGCTACGGGCTTAGTGGGGTTCGCTTCGGTGTCAAAGTCGCCGCCTGCCATGTAGAAAGCGATCTTGTCCTTGGCGCCCATCGTCCAGCCGGTGCCGTCTACGTCAAAATAGATTTTGCCGCTCTCGGGTTTGAATCCGTCGGTAGTTGCCGCAGAGGAAGTCACAACGCCGACTGCCATCACGGAAACAACCATCATCACTGCCAAAAGCAATGATAAAAATTTCTTAATCATGATAATTACCTCCTATAAAGAATATTGGTGCGATTACATTATGCCATAAAAATCAGAAAAATACAACTGTTTTTTGTGAGTTTTTAGAATATTTTTGATATAAATCTTTATTCATCCATCACATTCTTATGTGATATAGCCGAAATTCTCCTATTTTTCCATTATCTCTCTGTTATTTTGAGGGCGATTGTGCTATAATTCAAATGGTAAAACTTGCCCCTAAAGGGGCAGGCAACATCATCCGTTTATCTTTTCGGGTGTGAGCACACTCTTCACCCTTCATCATTCACCAATATTTGGGAGGTACATATGAATACTGCGATCGTAGGCATCAACTGGGGCGACGAGGGCA
>DGUQ01000129.1:9572-26695 GCA_002394725.1 Ruminococcaceae bacterium UBA4306
ATCAGCTCCGACTATGACGTTGTCGTGCGCTATCAGGGCGGCGGCAACGCCGGACACACCGTCATCAATGAATTCGGCAAGTTCGCGCTGCACCTGCTGCCCTCGGGTATCTTCCGCAAGGGCGTGGTATCCGTCATCGGCAACGGCGTTGCCGTGGATCCCGAAAGCCTGCTCAGCGAGATCCGCTATGTACGCGACAAGGGGGTAGAGGTCACTCCCGACAACCTCAAGATCAGCTCGCGCGCGTCACTGCTCCTGCCGTGGCACAAGGAGCTCGATTGTCTGGAGGAGCTGCGCCTCGCCGACAAAAAGTACGGCTCCACCAAGCAGGGGATCGCGCCGTTCTACTCCGATAAGTACCAGAAAAAGACCGTCTTGGCAGGCGAGCTCTTTGACGAAAAGGCGTTCTTTGAGCACCTCGACGGGATCATGGAGTGGAAGAACCTGACCCTCGAGAAGGTCTACGGCGCACAGCCCACCACCCGTGAGAAGCTCAAGGAGTGGTACGAGAGCTGCTGTATTCCGCTCATGCCGTTCATCGGCGACCTCGACAGCTTTTATGACCGCTGTGAGAAGCAGGAGAAGAACATCATGTTCGAGGCACAGCTCGGATCGCTGAGAGATATCGACTACGGCATCCACCCCTACACCACCTCGTCCTCCACCATCGCCGCTTACGCGCCCATCGGCGCCGGCGCTCCCCATCTGAGGCTCGACGAGATCATCGGCGTTGTCAAGGCATATTCCACCTGCGTCGGCGAAGGCCCCTTCACCACCGAGTGGTTCGGTGAAGAGGCGGACAAGCTCCGCGAGGCAGGCGGCGAATACGGCGCCAAGACCGGCAGACCGCGCAGAGTCGGCTCCTTTGACGTTGTCGCCACACGCTACGGCGTGAAGGTGCAGGGCGCTACCGCGATCGCGCTGACCAAGCTCGATGTGCTCAGCTACATGGACAAGATCCCTGTCTGCACCAAATATATTGTGGACGGCAGCAAGACCGACCGCTTCCCCTTCCCCTCTCTGCTGAATAAGGCAGAGCCTGTCACCGAATACCTGCCCGGCTGGGGCACGGATATCAGCGGCGTGAGAAGATTTGAGGATCTGCCCAAGGAAGCGCAGGATTATGTGCTGTATATCGAGAAGCAAATCGGCTGTTACATCAAATATGTTTCCGTCGGCCCCGAGAGAGACAGTATTATTATCCGATAAATGTTGGAGTGATCAGTGGTCAGTGGTCAGTGATCAGTGGTCAGAAATATAATACGAAACATTATCGTAATAGGACAATATGTATGTATATCAGAAATTATCGAGATTTGCTTGTTTGGCAAAAAGCAATGGATCTTGTTATAGAGGTCTATCAACTGACAAACCTTCTCCCACGAGAAGAAAACTATAACTTGTCAAGTCAAATGCGTCGAGCGGTTGTCTCGATTCCATCCAACATTGCAGAAGGACAACAACGAAAAACTACAAAAGAATTTATTCATTTTCTTTCTATCGCGAAAGGCTCTAACGCTGAATTGCAAACACAATTATTACTATGTATACGATTAGAGTATTTTACTGAAAAACAAATCCATCACACATTTGCTTTGTCTGAAGAAATCAGTAAAATATTGACAAAACTTTCCGCCAATCTATCTGCGAATTCTGACCACTAACCACTAACCACTGACCACTAAAAGGAGCATCATTATGACGAACAACTACGAATCCCCGTTTTCGGCGCGTTACGCGTCCGACTATATGAAATCCCTTTTCTCCGCTCAGACGCGCATCGAGACATGGCGCCGCCTCTGGGTGGAGCTGGCGAGAGCGGAGAGCGAGCTGGGGCTGCCCATCACCTCTGAGCAGGTCGCCGAGCTCGAAGCGCATATCACGGATATCGACTTTGACTATGCCGCCGAGAAAGAGAAAGAATTCCGCCATGACGTGATGGCGCATATCCACGCCTACGGCAAGGCAGCGCCCAAGGCGGCAGGTATCATCCACCTCGGCGCGACCTCGTGCTATGTCACCGACAACGCCGACCTCGTGCTCTATCGCGACGCCCTGCTCTACATCCGCGGCGAGCTGCTGAAGGTCATCGCGAACCTGTGCGATTTCTGTGAGCAATACAAGGATATGCCGACCCTCGGCTACACCCACTATCAGCCGGCACAGCTGGTCACCGTCGGTAAGCGCGCGTCCTTATGGCTGCAGGACTTCGTGTCCGACCTCGACGAGATCGATTTCGCAATCAAAAACGTCAAGTTCCTCGGCTGCCGCGGCACGACAGGCTCGGAGGCGAGCTTTGTAGAGCTGTTTGACGGCGACGGCGACAAGATCAACTCCCTCAACCGCAGGATCGCCGACGCGTTCGGCTTTGACGAGATCTTTGACGTACAGGGTCAGACCTATCCGCGCAAGCTCGATTCGCGTATCCTCAACGCGCTGTCCTCCATCGCGCAATCCGCGCATAAATTCGCCACCGATATGCGCCTGCTGCAGCACGACCGTCAGCTCTTTGAGCCGTTCGCGAAAACACAGGTCGGATCCTCCGCCATGCCCTATAAGCGTAATCCGATGATGTGCGAGCGCATTTGCTCCCTGTCGCGTTACCTCATGGCTGACGCGCTGAACGCGCCGATGACCGTATCCGTCCAGTGGATGGAGCGCACCCTCGACGACAGCGCCAACCGCCGTGTATCGATCCCCGAGGGCTTCCTCTGTGCCGACGCGGTACTGCGTATCGTGCAGAAGGTCACCGCGGATATTTTTGTCAACACCGACGTCATCAACAAGACCGTCATGACCTATCTGCCCTTTATCGCGACAGAGAACCTGATGATGGAGGGCGTCAAGCGCGGCGGCAACCGTCAGGAGCTGCATGAGATCATCCGCCGCTGTTCCATGGAAGCGATCGCCGGCATGGACAAGGGCGAAGCCTGTAACCTGCTCTCTATGCTCGCCGAGGACGAGAGCTTCCCCCTGACCGAGGACGAGATGACCGATGTGCTCAACCCGAGCGCCTACATCGGCAGATGTCCCGCACAGGTACAGGCGATCGTCGATAAGACCCGACCCCTGATCACCGATATCAGCCGCGAAAACGCGGAGATCAATATCTAAGGAGTAAAAAATATGAAAAGAATGATTGCACTGGTTTTGGCACTGCTGTTTCTGCTTGCGCTGACCGCCTGTTCAAAGCCCCAGCCGGCTTCCGCTACCCCGGATCAAACGGAGGCAACCGAGGTTGTCACAGAGGAAACCTTTGACGCGCAGACATACAAACAAAAACTGCAAAGCTGTGTATCTCAAATTAAAGCAAAAACCGATTTCGTCCCCGATATCGCGCTGGTACTGGGCAGCGGACTCGGCGACTACGCGGACAACGTCAAGGTCGTCAAGGAGATCCCCTACAGCGAGATCAAGGGTTTTCCCGTATCGACCGTTCCGGGTCATGACGGCTCCCTGATCTTCTGTGAGATCAAGGGCAAAAAGGTCGTCATCATGAATGGCAGAGTCCATTATTACGAGGGCTACAGCATGCCCGATGTCGTGCTGCCGCTGCGTGTGCTCCACCTGTTAGGCGCAAAGACCGTGATCCTGACAAATGCTGTCGGCGCGATCAACGCGGATTACGAGGTCGGCGATTTTGTGACGAACGTCGACCATATCTCGAGCTTTGTTCCCTCGCCGCTGATCGGCGATAATATTGACGAGCTGGGCGAGCGGTTTGTCGACATGAGCAAGGTCTATGACGAGGACATGATCTCGATCGTCGAGTCCATCGCCAAAAAGGAAAACATCACCACCCACAGAGGCGTAATGATCCAGGTGACAGGTCCGCAGTATGAGACCCCCACCGAGATCAAAAACTTTCGCAACATGGGCGCCGATACCGTCGGCATGAGCACGGTCGTCGAGGCGATCGCCGCCAAGCACATGGGCATGCGCGTCTGCACCGTCAGCTGTATCACCAATATGGCGGCAGGTATGCAGGAGAAGCTCTCTCACGATGAGGTCAAGAAGGCGTCCGACAATTCCTCCGCCAACTTCACCAAGCTGATCGACGGTCTGCTGACCGAGATGAAAGCAGAATAATATAACGATGAAGCCCATAGCCGTGATATTGCTATGGGCTTCTTTGATTCTATACGGCGTTATCGACGCTGTTATGGTGTCATCCGAGAAAGAAGCATGACCATGAAAAACTCATTTGAATTGATCTACGATGTTGTCAGGCGCATCCCCTACGGCAAGGTCGCGACCTACGGACAGATCGCGATGCTCGCGGGCAATCCCCATTGGAGCCGCGTCGTCGGCTATGCCCTGCACGTCAATCCCGACCCAAAGAACATTCCGTGTTACCGCGTAGTCAACCGCCGCGGCGAGCCGTCCCACGCCTTCGCCTTCGGCGGCATGAACGAACAGATCGCCCTCCTGCAGAACGAAGGAGTAGCGTTCATCGACGGCAGAGTGGATCTATCCAAACACCTTTGGGATGGGAAATAGATTTATTAGCAAAACAAGTCGAATACGGTTGAAAAATGATACCTCGGGTATTATAATAGTATTATCAACTCTGTGAGGTGCTATTCTATGTCCGAAACTATTAGCTATACGCCAACAGTAAACGAAGTGCAAGAGTTCAAAGAGATTGCTGAGGACTTTTCTAATGCGCTAGATTTAGTTCGTGAAGCAATTAGTAATGCTTTTGATGCTGAAGCAACAAGAATATCATTGGATTTCAAAGCTCCTCGTCAAGCTTATGGTCGGGTTCTCATAATAACCATTGAGGACAACGGAATTGGAATGGATTATGATGGGCTTAAAAGCTTTTTTGACTTAGGTAATTCACTAAACAGATATAAGGAAAACTCCATAGGTGAAAAAGGTCATGGGACAAAAGTATATTACCACAGTGAAAAAATAGAGGTTATTACTTCAAAAAATGGAACTACCCTTCACGCCACTATGAATGAACCTTGGAAAAAACTATTTGAAGGGGAAATACCATCTGTTACAATAGAAACTCATAAAGTTGACAGCAACGAACATGGAACTCGTATTATTATTACTGGATATAATGAAAACGAACGTAGCATGTTAACTCACGAAAACATTAAAGATTATATAATCTGGTTTACTAAATTTGGTTCTGTAGAACAAGAATTTGGTATCAATACTCATAGCAAAATGTTATTAACCTTAAAAGGTGTAGACCGTGATGAACCAGAAACAATTGCTTTTGGTCACGTTTTTCCAAAGGAAGATCATGACATCAATAGATTATTTGACAGATATGAATTAGATGCACCTAATTGGTATTGTAAAAAGATTATAAAAACAGGAGCATTAAAAAACTATCCAGAAACAAAATATCAAGCAGTTTTTTATATAGAGGGAAATAAAGTTCGCTATAATTATAATCCAATGGTTAGAAGGAGTGGCTATCATGCTCCTGAAGGTGCTTATACAATTCAAGAGCGTTATGGTCTTTACTTATGTAAAGATTATATTCCTATTCAAAAGAAGAATGAGTGGATAACTTACAAAGGTAGTGAGTTTACTCGCTTTCATGCTTTTGTTAACTGTCAAGATTTATGTCTAACTGCAAATAGAGGCTCTGTTGATAATACATCACTTAAAATACTTGATGACCTAAAAATAGAAGTTGAAAACATTTTTTCAGAGATTATCACTAGTGATGATTGGGACAATATGGGAAGCCTCAATGAAATGGTAGTAGCCGAGAAAACAGCAAGAAAAGAAAGAAAAACATTTACTAAAAGAATCGATAAAATCAATCGTACTAAAACAGCTGACTATAAAGGAATCCATTTAGTTGAACCTCGACAAGAGAATGGCGTATTTGCATTATTAGTACAGCTCAGCAATCGATTTCCGGATATGTTCCCTTTTACCATTATCGATTATGATACACATGATGGATACGATGTAATTGTAAAAGCAAAAAATAGAATTCCGATAAAAAATGATACTCTATATTACGTCGAATTTAAGAAGAATCTAGGGAGTAGCTTTGATCATACTTTTAAGAATTTACACAGTATAGTTTGCTGGGATATTAATCTTCGAGATATTAGAAATAACCAAGAAGTTAGAGATCTAGACAATAGACCAAGAAAATTAAAAATCATTCCCCCAGAGCAAGGTAATACTAACGGATACACAAAATACTTCTTAGACGACCCATATTCTTCCAATAAAATAGAAGTATTTGTGCTAAAATACTATTTAGCCGAACGTTTTGGAATTGAATTCAAGCCACGTTCAGAAGATGCGTTTTTTTAGTCCTATCTACTTCATAGTATAATATTGACGACATTACTGTATTTTGTTATAATTTAGACATTAATACCATACATACAGTACGGTGTATTTTGGGAGGTTATTATGACAGGAAATGTAAGACCCGAGACTATGGAAAGAATCACCACCCCTGAACTTGCTCAGGCATTTATTGACGAGCAGGTCAAGGAGCTCCGCGCCCAAGTCGGCGATAAAAAGGTGCTCCTCGCCCTCTCCGGCGGCGTAGACAGCTCCGTTGTTGCGGCACTGCTAATCAAGGCGATCGGCAAGCAGCTCGTCTGCGTCCACGTCAACCACGGACTGCTCCGCAAGGGCGAGCCAGAGCAGGTCATCGAGGTATTCCGCAACCAGATGAACGCGAACCTCGTCTATGTCGACGCGGTCGACCGCTTCCTTGACAAGCTCGCAAACGTTCCCGAGCCTGAAAAGAAGCGCAAGATCATCGGCGCCGAGTTCATCCGCGTCTTTGAGGAAGAAGCAAGAAAGCTCGACGGCATCGAGTTCCTCGCTCAGGGCACCATCTACCCCGATATCCTCGAATCTGACGGCGTTAAGGCGCACCACAACGTCGGCGGTCTGCCCGAGGATCTGCAGTTCGAGCTGGTCGAGCCCGTCAAGCTGTTGTTCAAGGACGAGGTCAGAGTCGTCGGCAAAGCGCTGGGTCTGCCCGACAACATGGTTTTCCGTCAGCCGTTCCCCGGTCCCGGACTGGGCGTTCGCTGCCTCGGCGCGATCACCCGTGACCGTCTGGAGGCTGTCAGAGAATCTGACGCCATCCTGCGCGAGGAATTCGCGAAGAACGGTCTTGAAGGCAAGGTATGGCAGTATTTCACCGCGATCCCCGATTTCAAGAGTGTCGGCGTAACAGACGGCAAACGCACCGAGGGCTGGCCCGTCATCCTGCGCGCCGTCAACACCAAGGACGCCATGACCGCTACCGTCGAGGACGTCCCCTTCGCCCTCTTACAGCACATCACACAGCGTATTACAAGCGAAGTCAAAAACGTTAACCGCGTCCTCTTCGACCTCACCCCCAAGCCTGTAGCGACAATAGAGTGGGAATAAATCTCCGACAAAAATCTCCGGATCGCATCTGCGGTCCGGAGTTCTTTTTTTATAGTTTTATATCGGTCTGTTATATCCCATCGATCACGTCAAGATTCGCTTTATCCACCATGATCGAGCGAGCGTCCGCATCATTCAAGCCGTATTTCTCACTCAGCGCTTCAATATCCCCGATCGCGGCGATATAGTGATTCTTTCGCAGATACTCTTCAAACGCGCCGTTATCCCCGTCCAGATACTCTGCGACCTCGTCGGCACTCATACCCTTTTCGAGTGGGCAGAAGTATGCGTGCGCCAGTTCTTTCAGCTCCGCCTGATATCCCTCGTCCTCGATCAATTTGATTTCGATCGGTTCCTTTTTCCTGAAATAAGCCGACATATTCGTACTGAGCTCACGCGCTGTTTCAAGCGCTTTGGGAGAATCGTTATGATAGATGACAAAGGAATACTTCAGACCCTCGTGATCCTTCAGCTCCGATTCATCCGCTACTCTCCAACCGTCAAGCTCGTCAAGGTTCGGGATAAAGGTATCCGCCTCCCCGTCAAACCGCATTTTGGTGATATGCGCGTCGGAGCAGTACGGCAACAGCTGGCGGTACATCGATCCGCCGCCCACGTCAAAGACATCGTCGGGATGAAAACAACCGATCAGTCTCAACAACTGCTCCATGCTGCCGCAAACCACCGCGCCGGGGATGCGTAAGCCCTCGATATCGGCAAGCACAAGATTCAGCCTGCCGGGCGCGGGCTTGCTCTTTGGCAGAGAGAGAAGGGTCGTATACCCCATCACCACGACCTTGCCGCGGGTCGTTGTACGGTAGTACATCATATCGTCGGGGATCGACAGCAAAAGATCGCCGTTTTTACCGATCCCCCATTTTTCATCGACCGCTACGATCAGTTTCATAAAGACAAAGCTCCTTTCTGCCTCCCTTTCCTAAGGGAGGTGCCCCGACCGGGGCGGAGGGTTGAAAGCCTTCTCCATAACAATCATTTTATACTTTAGGTTTCATTTGGCAACCATCAGTCGCGTGACACATGTGTCCGCAACAGCTCTCCTTTGTATGGATTCTGTGTCCCAAAACAAGTTTTGGACAGAATCTCACCTTAGAAAAGGGAACCTGTTTTAGATCGCTACCGGGATCTTCTCGTTGAACTCGTGGTATTTGTAATCGATCAGCTTGAAATCATCTACGGTGAAGTCGTAGAAGTCCTTGACCTCGGGATTGATCCAGAGCTTGGGCGCGTCATAGGGCTCGAGCTCGATGATACGCTTGACCGCATCCACATGTCTGTCATAGATATGCGCGTCGGCGATCACATGCAGAAGGGTGCCGACCTCAAAGCCTGATACCTGCGCGAACATATGCAGCAGGATCGCGTACTGGCAGACGTTCCAGTTATTGGCAACCAGCATATCCTGTGAACGCTGGTTGAGGATCATATTCAGCTTGTTCTCCGTCACGTTCAGCGTCACGCTGTAGGCGCAGGGATACAGCCCCATCTCGTGCAGATCGTGATGGTTATAGATATTGGTCATGATACGGCGAGACTCGGGATGGTTCTTGAGATCGAACAGCACTCTGTCCACCTGATCGAACTCGCCCTCGGGATAGACGTGCTTGACGCCCAGCTGATAGCCGTACGCCTTGCCGATGGAGCCGTTCTCGTCCGCCCAGCTGTCCCAGATATGGCTCTTGAGCTCGTGGATATTATTGCTCTTCTTCTGCCAGATCCACAACAGCTCGTCGATACAGCTCTTGAAAAAGACCTTACGGAGCGTCATGATCGGGAACTCCTTGGAGAGATCATAGCGATTCACCACGCCGAACTGCTTGATCGTATGGGCAGGAGAGTGATCGTCGCCCCAGTACGGGCGCACGTTCATCCCCTCGTCGGAAAACCCGTTTTCGATAATATCCTTACAATTCGCGATAAATCGCTCGTCAGCATAGCTCATATTCATCCATCCTTTTTATATCGGTTGAGATCGAGCGCGCACGCTGTTATCTCGTAATAAAAAATCACTGAGTCCATTATACGGTTTAGGGGACTAAATGTCAACTTGAATTCTGCGCGCAAGATGGTATAATGATACTACATTATCAAAGGAGAAATCTATGTCAAAAAATCTTTCCCCTATCGTCGATCCGCTCCTTATTTGGTTTGACAACAACAAAAGAGAATTACCGTGGCGGCAGGACAAGGAGCCGTATCATGTCTGGATCTCCGAGATCATGCTGCAGCAGACGCGGATCGAAGCCGTGATGGGCTACTATGCGCGGTTTTTAGACGCCCTGCCCGATGTGGAGCATCTGAGCAGGGTCGATGACGACGCGTTGATGAAGCTGTGGGAAGGGCTGGGCTACTACAGCCGCGCCCGTAATCTGAAAAAGGCGGCGGTCGTCATCATGGAGGAATACGGCGGCACGTTTCCGCAGACCTATGACGAGCTGGTCAAGCTCCCCGGGATCGGCGAATACACCGCAGGGGCGATCGCGTCCATCTGCTTTGATGAAAAAGTCCCTGCCGTGGACGGCAACGTCCT
Source organism: Ruminococcaceae bacterium UBA4306 (assembly GCA_002394725.1). Taxonomy (GTDB): domain Bacteria; phylum Bacillota; class Clostridia; order Oscillospirales; family Acutalibacteraceae; genus Ruminococcoides. The sequence continues at coordinate 19,507 of DGUQ01000129.1, forward strand.
GCGCGTCATTGCACGCGTTCAGGGAAGCAAAGAAAATGTCCTCCTGCCGCAGACGAAAAAGTCCGTGACCGAACAGCTCAAAAAGATCATGCCGCGGACCGCAGGCGCGTTCAACGAAGGGTTGATGGAGCTCGGCGAGCTGATCTGCCTGCCGAACGGCGCGCCGCTGTGCGACAGCTGTCCGCTGAAAGAACATTGTACCGCGTACAAAAAGGGGCTGACGGAGCAGCTTCCCGTACGCGTCAAGAAGATGAAACGTCGGCGCGCCGATAAAACTGTTTGTTATCTCACTGCCGCGGATGGGAAGATCGCCATCGAAAAACGTCCCGATACAGGTCTGCTGTCGGGAATGTATCAGCTCCCGAATATCGAGGGCTTCCATACGGAGGAAGCGCTGCGAACAACTCTTCGGGAGTGGGGACTCGATCCGACCGATATCACCTTCACCAAAGAGGCAAAGCACGTTTTCACTCACATCGACTGGTATATGAAGGCGTATCATATCAATGTCAAAGAGCAGAATGATCGCTTTATCTGGGTGACGGAGGACGAGCTGAAAAGCAGCTATCCCCTGCCCACCGCCTTTCAAAAATTGCTGTAAAAAACGCACCCGAGAGGGTGCGTTTTGCTATGCTATCATACTTTCAGTTCATCCTCGATGGTGTTCGCGGCGTTCTCAAAGTAATTGCCGACAAACAGCTCGACGGTACCGGTATCGACCGATTTCGCAAGATCAGGATCGATCGGAATCTTCGCGAGGACGCGTGTGCCGTACTCCTTCGCGATCTCGTCGATATGGCTGTCGCCGAAAATCTTATGCTCCTTGCCGCAGTCAGGGCACTTGAAGTAGCTCATGTTCTCGACCAGTCCGAGGATCGGGATGTTCATCAGTTCCGCCATCTTGACCGCCTTGCTGACGATCATGGAGACCAGCTCCTGAGGAGAAGCCACCACGATGATGCCGTCCAGCGGAATGGACTGGAACACGGTCAGCGGTACGTCGCCGGTGCCGGGGGGCATATCGACGAACATGTAGTCAACGTCCTTCCAGATGACCTCCGACCAAAACTGCTTGACGGTGCCGGCGATCACGGGGCCGCGCCACACGACGGGGTCGGTGGTGTTCTCCAGCAGCAGGTTGACGGACATGATATCGATGCCGGTCTTGGTGGTCTCGGGGATGATGCCGAAATCATTGCCCTTGGCGCGCTCGGTGATACCGAACGCCTTCGGGATGGACGGACCGGTGATGTCCGCGTCCAAGATCGCCGTCTTGTGACCGCGGCGGTTGAGCTCCACCGCCATCGCGGAGGTGACAAGGCTCTTGCCTACGCCGCCCTTACCGGATACGACCGCGATCACCTTTTTGACGGAGCTCAGCTCATTTAACTTTTCATGCAGATCCTGCGGCTCGGTGCGCGAGGCGCAGTTCTGGGCGCAGGAGGAGCAATCATGGGTACATTCGCTCATTTTTTTATTCTGCCTCTTTCTCAGATTCTTTATCGTCAGCCGCCTGTTCAACGACCTCTTCAGCGGTTTCGGTTGCTTCTTCAACATTCTCAGCCGCTTCTTCAACAGCTTCATCAGCCTTTGCCTCGGCGTCCTTCTCCGTCTCGGCGAGCTCCTCGGCAAGACCGCCCTCGAGAACGGGCGCTTCCTCTGCCTTTTCCTCGGCTTCTTCCTCGCCCTCTTCCTTCATCTCATAGCCTGCGAAGAAGGTGTACGGGATACCGTAGCCCAGCGCGACACATGCGAGCATCAGGATGATGGAAGGGCCTGAGGAGCCAACGCCCATCATCGCGAGGGTCGCGTTCTGCGGCACGATCAGGTTATGCAGCGGCAGTGCCGGAACCAAAGCGGCAAGGATGATATATAGAGCCGGAATATCGATCAGCAGCAGTACGGCAAGGCTGAAACGCTTGACCTGCTTGCCCTCGCCTACACGGGTCGCGTAGAACAGCAGCAGACCGAAAATGACCATGATCAGGATCTGGATCACACTGCCCCATGTGCCGGTGACCTGGCTTGCGATCGAGCTGAAGAAATAGGTACAGATTATGTAGCCGATAACAAGAAAGGATGAAAAGATGATGTTGATCTTGTTCGATTTGGAATTAGGGTTTTTCATAGTTATACCTCCATGTATTTTGCGGTCGACCGACCGTTGTTGATGATGATTTTATAACTGCTTTTTCTTTAAAACAAAGCAGTACCAGCCGCGCATGGTGTTCTCTTCCACGATGTCAAAGGAATCGCGGATCGCGTTTTTGACGTCGTCGGCACGGGTGTCGATGATACCGCTGGTGATGTACACGGCGTCATCCGTCATGAGATCCTTGACAGAAGCCGACAATGCTATTATAGCATCCGCTACGATATTTGCAACCACAATATCGTATTTTCCGTCGACTTTATCGACCAGATCGCCCGCGATCGCGGTGAACTTATCCTGCACATGATTAACGGCGGCGTTTTCGTTGGCGGTACGCACCGCCACCTCGTCGATATCCACGCCGAAGGCGCTGTCTGCGCCCAGCATGACTGCCGCAATGCCGAGGATACCGCTGCCGCAGCCGACGTCGAGCACACGCTCGCCGCCCTTGACATAACGCTCCAGTGTTTCCATACAAAGCTGAGTGGTCTCATGCTTGCCGGTACCGAACGCCAGCCCCGGGTCGATATTCATCATCAAACGACCCTTGGGATCGGTATCGGTATACCATGACGGGTTGATCAGCAGCCTCTCGCCCACCGGCATCGGCTGAAAGAACTTGCGCCAATTATTGCGCCAATCGTCCTCCTTGACCATGCTTTGGTCGATGGTATAGGCGATATCGGCGGCCGTCAGGCGTTCGCGCAGAAACTGCACCGCCTCACCGATATTATCCTCGGGATCGATGTAAATATGTATCTTTGCCTTGCTGCGATCCTTTTGCAGGAGATCTTCATCGATCAGATCGATATGCGCGATCTCCATGACCTCCTCTTCGAGGGTGCTGTAATCCTCGATGTAGATGCCGTAGGGTACGGTCATATTGGCGATCGCCGCCGCGTCATCAACGCGATCGGCTTCTACCTCTACCGCGATTTCTGTCCAGTCCATGGTTCACTTCCTTATTCGGGTACTATTCTTTACAAATACATTATATAATGTAACACAAAACCAAATCTTCTGCAAGTAGCATGTCATACTAAGTAGCAATAAAAAGCTTTAAAAAGATATTAGCGGAGAATTTCGCAGAACAAGGCGGAGGGCGCAGGCAGGCTTGAGGTGTTGTCCAAATCTTTGATTTGGCTAACAACACCCATGCAACAACACTCCAAGAGCGAAGCGATTGGCTTAGTGTCACTGCTGGCGCCTGTCACTTCTGGGGTCCCCACAACGCCCTGCGTTGTGGGGAGAGGAGGAGTCGCATCACGAGCACGAGAGCGGTCATGCCTGACCGCTCTCAGCGAGTACAGCGAACGACGACGACAACGCAGTTATGCGGATTTCTCCGCAATAGATATTAAAGTGGTATATTGCTACTTAGTATGAACTATCATCTCTCAGGATGTCGCACAGCGACGCTTAGGGTAACAGGTATCTGTTCTTTCTCCTGCATAATTGCCCCATCCGCGGCTATAATAACGGTATCGCGGCGGTTTTTGTTGTCCTTCCACCCCAATATGTACCGTAAATGATGAAAGTTTTCAGAAACTTACATACAATATATTGACTTTTTCAAAATTTCTGGTATTATTTTCTTATACATATATCATCATAAGATTCTGGAGGCACGGTATGTTTAATAATTACGATGGTAAAAAGACTGTAAAGTGGATCATCTGGATCGCTGCCGCTGTAGCAGTTATCACAGCTGCTGTAACCACATTCTTTGTCATAAAAGAAAAGCAAAAGAGAGAAGAAGAACAACTTGAGGAATACCTCGATTATTCAATACAGTAAGCACTAAAGGCGGAGGGCAACAGTCCTCCGCTTTTAGTTTTCCGGTGCACCGGAGGGCACGCGTGCCCTTTTCTTTTTTCTCAATGATAAAGGCATCGATCAAAGGCACATGGATTCCATGTGCCTTTTTTTGTTTTTCATTACGAGGACGCGACGTTTCCGTCAAATTGTGTAGGGGAGGGGTGCTCCCCGTTGGGGAGATGTCACGAAGTGACAGTGGGAGATTCCCCTGATAGGGGAAATGTCCGCGAAGCGGACAAAAGGGTTGCCGTTCTCGCTTAGAGAAAGGCGTCTCCGCCGAGGAATGCTCCTCCCGAGAGTTTTCCTTTTTATCGCTTTATTATGCGAAGCAAATACCGACTTCCGTAGGGTACGGCGCTTGCGACGTACCGAAACCTTTTCTTTTCGATTGCTATATCATGCGGAGCAAATACCGGTTTTCGTAGGGATGGTCAACGACCATCCGCACGGCAGAAATGTTTCTGTCTTATCTGACGTTTTCGATACAGGAAACGCCCTACAGCGGGAGGAGCAAGCCCCTCCCCTACAATAAACGTTACTTCGTCCGGTAACTCCTCACTCCTCACTCCTCACTCCTCACTACTTCTCCTTCGGTCTGCTGACCAATCCTGCCACCAGCGACAGCACCACCGCCGCGCCGATCCCTGCCGCCGCGGCTGACAGCGCGCCTGTCAGGATACCGATCGCGCCGTCCTGATCCACCGCGTCACGCACGCCCTGCGCCATCAAATGCCCAAAGCCCGACAGCGGCACCGTCGCTCCCGCGCCGGCAAACTCTGTCAATGGCTCATACAGCCCGATCGCCGACAGCACGACACCTGCTACCACAAACCCTGTCAGGATCCGAGCAGGGGTCAGCGAGGTACGGTCGATCAGCACCTGTCCGATCAGGCACAATGCTCCTCCTACCAAAAAAGCCCATAAATACTGCATATTCTTAATCTCCTTTTATCCATATTCTTCGACAACAAGTTATTTATTTAACAATCTTTTTGTATTGAAAAATTGCTATATTAATGTTATTATATATTAATGGCGTTGTTTAATACGTTAAAATAGTAAAATACTTCTATACATGATATGAAGGAGGTATATTTTTGGCTGAACTCAGTTTTCCTAAGCGACCCTACCGCACCAAAGGCGGCGTACACGCTCCTCACAACAAGAACACCGCGCACAAGGAGAGCGTAACGCTGCCGGTGCCGAGCATGGTCGCTCTGCCGATGACACAGCATATCGGTGCGCCGTGTAAGCCGCTGGTCAAGGTCGGCGACATTGTGGACGTCGGTCAGCTGATCGCGGCAAGCGACGCCTTTGTCAGCGCTCCGATCCACGCCAGTGTTTCAGGCAAAGTCAAAAAAATCGACAAAATCACCATGCCCGACGGAGGTAAGGTGGACGCGATCTTCATCGAGAGCGACGGCGAACAGCGTCTTTCTCCCGATATCAAGCCGCCCAAGGTCGATACCCTGTCCGATCTGATCACCGCGGTCCGCAACAGCGGTCTGGTAGGTCTCGGCGGCGCCGGATTCCCGACGTCCGTCAAGCTCAATATCCCTTCGGACAAGAATGTTGACACGCTGATCATCAACGTCGCCGAGTGTGAGCCCTACATCACCTCCGACCACCGCGAGATCCTCGAGGACTCGTGGGACGTGATCTCGGGCATCATCACCGTCAAGGAGTTTTTGGACATCCACCGCGTGATCATCGGTATCGAGAATAACAAGCCCGACGCGATCCGGGCGCTGCGCGAGATCGCCGACAGCTCTGTTGATCCCGACAATGAGATCCGTGTTCTGCCGATCAAGGCGACTTATCCGCAGGGCGCCGAGAAGATCCTGATCAAGGCGTGCACGGGACGCGAGGTGCCCGTAGGCGGCCTGCCCAGCGACGCGGGCTGTCTGGTGATGAACGTCGGCTCCATCGCCTTCATCGCGCGCTACCTCAAGACGGGTATTCCGCTGATCTCGCGCCGGCTGACGGTCGACGGCGGCTGTATTGAAAACCCCGTCAATGTGATCGCTCCCATCGGCACCCCGATCAGGGAGGTCATCGACTTTGTCGGCGGCTACAAGGAACCGCCCTACAAGCTGATCATGGGCGGCCCCATGATGGGTATCGCCCTGCCGAACGATGATCTATACATTCTCAAGCAAAACAACGCGATTTTGGCATTGTCCGAAAAAGAAGCGAAGTATAACGAGCCTACGGCATGCATCCGCTGCGGCAAATGTCTGGACGCTTGCCCGATGCGCTTACAGCCCTTAGAGCTTGCGAACGCGGCAAACCGCGGCGACATCGACGGGCTGAAATTCTATAACGTCATGAACTGCATGGAATGTGGCTGCTGTTCCTTCGCCTGCCCCGCCAAGCGCCATCTGGTACAAAATATCCGCATCGGCAAATCGCTGATCCAAAAGGCAAAGCGTGAAGAGATCGCCGCAAGCAAAGGAGGTAAGAAGTAATGGAACAGAAATTACATGTTTCCGCCTCCCCTCATTTTAAGGGCAGCAGCACCACACGCCGTATCATGCTCGACGTGATCATCGCGCTGATCCCGGCGTCGATCATGGCATGCGTGATCTTCGGCATGCGCTCCATGGTGCTGATCGCGATCTGTATCGCGACCTGCGTCCTGCTCGAATTCCTCTCGCGCAAGATCATGAAGCGCGACGCCACCATCGGCGACTTATCTGCCGTGGTTACGGGTCTTTTACTTGCATTGAACTTACCTGTTGATATCAATCCGCTGATCGCCATGTTCGGCTGTCTGATCGCGATCGTCGTGGTCAAGCAGATGTTCGGCGGTATCGGCATGAACTTTGTCAATCCGGCATTGGCGGCGCGTATCGTCCTGTTGGTATCCTTCCCCGGTCCGATGATGCACTGGGTCACCGCGGCAGGCGCTCCCAAGGCAGCCGCGATCGACGCCACCACCTCCGCGACGCCCCTCGCGGCTGAGCCGGGCGTATATTCCTATGTCGATCTCCTGCTGGGTCGCTGCGGCGGCTCCATCGGTGAGGTCTGTGCTTTGGCATTGATCCTCGGCGGTATCTATCTGGTCATCCGCAAGGTGATCTCCCCCATTATCCCCTGCGTCTATCTCGGCACAGCGGCTGTGATGAGCCTGATCGTCGGACTCGATCCGCTGTATCAGCTGCTCTCCGGCGGTCTGATGATCGGCGCGATCTTTATGGCGACCGATTACGTCACCTC